>JAIUOC010000006.1:0-300000 GCA_020161265.1 Chloroflexota bacterium | reverse complement strand
TACAACTTGGCACCAGCGCCACGGTCAGCGAGGCCGCCAATCAACTTTATCAACAATTGAGCGATGCTGGCCTCAGCGTGCTCTACGACGATCGCAATGAATCGGCGGGAGTCAAATTTAACGATGCTGATTTATTGGGCATACCATTGCGGCTTACGGTTGGCGAACGTGGCCTCAAGCAAAATGTTGTCGAGCTACGCCAACGGGCAACTGGGGTGGTCGAGACAATCGCGCTTGATCAAGTGGTGAAGAGTATTAAGAACATAGAGCACAGAGCATAGAACATAGGAACGAGGGGTCGGGATTCAGGGGCTAGGGGTCAGGGGTTAGGATTCAAGGGCTAGAGGTCAGAAGCTTAAAACAAGCTGCATTAACTCCTCTGATCCTTCGTCCCTCGCCCTTCGTGGATCAACATTAACATTTCCGCAGCGTTGCGGCTAGGCAATGGAGCCTGTGAACCTTCAGCCAATCATGGAGAACACCAGACCATGTTAACCAATCTCAATGTTGCAGTTATTGGCACAGGCACCATGGGCGAGGCCGTCATCGGTGGCCTGCTCCAAGCCGAATTAGTGCAACCAACCCAAGTTTTGGCCGCCACCCCACGCCCTGAGCGTCGCCGCGAGCTATCACAACGCTGGGGCATCGCCACTACTGGCGATAATCGCGAGGCCGCAACCTGGGGCAATGTGGTCATTTTGGGCATCAAGCCTCAGATGACTGAGCAAGTGCTGCCCCAACTCAACGGCGCATTTCAAACCGATGATCTGATTGTTTCAGTGTTGGCTGGGGTTAAGATGCGCCAAATTGCCGAAGCCACCGGACATAGCGCAATCGCCCGTTCGATGCCCAACACTCCAGCCCAAATTGCTGAAGGAATTACGGTTTGGACAGCCAGCAAGGGGCTTGATCAAGCGCGACGTGGTTGGGCCAAAATCGTGCTCAGCGCGATTGGCGAGGAAGTTGAGGTTGAGGACGAGAAATTTATGGATATGGCCACAGCGCTCTCGGGCACAGGTCCAGCCTATGTTTTTATGGTAATGGAAGCCTTGATCGATGCTGGCGTGCATATGGGTTTTCCTCGTCGGATCGCAGCGCAACTGGTCGAACAAACCGTGATTGGGGCAGTGCGCTACTCGGCCCAATCGGGCAAGCATGTCGCCGAATTACGCAATATGGTCACTTCGCCAGGCGGAACCACCGCCGCAGCGCTTTACGAACTCGAAAAAGGTCGTTTGCGGACGGTTTTAGCCGATGGAGTTTGGGCGGCGTATCGTCGCGCTCGTGAGCTTGGTGGCGAATAATTGCTGATGCAAATCAACCCCCGATCTGAGCCGATCGATCGGGGGTTGATTTGATTAAGGGTTAACGTCGCGCCAACGGCAAATAGAGATTGACAATTGGTTGGGTTGGAAAGGCCGCGTCAACCACTTCATCAAAGCTGGTTGCCCGACTAAATCCATCAAGCCAAAGCACGTTGGTTACCCGAGTTTGCTTCGAGCGATAAAAGCCATGCTTCCAATAGTGGTCGCCAACGCTACCTTCGCTTGATTTGTATTGCAGAGTTGGCAGATTATCAAGGCTGAGTACATGGCGAAAGTCGAGTTCTTGCTCATCACGTCGCCACACATCAAACGTGCCAGTAAAATCTTCGGCAAAATCAATCCGAAAAACAAAATCAGTCCAGCGCCCTAAATTCAGGGTTGCATCCCATAAAGCAAAGCGCTGGTTGCGCAACGATTCAGTGGTTGAATCGAGATCGCCGCTATAAAATACGACCGAATAGCCATCAAGGGCTTGAAACGAAAAGGCTGGTGGAAATATCAGGGTATCTGGGCCATGCAGTTGCGCCAAAATCCCCCAACGCCCAGCCCCAGCTTCAATTTCGGGGGCTTGCCAATCGTGAGCCAAACGCACACTAAACGCAATATATTGCACGCCACTTTGAGTATTTTCTTGAATTGCGCGGCCATCCAAACCCTTCAAGATCGAGACCTCAGCCCGCTCGCCCGACGAACCTAAGGGATCATCGCCAGGCCGAACTTCCACGCGCACCGCATACTGACCCTTGCGCACTGGTTGCTGCACCCGTTGAAAACGATCATCGGCCATAATTTGGGTATGATTCCACATCCCATTGCCCGTAATTCCCTGCTCCCAACCATTGGAATACGAAACCACCTGCGGCGTAGCTGCCGCAACCCCTACCAACCCCAACAAGGCGATACAAGCCAAAATAACCCGCACAACAGCATTCCTCGCACTACATAAATTGCACTTAGTAATTACAATGTAATTACTAAGTGCCAACTATAGATGAAATAGTCTTTAATTGTCAAGACTCAACATTATGCTGAGCGTAGCATTCTGGTCAATTGCTTTTTTGGGCGGTGTATGTACCATTAAGCCTAGATTCGCGCTGAATTAAGGTTGGTGGCCTATGCTGGAGTTTCGTGATATTCGGGCCTTAGAAGGGCCAAATGGCTATGCTCATGCCCCGGTTGCTTTAGTTCGGCTGGTTGGCGAAACTGTGGAGATCGATGCTTGGCTCAAACAAGTGGCGCTAGCCTGTGCCAACTATGGCATTGCCCATGCTGAGCCTGTTTTACAACACCACCCAAGCTTGGGCGAATATGCAATTACTTGGCGAACCGCCACGCCCGAAAGTTTAGCGCTGCTGCTTGAGCAATTGGCAAGCACAGATGCAGCCGCTAGCTCTGCTGAAATTCAGGCTATGCTGGCGCAGGAGCAAATTCCAAACGAATTGCACGATTTAGCCAAGCAACACTTGCCACTTTGGCGCGAGGCTGAAGCTTGGTGGATTGGCTATGGTCGTTATCGCCAAAATGCCGCTCAATTCGACCTTAGCACGCACCAAACCTTGCCAATTATTGCGATTAGTGGCACTAACGGCAAAACCACCACGACCCGCTTGATCGATTTTAGCCTGCGCACGGCGGGCTACCAAACAGGCCGCACCGATACCGACGGCGTTTGGATTAACAACCAAGCAATTGAGCAAGGCGATTGGACGGGTTTTGGTGGGGCGCAACGGGTGCTGAGCCATCCAGCGGTCGAGGTGGCTGTGTTGGAAACTGCTCGCGGTGGTTTATTGCGCCGTGGCTTGGCCTTCAACCATTGCGAGATTGCGGTGTTAACCAATGTTGCCGACGATCATCTGCCAGATCGCGGTTTGGCAACCGTCGCCGAAATGGCTCATTTCAAGGCCACCATCGTGCGTGCCGCCCAAAAAGCCGTTATTTTGAATGCTGATGATCCAGTGTTAGTTGAGGTGGTTGCCCCTCAAGCAACAGCCCCTATTATCTGGTTTAGTTTGCAAGCCAATAATCCCTTGATTGTGCAAGCGCAACAGAACCAACAAACCTGTTTATATCTCGATGCTAACCAATTAATCCTCGCCAATGCGGGCCAAACCCAAGCATTAATTGCGGTGGCTGAGTTGCCCTTGAGCTTTGGCGGAGTGGCTCAGCACAATATCGCCAATGCTTTGGCTGCTGCTGCCGCACTGTTTGCGTTTGGATTAAGTGCTGGCCAGATTGCGCTTGGCCTCGCTGGATTTCAACCAAATGCCGAGCATAATCCAGGCCGTTTGAATCAATTTCAGCGCGATGGCATCACCTTGTTAATTGATTATGCGCACAATAGCGATGGACTGCGGGTATTATTAGCCAGCGCCGCGCCACTCCGTACCGCCAATGGAAAAATTGCCATGGTGTTCAGTGGCACTGGCGATCGTACCGACCAACAAATTCAAGAGCAAATGACGATCATCGCTCAGCATGTCGATCGCTTGATCCTCAAACGCGACCCATGGTTTTTGCGTGGACGTGAACCAGGCGTTTTAGAGCCATTGATGATTGCTGCGGCCAGTGCTGCTGGCCTTGATCCTGCCGCGATCACTGAGCTAGAGGGCGATGAAGCTGCTTTTAATGAACTGACCCAACCAGCCAAGGCGGGCGATGTGCTGATTTGGATTGTTTATAAAGATCGGGCTAGCAAAATTGCCATCGCCCAAGCGTGGGAGCGCAACTTATGAGCGAAGCCATGATCGAGCCTACAACCATCCAAGAGGAATACTTGTGGAATAGCGCCCGTGAGGATCAGCCACCCAAGAAACCATTGGTTGAAATTGGTTGGGTGTTAATTGGCACATTTGAAAAAATCGACGAAGGCGCAATTCGCACGGCTCGCGAACGAACTCGCGAATATTTACGCCAGCACTTCCCTGAATTTTCGTGGCGTGTGCCAATTGTGGTGCGCCCCGACCCTGACCCTGGCGATGTGCTGGCCGAGCCAATTCGTTTAATTGATATGGCGGTGACCGAGCGTTTGACCAAGGGCTGGGATTTTGCGATTGCCTTTACCGCGACCGATCTGCATTCCCTGAGCAAACAATATACGCTTGGCACGCCCGCCAGTGGCCTTGATGCAGCGGCGATCTCGACTGCGCGGCTCGACCCAACTGCTCAGCGCTCGATGGTCCGCAAAGCTGAGCGCGAATTGGTGCTGAGCAATCGAATTTGGGCTTTATTTTTACATTTGCTGGGCGATTTATTGGCCTTGCCGCATAATGACGATCACAGTAGCCCAATGAGCGTGCCGCGTGTGCCCGAAGATCTCGATGCAGTGCATGATTTTAGTAGCGAGGAGCATGAGTGGATGCTCGAATCGCTGACCGAAGTTGCCGACCTGCGGGTTGAAGAAACTGGTCAATCATCGCGCAATCCATTCTTTTTTACCTTGCGGGTGCTGGTGCGCTCAGGTCGCGAAATTATCGCCGCAGTTGCCCGTAACCGCCCATGGATTTTGGTTTGGCATCTGACTAAATTTACGGGCGCAGCATTATCAACCTTGCTAATTCTGCTCTTTACCGCCGAAGTGTGGGATGTTGGCGTGCGCTTGCCATTAGCTGAGGTAGCTGGCGCTTTAGGAATCACGATTGCGGGAACCACCACCTTTGTAGTGACGCGCCAACGCTTGCTCACCCGCCGCACCCGCTTTCGGCTGACTGAGCAAGTTGTCGTAACCGATTTCGCGATTATCCTGACGATTTTAGGTGCGATGCTTTCGATGGTATTGCTGCTAATCAGCGCCGCAATGCTGGTGATTTGGGTAGTGCCGAATGAGCTAGCCGAACGCTGGACTGATTTTGCGCTTCTGTCGCTTGAACATAATCTGGCCTTGGCTGGCACGGTTACGATCATTGGGCTGATTGTGGGCGCACTTGGGGCCAGCATCGAAGACCAAACCACCTTCCGCCATGTGGCCTTCATCGATGAAGAAACTTAATTATAAGGATGAATGATGAGGAATGAAGGATGAAATTTAACCACGAAGAACACGAAGAGCACGAAGGTCGATAAACTTTGTATTCTTACAATATTCCCAAGCTCAATTCTGACTTTTGGCTCTTGCTTTCATCCCTCATACTTCATCCTTCATCCTTCCGACAACTTCTTGGTATACTACAATTAGGCAACGAAGCCGACCAAATCATAGGAGATATGCTCAATGGATTTCCAGTTAACCCAAGAACAGCAAGAGTTACGTCAAAGTGTGCGTGAATTTGCTGAGCGCGAGTTATTGCCCAAAGCCAAAGACGTTGATGAAAAAGCCCAAATTCCAGCCTCGACCTGGCAAAAAATGGCCGATATGGGTTTGATGGGCTTGCCTTTTGCTGAAGAATTGGGCGGCGCAGGAGCCGATGCGATTAGCGCAGCGCTTGCAGTCGAAGAAATTGCCCGTTGTTGTGGCTCGACGGCGCTTTCCTATGCAGCCCATGTTGGTTTGGGCAGTGCCCCAATCGCCATGTTTGGTAACGATCAACAAAAAGAGCAATTTCTACGGCCAGCTGCTGAAGGTCGTTACCTTGGAGCATTTGGTTTAACTGAACCCCATGCTGGCTCGGATGCTGGCTCAACCCGCACCACCGCCGTGCGCGATGGCAACGAATGGGTGATCAATGGCGCAAAAATGTGGATCACCAACGCCGCCGAAGCAGGCCACCTGATTGCCACCGCCATTACCAACAAAGATCGCGGCAAGCGTGGCATCAGCGCGATCATCATTCCTAAAGGTACGCCAGGCGTGCATTTCGGCAGCCCTGAGCACAAAATGGGCTTACGTGGCTCGAATACCCACGCCATCACCTTCGATAATGTGCGGGTTCCGCTTGAAAACCTACTAGGAGCCGAGGGCGATGGCTTTGTGCAATTCCTCAAAGTGCTCGATGGCGGGCGGATTTCGATCGGGGCAATGGCGATTGGTTTAGGTGTGGCTGCGATGGAAGCTGCGGTCAGCTATGCCCGTGAGCGCCAAGCCTTTGGTCATGCGATTGGCAGCTATCAATCGATCAGCAATATGTTGGCTGATATGGATACTGAGCTAGAAGCTGCCCGTTTGCTGATTTTACGTGCCGCATGGCTCAAAGAAAACGGCAAACCATTCACTCGCGAAGCAGCGATTGCCAAGCTCTATGCCTCGGAAGCCTCAGAACGCGCCTGCCGCAACGCCGTGCAAATCTTTGGCGGCTACGGCTATAGCAGCGAATATCCAGTTGAGCGCTACTATCGCGATACGCGTTTGCTGACGATTGGCGAAGGCACATCGGAAATTCTGCGCATGGTTATCTCGCGTGGTTTACTTGGCGAATTAGCCTAATTGATTGGCTCGATTGCGCTGCTGATCGCCCCCAAATTGATCAGCAGCGCAGTAATTGCTTGACAGGCACAATAATCTCGTTATAATCGTGGGCAACGGTTTGCTGCGAGAGAAGCCCGTCGATTATATTGCATAATCACTCATCAAACTCCTCCATCATTTAATCCCTCGCCAAATGCCAATAATTCATTGGTCTTTTCGCTATATCTAAAAATAAGCCTTTATAAGGATATATAAATACGTCAAGATTTTTAATTACATTCATTTAAATACCAGAACTATTATGCATATAATAAATATGCTATTATTTTGTATTTAAAAATACAAAATATAATTCTAAATCAAATAAATTAATACTTGACAAATAAAATAATTATTAATAGTATAAATATAATGATTATTAGATCAGGAGTGAAGATTTATGGTTAAGTTCATTGGTCGAGGGATTATCGCATTAGCAATTGTGTTAGGCGCAGCGAGTGCGGGAGAAGCGTTTGCAGCAACAAATGCTGCTACGATTAATTACGGCAGTGGTTCCTGGCGGGAATGGCCAGCACGCGTAGCAGGTGGTGGCTCTAGCTCGGTTGATGATCCAACTGGAGCAAGTCATGGTGTAACAGTTAATGGGTCGTTAAAAGTTAGCGGTGTATATGCAAATGGAACCTGCGCCTTCTCTGATTCGGATACAGGTTCATCGGTGGGGGTTGAGGATTCTTGTTCATTTTATGCACCAGGGCTACACAATGCCGATGTTAGTGCAAGTCATACATGGTCAAATCCGACCGTCACTAAAAGTACAAGCTCATCCAAAGCCCATCCATAATTCTTTAACCTAAGCTTCCGATGGATGCTAAATAATATTAGCATCCATCGACTTGAGAATCATCCTATGATACGAACATTTTGTCTTGGATCTCTACGAACTATTAGCCGTAATCGCTTTTTATGGGTTATGCTACCTTTATTAGTAGTATTCAGTACGTTTCTTGGTTTACAGGGTGATGCTATGTATACATTAGTCACTCAATGTTGTGCCTGTTTAGCAATTGTATTTGTACACGAAAGCAAGCGCGATCTACAAGTGCGTGAAATCTTATGGAACACCCGCTATAATTTATTCAACTATAGTCTTGGGCGCTTACTAGCGTATAGTATTGCAACACTGATTATTATTGTGATATGTGCAATTATCTTGTTATTTTTTGGTGGTAAGGGCAAAATAGGTGCTGTTCTCCATCATAATGGTCAGAATGTGCTTATTTCAATGCGTTTTCCATGGCAATTATTCTTCAAGACCTTCTTTAGCATGGTACCAATATTTGTGTTGTTATTATGCTTGCGACGACATTATTGGCTAGGTCTGATAACATCGGTCGGCTATTGGCTATATATTTTCGCCTTTGTTATCCTGCTTAGTCCAGAAATTCTCAAAGGGACGCTTACGCCAGGCTTTAATCCGTTACGCTGGTTAGCAATTATTCCCAGCACCAATGTCTTTTTATTTGCCTGGGCTGATCCAATTCCATGGATTTTGCCAAGCCTTGGGTTGGCTGGTTTGGGCTTGTTTGGCTATTTGGGCAAATGCTTATGGTTTGGTCACACTGCCGAACCACTCCAGATGCAACCAGCATGGATTGGGCTAGGACTTGTACTGAGTTGCCTCAGCCTCTATCTTGGTTATCAGCAATTTATCGCAATGTTACACATCTATAACCCATCAACCGTGTTTTAAGGAAACAACACCATGAGCTTGATTCAGCTTGAAAATATCTCCAAGCGTTATGGTAAGTACCAAGTGCTTGAGCAATTGAATGTGCAGCTTGAAGGTGGAATGATCGGCTTGCTTGGGCCAAATGGCGCAGGCAAAACCACCTTAATTCGGGTTTTGACAGGCTTTTTACAACCATCACAAGGCCGCGCTAGCCTCGCAGGCTGCGATTTAGCCCAGCCGGAGCAACTAGCGCAACTGCGCCAGCAACTTGGCTATGTTCCGCAACATCCCGCCTTTTACCCAACTTGGACATGTAGCGAATTTGTCGATTATATTGCTCAGCTCAAGGGCATGCACAATTCGGCTGAGCGCAAAGCAGCGGTCGAACGCAGCATTCAGTATGTTGGCCTAAGCGACCACGCCAATAAAGCAACTCGCCAACTTTCCGGCGGCATGCAACGACGGCTTGGCATTGCCCAAGCGATTGTCAACGATCCTAAAGTGTTGATCGTCGATGAACCAACCGCTGGCTTAGACCCCGAAGAACGGCTGCGTTTTCGGCATTTGCTAGCCGGACTGGGCAACCAACGCTTAGTGATTTTCTCGACCCACATTGTTGAGGATATTGTGCAAACCTGCCGCCAAGTGATTATGCTCAAAAAAACTATTTTATATGCAGGCGGCTTAAACGACTTGTTAGAGCAAGCGCGGGCGGCCCAAGTAACCTGGGAAATGACCAGCCCAACCCCGATCTACGACCAGCAATTAGCGATTGTTAGCAGCAGCAACGATGAACACGGCTACCATTATCGAATTGTTGGGCAGCCGCCAGTTGGTAGCAATGCCAAACCAGCGAGCAGCATTGGCCTAGAGGAAGCCTATTTATGGATGATGCAACGAGCCAGCGCCTAAATCGCGTACCAACCATGCAGTCACTAGCACTCTGGCGCAGCCAAGCGCGGATTGTGCGCTGGCGCTGGATCAGCAGTTTGAGCAGCATAACGGGCTTATCACTCTGGGCGATCACTCTCAGCTATTACAATGCAATGCTGCTAATTCAAACAATTATGCCCACGATTATCGTCTGGCTCAGCGTTGGTTGTTTAATCGACGACCCCACGATTGAATTGAGTGCAGCCACGGGCCTTGGCATCCGGCGGCTCTGGTGGATGCGCAGTAGCCTGATTATCGGGCCAAGTTGGCTGGTGATCATGCTCTGCACATGGGTCGTTGCCAACAATTGGTTGGTGTTTGGCTATAGCAATTTGGCGATGTTTACTGCATTCAGCCTGAGCCACTGGCTAGCGCGAATGACCCGCAATAGCTTGATTGGGGCCATGCTCCTTTCCTTCATGCTCTTAACCCAGTGGGTTGCCCCATTTTGGTGGCTGCCTATGGTTATGGAGCAGCGCAGCGGCCTTGAACAATTTAAGCAATATCTCTTTTTCCCATTAGATAGCCATGAAATGTATCTTAAACTGCATCATGAGCGCATGTGGAATATGCTCACACTGGGCAGTTTGGGGTTAGTTACTGCGCTTTGGGGTTGGTGGTTGTATGGCCAAGAAGAAGCGCTAATTTTGCCTAAAACTGAGTAAAGGAATCGTTAATGTATACAATTCCGTCATCAAACATTTCAGTATTCAAAATATTTTGGTTTGGAATCAAAAAATCATTATTATATGCATTAATCGGTGTTACAACTTATATCCTTTTATTATTTATGCTCGGCACGCTTAATCTTCATCTCAATATTGTGCTTTATGGAATTTCAATAATTTTCTCAATGTATATTGGTTTATCTTTCCTCTACTCAATGATCGCCCTAGTTTCATTAATAAAATCAGATATGCTGTATATTCATCATTATATGTGCATTTTCGTTTTAGTATGTGAGTTTCATCTGTTTACGATGAATTCGATTGATCGATTCTTTTCAAATTTCGCAAGAGAGCCTATGTCAGAGCAATTTATTAATACAAATAAGCAAATTTTCACAAATATTATTAAACCAGAAAATATTAATCAATGGATCAATAGCATCATGTTTATATCTCCAGCCATAATTGTGGTATTAGCAATCTATCGTTGCCAACAGCAAAAACAATTTTATCAACAAGATCACACAATTCCAAACAAAAAGCACCTTAATCGTGATTGATTAAAGTGCTTTCTGCTTGATCGAACGTTAGGAAAGTTAGCGTTTGCCGGAAACCGAGACGGTTTGCTCTTCCTCGCGACCCTTGAACACCAAAATAATTGGCGTGCCAATAAAGCCATATTGCTCGCGAATGCGATTTTCGAGGTAGCGCTTATAGCCAAAGTGTACTTGTTCTGGCGCATTCGAGAAGAACAAGAACACTGGTGGCTCGACTTGGGCTTGAGTTGCATAGAATAAGCGCAAGTGAGCGCCTTTATGCATTGCTGTTGGTGGATGTTCGCGCACCGCCGCCCGCAACAAGTTGTTAATATCCGAGGTGCTTATTCGTTTGTTGCGTTCGCTCTGGATTGTTTGGGCAATATCGAGCACTTTAGTAGCGCGTTGGCCAGTTTTCGCCGAAATAAATTCAATCGGCGCATACGGCGCAAAGTGAAACACCTGCGACATCGTAGTTTTAGCATCTTCGTAGCTGAATTTGGCTTTATCGATCAAATCCCATTTGTTGACGATAATCGCCAAACCTTTGTTGGCTTCCAAAACCATGCCTGCAACGTGAGTATCTTGGGCGGTTGGGCCTTCTTGGGCATCGACCAAAATCAAGGCAATATGGCAACGCTCGATTGCTTTCATCGTGCGTAACACGCTGTAGCGTTCAATTCCTTGCTCAATCGAGCCACGCCGCCGAATCCCAGCGGTGTCGATCAAGGTGATTGGAATGCCTTTATAGGTCAATTTGGTGTCGATTGAATCGCGCGTTGTGCCTGGAATATTGCTGACAACTACCCGCTCTTCGCCGACCAATTTATTCAATAAGCTCGATTTACCAACGTTTGGCCGCCCGACAATCGCAATCTTCAGCGAATTGTCGTCTTCCTCTTCTTCTTGGCCAGCTGGCAAATTGCGGACAATTTCATCGAGCAAATCGCCTGAGCCAGTGCCATGATAGGCGCTCAAGGCAATTGGGTCGCCCAAGCCAAGGTTATAGAATTCGACAGCATTTTGGCGGCGATCTTCGGTGTCGGCTTTGTTTACACCCAAAACCACGGGTTTGCTGCTGCGGCGTAACAAGGCGGCAACCTCTTCATCAGCAGCAATCAGGCCTTCACGCACATCGACCATAAACACAATCACATCGGCTTCGTCAATCGCCAATTGAGCTTGTTGGTGAGTACGGCGCACAATTTCAGCCAAAGGCAAGTTCGGGTCATCATCGCCAACCAATAAACCAGCTGTATCCACAATCGTAAATACGCGGCCATTCCAGATTGTTTCGCCATATTGGCGGTCGCGAGTTGTGCCAGCTTCATCGGCAATAATCGCGCGGCGCTCGCCAATTAGCTTATTAAACAAGGTCGATTTGCCAACGTTAGGTCGGCCAACAATCGCCACAATTGGTTTTTCCATGGTTATACCTCTTTCGCAATGCGGCCCAAAAGCCAACATCACTACATTCTACGACGTTCAAGTTGCACAATCGTGGCCGTTTGACCCAATACAGCGATTGGGAAGGTTCCACGAACTCGTAATTCTGGAGTAGCATTGATTTTTTCGCGCAGCACATCGATTTCGGCAGCCAGCGCCACGATCATGCCGCCAGGCGCAACGATTCGCGCCCATTCTGCACAGACCCCAGAATAGAGTTGATGCAATTCATCGATATTGTTGACTTGTTTACCAAAGGGCAAATTGGTGACGAGCTTGTTAATTTCGCCTGGTTGGAATGGTAAGTCAGTGGCATCTAAACGGCGAATGGCTAAATCGCCGCCAACACTTGCCAAGTTACGGCTCAGAGCTTTGACTGCTTCACGGCTCTTATCGCCAGCAATCAGCCGCTCAAACGGGCCAACTGCTGCTCGTTCAGCAATGATTGTTCCTGTGCCAGCCATGGCATCTAAAAAGACATCGGTCGGTTGCGGGTTGGAGAGTCGTACCATTGCTGCAGCAATCGCAGGCCGTAAGGCCGCCGGACGATCAACCACCCGCTGAATGCGATGGCGCATACCGCCAGTTGAAAGCCGAATCGCAACCACAATTTCGCTACCAAACAGGGTTACCCACATTTCAACATCGGCTTCTTCTTCGACCAATTTCCAGCGGCCTGGCCAGTTATCGCGCACAGCATCGGCGACGGCGATCCCCACGGCTTTACGGGCAAAATCTTGCTTGCCCGTAACCCGCGTGACCACCCGAAAACTGGTCATTTTAGGCGTGCGACCACCGTTGAGTGTAAAAACCCGCAGGGCGGTTGGCACCAACGGGCTATTTTTGACCGCAGCATGAATTTGCTTCAAGCCACTTTGATCAGGTGAGATGTTGAAAGCCCGCGCTGCCACCACAAATAAATCTTCGGCAGTCCGCAAATTAAACAATTCTTTAGAGTTGGTGTCGGTATGAAACAACAACATATCATCTTTTTGGGTAACGTGGCGTTGGGCAACCAGCATTGGTTTTTGCAAGGTGGCATTAATTTCGGCCAACAATAATTGGCCAACCCCAGGTTGGGTTTGCACCGCAAACAACGGACGACTCATATCAACCGTTGGCTGTTTAACAAATGCTCGCTGGCGCACTGCTCCGGCAGGAGCTGCACCTGCTGGGCGGCCAGCAGGATCATGGCGTGGGCCACGAGTTGGCGCTTGATTGGGGCGTGAGCCAGGTCGGCCAGGTCGTGCTGGACGAGCGGCATTCGATTGCGGGCCGCGCTGTGGGCTACGGCGTTTTGGGCGTTGGAATGGCATATCTATTACAACTCGCGTAAAGTGCGAGTTTTCCTTTCATCAGACTAAATTCAGGCCAAACAGCCATGCTGTTGACCAACAAACCCACCATAGCCCGCGCAAATGCCCGAAAACCCAGCCTGCTCAAGCCGATGGTGTTAGTGGCGTGCGAAATGGTGTTGCATCGTTAATAATCCGATGGTCGCCAATGTCATCACGCAGCCGTTGCGGGCGAACTCGCCCACGATTTAATGCTTGCCAGAGTGCTTCAACACAGACAGCATCAAATTCTGTGTCGGCTCCAGCCCGCAAACGTCGAAACGCTTCTTCAGTTGGTAAGCCTCTGCGATACGGTCGGTCAGAGGTCATAGCATCAAAGGCATCGGCCACGGCAACAATCCGTCCGCCGAGTGAAATTTGGCCTTTGGCTAAGCCATAGGGGTAGCCGCTGCCATCAAGTCGCTCGTGATGTTGAATGATCACAGGCAACTCAGTTTGCAACATCCGAATATGGCCGAGAATTCGCTCGCCAATTTCCGGATGCGATTTCATCTCACCAAATTCATCGTCGGTCAAGCGCCCAGGCTTTTTCAGCACCCCATCGCTAATGCCAATTTTGCCAACATCGTGCAAAATCGCACCAATGCGTAGGTGGTGAATAAAACTTGGCTCAAGCTCTAATTCCTCAGCAATCGCCACGGCAAATTCCGAAACCCGCTTAGAATGGCCTTCGGTATACGGGTCTTTGGCATCAATCGCCGCTGTCAAGGCTTGAATAACATCGAGAAACAGCTCGTTGACATCAGCATACAAATCGGCAATTTCAAGCACGGTTGCAGCTTGCCGCGCCAACGTTTGCAACAACAATTTATCATCATCATCGAAACGGCCATCGCGTTTATTCAAAACCTCGATGCAGCCAATCAGATGTTCCTCGGATTGCGCTCGTTCACGGCCAAAGGTAATGCAACGAGTGCGCAATGGCACAGCCAAAATCGAACGGGTATCAAAGCCCGTCATCTGATCAACACTGCCATCGTGGCGTTGATCGCGCTTGACATCGCCAACACAGATTGTCTCGCCAGTTTCAGCGACATAGCCTGCGATGCCACGGCCTTTGGCCAAACGCACCGACTGAACTCGTTCATGCAAATGGCCAGTTGAATGCTGCAAAATCAAATCGCCCGATTCTGGCTCAGTCAAAAACAGCGAACTGGCCTCGGCATCAAGCAAAATTCGCGCATAATCGATAATCAAATTCAGCAAGGTTGTGCGGTCGAGGGTCGAACCAATATGGCCCACAATCTCGACCAAGGCACTCAAGCGCGATTCACGCTGCTGGCTTTTTTTCAACAAGCGTGCTTTTTCGACTTCGGCAGCCATGCGATTGCCCAAGAGTTTGAGCAAGCGCGGCTCAGAGCGTTGTGGATTGAAAATCTGAATCACCCCAACGACCTGTTCTTCGAGCAGCAGCGGCAACGACAGTAGCGAGCGTAATTGCAGGCTATTAGCCTCGCCTAGCCGTCGATCCCAACGTGGGTCAGCATTGATATCTTCGATCCACAATGGTTGAGCTTCGCGAATGGTAGCCCCAACCAAACCGATATTAATTGGTAAACGCATGCCAACCAAATGTTGACTTGCCGGATCACCATGGACAACTTGAAAGACGATCTCATCGTCATCAACCAGATAGAGCGTACCCGCCTCACCGCCAGCAATCTCGATCAACAAGGCCAGCATGCGATCAAGCAAGGGATCGAGGGTCATACTGCTAGCAATTGCATCAGCCCGCTCAATCACGACCAACACCTGTTCCAACTCAAAGGCACTATTTTGCACAACCGTCTGCGATGTCATACTCATGCTCCACTGTGTCGGGTAGCACTCGCAGGCGGCTGAGCGGCTAGCGCATTGAAGCCTGAGCCAGATACCGGCGCTGCGAGCGCGGTTTAGCTTGGCGGCTGAGTTGACGCACGACCCGGCGAATTTCGTGGGGCATCCGTGCCATTGTCACCTGCGCACCAAGTGCGGTTGCAATTTGTTCAACAGTCCATTCATCAATTGTGCGAGTTCCGGAGTGATCGAACATCACTTTCGGCAGCATCACAATATCTGCGGGGCCATGCTTTTGTAACTCAGCGACTACATCGCCGCCAGTTAGCAAGCCCGAAACTGTCACCATCTCGCCAAAAAATTGATTGACGACTGGGCATAATTCCACGGTCAGGTTTTCAATTCGACTAAGTTGTTCGACGACTTGTTGCAACACGGGAGCGGCGAGCGTGGCGCAAGCCAGCAACATTCGGGTAGGTTTATCGACGGCACTTGGCAGCGAAGGCACAATCTCGGCCCATTCATCTTGGAATTGGCGCACCAGGCCCACACCATTCTCTAATTGATCGTAGCCTTCGTACAACGAGCCATCGGGCTGTTCGCGGCCCGCCAACAGATAAAACTCATCCGAGGGATAGACCAAGACCGAGCCATGTTCGGCCATATAATATTCTTGAAATGGTTCGCAGATATCGATCACCGCAGCGGCTTCATCGCCGCGATATGGCCGCAACTCGACTTCGGTGGCCGCCCCCAACCGCGCACAAAAGCCGAGATTTCCTTCCTTGGCCGCTTGAAACAATTCGTTGGCAACTGGCGCTTCTTCTTGCCAAATTGGCTGAGCTTCCCAGTTGCTATCAATCCATTCGGCGCTTTCGTGCACGCGGATGGCAGCTTTGATGCTTTGCGGCTTTTTGCCCTCAAAGCGATAGCGGGTCAGGCCAACTGGCACAATCGCGATGCTTTGAACAATTGGGTACAACTGGCCCAATTCATGGATGGTTTGGGCTAAGGCTGGGCCATCATTCAACTGTGGACATGCCACCACTTGGGTATGCACATCGATGCCCAAATCGCCTAAGCGCCGAATTTGCTCCAACACATCGGGCACATCGGGCTTGCCCAAGAGAATTGCCCGCAAAGTACGATCAGTCGCATGGACTGAAATATACATTGGCCCCAAGCGCTGTTCAGCAATCCGATCCCAATCTTCCTCCTTGAGATTCGTCAATGTTACAAAGTTACCATACAAAAACGACAAGCGATAGTCATCGTCCTTAAGGTAGAGTGTTTTGCGGAATCCTTTAGGCATTTGGGTCAGAAAGCAGAAGGGGCATTTATTATTACAGGTTCGTAAGCGATCAAATAATGGCTCGACAAAATCGAGGCCAAGCATATCATCGGGGTTTTTGGTTAATTGGATGCTACGTTCTTCGCCAGCTTGGCGCACCAGCAACTCGACCTGATCTTCAGTCATGGCAAAGCGAAAATCAATTACATCGCGCATCACCCGACCGTTGACTTGCAGAATTGCGTCGCCAGCTTGTAGCCCAAGTTGCGCACCAGTACTGCCTGCTGCGACTGCTTGAATAACCCCGCCATTGCCTGGTCGAATATTACTAAGATTTGGTTGATATTCCATAGCACATCACTGTTTATTGCGTTAAGCGCGGCTGCTAATCGCACAAAAGGCGCACCTTGCATTGTGCGCCTCATCCGCATTCTATCGCGTCAAATTACCAAGGGCCGTAGCCCAACATTATGTATTATAGCAGAAAGCCTTGATTGTGCTAGACGCTGATTTAGCGTGGCAACACAATCACTTGCTTATCGTCAAGTCGGCTTGGCCGATACAGAATCGCCACATTGCCCACCAACGCAACCAACGTAGCCTCAGTATCAGCCACTAATTGATCAGTTAATTCGCGCCGTTCTTCTTTAAATTCGCCAAACTTCACTTTGATCAATTCATGGGCATCAAGAGCGGCGGCTACAGCGGCTACCACCGTGCTTGAAAGCCCTTGCTTGCCAATTTGCACCACTGGCTTGAGATCGTGAGCCAAGCGGCGCAAATATTGGCGCTGATTACTATTTAATGTGAGCATTATTGCCCTTTCAAGGTTCGATTACAATAAAAAACTGCTGGTTTTCACCAGCAGTCATTCGTGGAGCGGGAAACGAGACTCAAACTCGCGACCTTCTCCTTGGCAAGGAGACGCTCTATCAACTGAGCTATTCCCGCATCGCGTTATGGGGTTATTATACACAGCTTGGGGAAAATTGCAAATTTAGGCTGGGTGGGCAATTGCTCGATCCTTGGGCTAGCCCAGCTACAGGACTACAGCACCTTTAATTCCTAGTGATTAAAAACAATCACCACCATTTTCTCAATGGTGGTGGTTGCAAAAAGAGCATGGGCCAGGCAACCCTGTGACACCCACAGAGGCAAGCGTACCGTTGCTATCTTTCAATCCTGGCGGAGTTGGCAAGCATGTGCCGCACAAGACCCGACCCATCGACCATTATAGGCTACAAGCGGCTTTAAGTCAAAAAGTGTTGATCTTTTCATCTGGCATGGTATACTGGCGATGGCCAGAAACAACTACAGCCTATGGTGTCCTAGAAGATAGCGATGTGTCAGAAAGCAGCGATGCCAGAGCAAGTGCATCGCTTTTTTATTGGATACTTAAATTTTTTTTAGGACAAAAGTCACCCTTGACACTTTTAGTGTCAGAGGCCAAAGTAGTAGACGACCATTGGTAGGTAGTCCTTTCTCTTGATATGGTTAAGCTTAAGTACTATCAAAAATTTAGTACCCACGCTTTAGAATATTCGGTTGGCACACGACCAAAGACACCGTACTATTGTAAGTAGCGCTAAGTATTCAATTTGGGCCAGATTTTTGTTGGAACCCGATGCGGCGGAAGCTTAGCCCAGGATTCAATTTTGGTGTAGTGTGGCACCTATAGCCAGAAAGTAAGCCACCATGAAGTACCTGCGTCGATCAATTATTGCGCTCGTTCTCTATCTCGCTGCGTTTTTCAACATCGAGCGGCTGGACTTCCAGGGCGAGAATGTTATTGACCTACGTTCGTTTGTCTATGTTCTCGGTTTAGCAGCAATCATCATCACGATTATGCTGCCCTATTTTCGGCAACGTCGGCTTTTGGTGGCCCTCACCTATTGGGGCGCGATCTACGCAATTATTCGTTTAGCATTTTTCAATGATGTTTCGTTTGTTGGGGTCGATATTTACTTATCGTTAACTGAATTGGTGTTCTTATTGGTTGGGGTGCGCTTTGCCCACCAAGTTGCCATTGATCTCTACGATTTCGAGCAAGCGGTGATCAACATCACCTTGCCACAAGTTAATCGCCAAATTCGCCCGCTCAACGATTCTAACGATGAAATTCAAACCGAGATGGTGCGGAGTCGTCGCCATCGTCGCCCAATGAGTGTGCTGGTGATCAAGCCCGATCCTCAATCAGTCAATCTGGCGATTCATCGCAGTGTCGAAGAAGTGCAAAAATCAATGATGACGCGCTATGTCGTAACCAGTTTAACCCGCGTTGTCGCCGATGTGATGCGCCGAACCGACATGATTTTCGAGCAACCAAGCTCAAACCAATTTATCGTGATGAGTCCCGAAACCAATGCTGCTAATTCTGTTTCGTTTGCGGAACGCATCAAGGCTGCTGCGTCCGAGAGGCTGGGTGTAGATGTGTTGTGTGGAATTGCATCATTTCCCGACGATGCCCTGACATTTGATGAGTTGATTCGCGAGGCCGATACACGGGCTTTGCGCCAACTCAAAGGGGTAAAACCACAAGACACACGCTCGACCGTTCAGACTGAGGTTTAAAGCGCCGTTCATGCATCGTGCAGAAAGGAACCGTCATGGCTTCTTCACTCAATTACCGTGAAAATCCAGCCTATGCCTGGCTGTTTCAGATTCAACCTAACCGCTCACCAATGGCCCGCCAGGTCTATTTGGTTAGTAAACGAGCGATGGATTTGTTGATTTTGTTGATGGCAATGCCATTTTTGCTGCCATTTTTCCTCTTATGTGCCGTTTTAATCAAAATTGATTCGCCCAACGGGCCGATCATGTTTACCCAAAAACGCACAGGCCAAGGTGGCAGAACCTTCCGAATGTATAAATTTCGGACAATGGTGCCCAACGCTGAGGAAATGAAAAAGCAGTTGATGCACCTCAACGAATTGCAATGGCCCGATTTTAAAATTAGCAATGATCCTCGTATCACCAAAGTGGGCAAATTCTTGCGTAAAACCAGCCTCGATGAATTGCCCCAATTGTTGAATGTGATCAAAGGCGAGATGAGCCTCGTCGGCCCACGCCCAACCTCATTTGGTGCTCACACTTACGACTTGTGGCAAACCGAACGACTCGATGTTCAACCAGGGCTAACCGGGCTGTGGCAGTTGTTTGGTCGCGCTAGCACCGAATTTCATGATCGTTTGCTTTTGGATATTGCCTACATCGAACGCCGCTGCTTGTGGCTCGATATTCAAATTCTGTTCCGCACGATTCCTGCCGTGTTGAAGCAGCGGGGTGCACATTAGTGGCACAACCAATCGCTTACATGATGTCACGGTTTCCGCATCTGTCGGAAACCTTTATTCTGCGTGAAATGCTTGAAATGGAGCGGCTTGGCTGGGATGTTAAGCTGTTTCCCTTGATGTTGCAGCAACAAGCGGTCGTCCACGATGAGGCCAAGCGCTGGATTCCCATGGCCCAAGCCCAGCCATTCATCTCACCGCATGTTGCCCTGAGTTCATTACAGCGTTTAGCCAAACAACCCCTCAAAACCAGTGGCATCGTTGCCAAAACCCTAACCGAAAGTGCTACAGCACCCAGCGAATTAGTCCGTAAATTGGCATTAATTCCCAAAGCAATCACGATTGCCAAGCATATGCAGGCCCAGCAGATTGCCCATATCCATTGTCATTACGCCACTTATCCGGCTTTTGCTGCCTGGATTATCAATCGCCTAACGGGCATTCCCTATTCCTTTACTGTGCATGGCCACGATATTTTTGTGAATCGGGCGATGCTGCCAACCAAAGCCCGTGGAGCCAGTGCAATTATCGCGATCGCTGAGTTTCACCGCGAATTTTTGGTTGAAAAATTGGGTGAATGGGTACGCGATCGGATTCATATTGTGCACTGTGGCATTCGCCCTGAGCGCTATCAACCTCAACCCAAACCAGCTGGCGAGCGCTTTGAAATTTTGACCACCGGCAGTTTGCAAGATTACAAAGGTCACCCCTTCTTGATTCAGGCCTGTAGTTTCTTGCGTGATCGTGGAGTCGCCTTCCGCTGTCGCATCATTGGTGGCGGCGAAGATCGCCCAATGCTTGAGCAATTGATCGCCGAAAAACAATTAACTGGGATGGTCGAATTGCTTGGCCCGCAGCCAGAAACTGCCGTGCGCGAGCTACTAGCTACCGCTGATTGCTATGTTCAAGCCAGCATTATCACTCCCTCAGGCAAAATGGAAGGTATTCCGGTTTCGTTGATGGAAGCCTTGGCCTGTGAGTTACCAGTCGTGGCCTCGCGAATGTCGGGCATTCCTGAATTGGTGCGCCACGGCGAAACAGGCTATCTTGTGCCGCCCGCCAATGCCGCAGCCCTAGCCGAACAACTGCTGTATGTGCGCGATCATCCTGAGGAAGCCGCTGGTTACGCTGCTCGTGGCCGCGAACTGGTCCAAAGCGACTTCAACTTAGTAACTTGCGTCGAAAAACTTTCCGAAACATTACTCGCCGTGAATCCCGCTTTGCAACGGCCAATTCAACGCAATGCCTAATGCTCAGGAGCAGCTGTAATGCCCCAGAAGATTGCTTTTCTTAAAATTCGCGATTTTTCGTTTATTAATCCCAATCTGATTGCTCAATTTAAGCGGGTATTCCCTGAATACTCGCTTGAAGTTTTCGATTTTAAGGATTGGCTCAAATACAATCCGCATCTCTATCTCTTGGCGATGGCCGCAGTTTATAAAGAATATGGCCGCGATATTTTGGCTGGTCATAAGAAGCCTAATCCGCATTTATTCGTCACCCGTTGGATTGGCAAACGGATTAAAAAGCTAGTCCAACAGCGTTTCAACCCGCGCGAATATGCCTTTACCTTTCAAACTCAGACCAATTTTGATGCGAGTGTGGCGGGCATGCCCCATTTTATCTATACCGACCATACCTTGCGAGCCAACTGGCGCTACACATTATTCGATCCCAGCAAAATTCAATATTCAGCCGAATGGCGTTCAGCGATTGAGCCAGAGATCTATCGCAACGCCAGCAAAATCTTTTTTGCCAGCAATTTTGCCCGAACTTCGGCAATCGAGGACTATGATTATCCAGCTGAAAAGGCTGAATGCGTATATACAGGTATTAATGTTAAAATAGACCCACCAACCAACAAAGCATATGCCGCCAAACGGATCTTATTTGTTGGAGTAGAATGGGAGCGCAAAGGCGGGCCAGAAGTCGCCGAAGCGTTTAAACGCATCCAAGCCAAACATCCCGACGCTACATTAACGATCGTGGGGTGTTCGCCCGAGCTTGATTTGCCCAATTGTCAGATTATTGGGCGAGTGCCGCGTGAACAAGTTGTTCAGTATTTTCGTGAGGCAACTATTTTTTGCATGCCCAGCCGCATCGAGCCAGCTGGGATCGCCTTCAGCGAAGCGGCTATGTATAAACTTCCCATTATTTCGGCCAACAGTGGCGGCCTGCCCGACCGCGTGCTGCACGGCCAAACTGGCTATCTGATTGAGCCTGGTGACGTTGATAGCCTAACCAATTATTTAAGTGATTTATTAGATCACCCTGAACGATGTCGTGAATTTGGTGAAGCTGGCTACCAATTAGCCCATCGTGAATTTACTTGGGATCGCGTTGGTGATCGCATTCGGGCTGCTATTCTTTCAACTATTCAACCAACGCAGCGCATGGCCTAGCCAGCAGTCGGCGCTGCAACAAAGGAACCGTTGCTATGGAATTTCGTCATTATCTTCGAATGTTAGGGCGCGGCTGGTGGCTGATCGCTCTGGCAGCATTAACTGGGTCAACCTTAGCGCTGGCCCGCGCTTATGTAACTGAGCCTGAGTATCGCACGCGCACGCGCCTCTTGCTCAGCCCCAACTTGGCACGGGTTGATAGCGGCCAAGAGTTATATAGCGTTACCACCTTGCAAAATCGCACAATCGTCAACACGATTGCCGAAATTCTGAATAGCGGTAGCCCTTTCAAGGAAACCGGCTCGGTGCTCAATTTGCCGCCAGCCGAAGTTTTGCGCTACAAAAACAATGCAGTGACGGTTCCCGAAGCCAACGTTTTGGAAGTGTATGTTGATGGGCCTGATGCGCCAACCACTGCCTTGTTAGCCAATAGCTTGGCTCAGCGTACGATTGATTTTGTTGATCAAAAATATCCCAGCTATAGCCTGACCGTGCTTGACCCAGCCTTGCCCTCATCAACTCCCCAAAGCCCGCAGCCAGTTCGTGACACAACCTTGGCCTTGATTTTGGGCGCAGTCGTTGGCGCGATTATCGCGATTGTGCAAGAACAACTCAAAACTCCGTTGGAAGCACTGCGCCGCCGTAGCACTGTCGATGCTGTTTCGACCGCCTTTACCCGCCGCCACTTCGACCAACAATCCAAAGAAGCGCTGGGCCGCAGCTCAATCGCCTCGCTAGGCTTAGTCTATCTCGATGGCATGCAAGATGTGATCGATAGTATGCCTGCGCCAGTTGTGCAGCGGGTGTTGCGTCATGCCAAAAATGTGTTGCGCAACGAACTACGCGGCAACGATATTGTGGGCCGTTGGGATAACACGACCTTCTCGATTTTGTTGCCCGAAACCCCTGAAATTGCTGCCACGCGCACGCTTGATCGGATTTTGAACGCGCTTGATCAGCCGGTCGAAACCGGGATTGATGATGTGGTGGTCAAACTAACGCCCTATGCTGGGGGAGCCACCCGTCGCAATAATATGGCTTACGCCCAATTAGTCGAAGAAGCTGAATCGGCCTTGACCCGCTCGTATCGCAGTGGCGAAAAGAATGTGCTCTTCTCAGCCGTTGAACAACCTGCCTAAATTAAACCAACCTGCACGGCATGAATTGCATGCCGTGCAGCCATGAGGTCGTTATGCTGGCCAACACACCACAAGAAGAGCCAACCAGCCAACCAGATGTTTTTAACAGCAAATGGATGAAATTTGCCTTTGCTTTTTTGGCGATCGCTGGGGGGGCGGGGGTTGCCGCTGCCTTGGCATTTTTCGATAACCCCTTGAAATTAGTGCTGCTGTTTGGTGGCGCTGGTGCCGCCATGGTCACGATGCGCAATAGCGAATGGGGCTTGCTGGCACTGGTGTTCATGAGCTACACCCGTTTTTCCGATGTGATGGTGCGCAACGGTGCACCCTCAACTGCCCAACCATTTTTAGCGCTGCTCTTTTTAATTATTTTCCTGCGCTGGGCACTCTACAACCAAAAACCCGAGCCTTGGCTCAAGCCCGCCGCCTGGATTTTTGTCTATGGCATGGTCGGGGTCGCCACATTTCTCTATGCCGATGATGTGCTGCGGGTCAAGAATGGAGTCGTTGCCTACTTCAAAGATGCGATCATCGTGATCGTGGTGGTGATGATGATGCGTTCGCCCAAGATGCTGCATCGTTCGATGTGGGCGCTCTTGTTTGCTGGCATTTTCATGGCTTCGATTACTACGTGGCAGCAATTAACTGGCACCTTCGAGAACGATTATTTGGGCTTTGCCAAAGCTGGCAAAATGCAAATCGTTTCAGGCGTTGAGGATGATTACCGGATTGCTGGGCCAATCGGTGACCCTAATTTCTATTCACAAGTGCTTTTGACCCTAATTCCACTGGGCATGGATCGGCTGTGGAATGAGAAGAATAAAAAATTGCGCTGGTTTGCGATTTGGCAATTGAGCGTTTGTATGGCCTCAATTTTCTTCTCGTTCAGCCGTGGGGCGTTTCTTTCGCTCTCGATTGCTAGCTTAATCATGTTTATTCGCCGACCACCCAAGCCGCTTTCGGTGATCATCATCATTGCCTTGGGTTTTGTAATCATCCCGACCCTACCAGCTTCGTATATCGCGCGGCTCGAAACGATTCCCGAGGCGATTCCTGGTTTGGCTCAGGAAGATGTACGCAACGAGGCCTCGTTCCGTGGTCGTTCAAGCGCCCAACAAGCGGGGCTACGCATGTTCTGGGCTAACCCGATTTTTGGCTTAGGTGTGGGCAATTTTGGCAACCACTATCAAGAGTATGCCCGCGATCTAGGCCTTGATAACAGTCGTTGGGACCAAGCACCGCACAACATGTACCTTGAGATTCTGACCGAAAAAGGCTTATTTGGGCTTTCGGTCTTTAGCGCAATGATGTGGGTACTGTTCCGCGATATGAACCGAGCACGTAAAAAGTTTCGCGAAATCAATATGGGCGATTTCGACGGGCTAATCTTTGGTTTCCAAGCTGGCTTGGTTGGCTATATGCTGGCAGGGATCTTCCTGCAACTATCCTACCCACGCTTTTTCTGGATTTTGATCGCCATCGCCTATGCGATTCCCAATGTTGCCAATAAAGCTTATGAAGAGTATCGCGAGGCGCTACCAAATGGCGAAACAGCCTGAAACGATTGTCCAGAGCGCGGCTCGTAATACCTTATGGTCGTATGCCGCCACCTATGGCGGCAAAATTCTGATCTTTATCACCACGGTAATTCTGGCTTATTTCGTGACCAAAGCTGAATACGGCTTGGTCGGCATGGGCTTGACGGTTATCGCCTTTCTTGAGGTAATGCAAGATCTAGGGATTGGCTCGGCAGTGATTTATCGCGAAGGTGAGGATGCTGCTAACACCGCTTTTTGGCTGGGCTGTGGAATTGCCTTGACGCTCTTTTGCATAACTTGGTTGGCAGCGCCCTTAGTTGCCACCTATTTTTTGCAAAATAATCCTAATGTAATCCCGATTATTCGGGCCTTGGGATTGAGCTTTCCCTTATTTGCCATGCGCAATATTCACGACGCGCTGTTGCGCAAACGCATGCAATTCAAAAAACGCTTTATTCCCGATCTGATTCAGGTCAGCAGCAAAGGCGCAATTTCGATTGGCTGTGCCTTGGCGGGCATGGGCGCTTGGAGCTTGGTTTGGGGCCAATTGGGTGGCTCGGCCTGTGGCGTGATCGCCTATTGGATGGTCAATCCATGGCGGCCTAGCTTCAAACTCGATCGCACGGTGATCAAGCCGCTGTTGAGCTTTGGCAGCAATATTGTAGCGGTCAATGGGCTATCGGTTGTCTTAGCTCAAACCGATTATCTGCTGGTTGGGCGCTACCTTGGCGACGAAAATCTGGGGGTTTATACCAACGGCTTTCGCTTCCCCGACCTCATGGTGATGCAAGTTTGTGTTGCCTTGGCCAATGTGCTGTATCCCTTGTACAGTCGGTTGCGCGACGATCCTGCTGGGTTGCAACAGGGCTTTTTTATTGCCTCGCGTTATGTCGCCTTAGTGACTGTGCCGCTTTCATTGGGAATTGCAATTACGGCTGAGCCATTTGTTTTGACCTTGCTGAGCGTAAAATGGATTGAAACTGTGCCGATTATGCGCACAATTGCCATTTACACCCTATTTCTTTCGCTAGGCTACAACGTTGGCGATGTCTACAAGGCGCAAAATCGCACCAGCATTTTGACCAAGCTTTCAATTGCCCGCTTAATTGTCTTGGTACCAGCGTTATGGTTTGCCGCTGCCCAGTTCAAATCGTTGCAAGCAGTTGGAATTACCCATGCAATCGTGGCATTTTTAGGCAGCACGCTCAATTTGGTGGTTGCCGCCAAAGTGCTGAACATGCCGATTCGCCGAATTTTGAGCGCCTTCCAACCAGCGATAATTGCTGGCACAGTGATGAGTATTTGTTTGATCTTGACCCTGCTGGCCTTGCAAAACACTCCTGCATGGCTGCAACTCTTGGCGGCAGTGGTGGTTGGCATCGGCTCCTATGCTGGAACTTTGTGGTTTGGTCAGCGCGAAGTTCTGACCCAAGCAGGCCAAACCTTACGTGGTGCGGTGGCACGGAGATAATATGCACGTTGTTCAGGTGATCGATTCGCTCTATCGTGGTGGAGCGCAACAATTGCTGGTAACCTTCGCGATCGAAGCCCAACGCCGTGGGATCAAAACCACTGTGGTTTGTCTCAAAGGCGAAGATCGCGGCAGCAACTTGGTTGAACGGCTGAATAGTTTGGGCGTTGAAGTCCTGCGTTTGGCTGCGCCCAAAATGCTGGCACCCAAACGGATCTGGCAATTAACCCGTTGGCTACGGCGCAATCAGGTCAGTGTGGTGCATACCCATTTGACCTATGGCAATGTGGTAGGCATTTTGGCAGCCCGTTTGGCCAATATTCCCGTGGTCGCCACGATGCACCTAGCAGGCTTCGACCCATCAATTGCCAATCGCCAACAGCAGTTTGAGGCTCAAGTGGTGCGGCGTTTGGCGCAGCAAATTATCGCAGTTGGCTATACCACTCGCGATGCCTACCAGCCAATTATGCCCAATCGCCAACTGCATGTGGTGCATAACGCCGTAGTGGCCGTGCCAGAAATTAGCCCTGAGCAACGCCAAGCTATCCGTGAAGCAGTTTTGGGCGACCCAAATTTGACGATGTTGATCAACGTTGGGCGTTTTGCAGCAATCAAAGATCTGCCAACCCTGATCGATGCCTTTGCCTTGGTGCATGCTCAACATCCCCAAGCGCGGCTCGTTTTGGCGGGCGAAGGCGATCAACGACCCAAAATCGAAGCCAAAATCGATCAGCATCAATTGCATGCAGTGGTCAATTTGCTTGGGGCACGCGATGATATTCCGGTGCTATTGCGTAGCGCCGATTTGTTCGTTAATTCGTCAGCCAACGAAGGCTTGCCGATCGCCGTGCTCGAAGCGATGGCCGCCGGCTTGCCGATTATTGCCACCAAAGTTGGTGACGTGCCGCATGTAGTTCGCGAACAGGCGGGCATTACGGTTGAGCCGCATGATCATCAAGCCTTAGCCGCTGCAATCAACCACGTTTTGAGCGAGCCAAGCCAGATCCAAGCGATGCAACAAGCTGCTCAACAGATTATCGAGCAATACCATAGCCCTAGCGCTTGGGTTGATCAATTATTAAGTTTGTATACCGCCGCCCACGAGGGCATTGACCAGCGCGAGGCTGTTTCGGCATGAACGACACGTTACACGTAGCAATGATCATCCAAGGCTATTTTCCGCGCATCGGCGGTGCTGAACGCCAACTTGCGGCGTTGGCTCCTTTTTTGGCCGCTGAAGGCGTGGCAATTAGCGTGCTGACACGGCGGTATGCAGGCTTCAAGCCCTTCGAGATGATCGACAATGTGCCAGTCCATCGCTTGCCAATTCCCGGACCTGTGCCAACTGCGGCCTTGGTTTTCACCGCAGCAGCGATTCCCTTGCTCTGGCGTTTGAAGCCAAATTTGGTGCATGCTCACGAAATGTTTTCGCCAGCTACCACCGCGATTGCGGCCAAACAAGCCTTGGGTCTGCCCTACGCCGTGACCGCCCATCGTTCGGGGCCGCTTGGCGATGTGCTGCGCATGCAACAACGTCCGTTTGGCAAAGGCCGCTTGGAGCGCATCACCAAAACTGCCGATGCCTTTTTCACGATCAGCCGCGAAATCGATCAAGAATTTGATCAGATTTTGGGCATTGAGGCCAAACGACGGCATTATGTACCCAACGGGGTTGATCCTGAAAAATATTGCCCAATCGCTGCCGAAGCCAAAACTGCGCTACGTCGCGAATTGAATCTTCCAACTGAAGGCACAATCACGCTGTATGCTGGGCGGCTCTCTGAGGAAAAACGGGTGCGCTATTTGGTTGAGGCTTGGCCAGCAATTCGTGCCAAACATCCCGATGCGACCTTATTGATTTTGGGACAGGGGTCAGAAGAAGCAAATCTCAAAGCCAAAACCAGCGATGGAGTGATTTTTGGCGGGGCGGTGCATAATGTGCCACCCTATTTGCAAGCCGCCGATGTGTTTGTGCTGCCATCGATTGCCGAGGGCTTTTCAGTGGCAATGCTCGAAGCCATGGCCAGCGAATTAGCCGTCGTGATCACCGATGTTGGTGGGGCACGCGATGCAATCGACGATGGCGTGAATGGGTTGGTGATTCCGCCCGACGATCAGCCAGCGCTTGAACAAGCGTTGTTGGCAGTTTTGGGCGATCAAGCCTTGCGCCAACGCATGGGCCAAGCCGCCCGCCAACGGGTGAAACAAGAGTTTGCCCTGAGTGTGATTGCCAAGCAATTGCGTGGTTTGTATGAAAATATAGCCACGTTAAGAACATAGAGCATAGAACATAGAACATAAGATCGGGGGCTGGGGGTCGGGGATCAGGGAGCAACCTTGCTTTAACGCAGAGGCACAGAAAAACCCTGGCTATGGGCTGAAGGCGCTAGGCTATCGGAACATTCTGTGATATGAAAATCAATAGCCAATAGCATACAGCCATCGTTCGTGTCCTTCGTGGATCAATAGTGATTAAGGAATATTCAATGATTGCGGCGTTATTTTGGCTGTTCACAGGCAGCGTCATCTATACCTATGCTGGTTATCCAGCGCTCTTGACGTTACTAGCACGCTTTCGACGTGAGCGCGGGCCTTATCCGCACGCTGAACCAGCAGTTACTTTGCTGATTGCGGCCTACAACGAAGAGGCTGAAATCGCCCGCAAAATTGAAAACTCGCTGGCCTTGGATTATCCGCATGAGCAATTGCAACTATTAATTATTGCCGATGGATCAAGCGACCGCACGCCAGAAATCGTGCAGCAATACGCTGATCGTGGCGTGGAATTGTTGTATGAAGCCCCACGGCGCGGCAAAATGGCGGCGATCAATCGGGCAATTCCGTTTGTGCGCGGCGAAATTATTGTTTTTTCTGATGCCAATAATCGCTATGATGCCAATGTGATTCGCGAATTGGTTGCACCATTTGCCGATGCTGATGTTGGCGCAGTTTCCGGCGCAAAGGTGATCGAAAAGGGCGACGGCGCTTTGGGTGAATCCGAAGGGCTGTATTGGCGCTACGAGTCGTTCGTTAAAAAGCAAGAGAGCAAATTGGCTGGCTGCACCGCCGTTGCTGGCGAAGTGCTAGCGATTCGCAGCGATTTATTTGAATCGCCGCCCGATGAAATTATTAATGACGACACCCATATGGGAATGCGGATCATCGCGCGTGGCTTTCGGATTCACTATGCGCCACAGGCTCGCTCACATGAACGGGTTTCGCAATCGGCGCAGGATGAAATTGCCCGCCGCGCTCGGATTTTCGCTGGGCGCTATCAAGCAATTACCTATGCACGCAGTTTGTGGCCATTCCGTCGCCCACTCGCCTTGTGGCAATTGCTCTCGCACCAAACCCTGCGCACCTTGGTAGCAGTCAATATGGTTGGCGCATTGGTGATGAACATTCTGGCAGTGCTCTCGCCAAGTAAGGCAAAATCGCATAAACTACTACGTTTAGCAGCACCATTCAATTGGCTGTTGTTAATCTTTCAAATTGTGTTCTACACTATGGCTTGGCTCGGTGGCCGAGTTGACTCAAATAGTAAACTAGGCAAGGTGGTTTACATTCCAACCTTCCTAGTCAATAGCAATTGGGCTGGCTTAATTGGCCTATATCGCTTTGTCCGACGACGACAAACCACGCTATGGCAGCGAGTGGGGCGGCGCACGAACTAACTTCGACTGTTGTTGGTGAACTGAGGTGATCCTATGTGTGGTATTTGTGGCATTGTCTATTTTGATCGCAGCCGTACAGCCGAGCGACCCTTGCTCGAAGCGCTGTGCGACAATATCCATCATCGCGGGCCAGATCAAAATGGCTTTTATCTCAATGGCCCAGTCGGGCTTGGCTCAGTCCGGCTTTCGATTATCGACGTTGCAGGCGGCAAAATGCCCATCGCCAACGAAGATGGCTCGATCTGGATCGTCTATAACGGTGAGGTTTATAACTTTACCGAGTTGCGCCCACGCTTAGAAAAAGCTGGCCATAAATTTGAAACCCACTCCGATACTGAAACAATCGTGCATTTGTACGAAGAAATTGGCGATGAATTCCCCAAGCATCTCAATGGGATGTTTGCCTGCGCGATTTGGGATGATCGCCGCCAGCGTTTGGTAATTGCCCGCGATCACGTTGGGATCAAGCCAGTCTATTATGCCAATTTAGGCGATCGCTTGGTCTTTGGTTCAGAAATCAAGGCCATGCTCGATACTGGCATCAGCCGCGAAATCGACCCAATTGGCTTGCACGATTATCTTTCGCTGAATTATGTGCCTGGCCCAAACACGATTTTCAAAGCGATCAAAAAGCTTCAGCCTGGCCATATGCTGACCTATGAAGCTGAAACCAATGCCGTGGAAGTTAAGCAATATTGGGATATTCCACGGGTGGTTTCGCCGCACTTCAAAATCACCGACGATGTTGAAACCGACTTGCTGAATCTCTTGCGCACCGTCGTGCAGGATCAACTGATCAGCGATGTGCCGTTGGGCGCGTTTCTTAGCGGTGGGGTTGATTCGAGTTTGGTCGTGGCCTTGATGAGCGAAGTCACCAACCAGCCAGTTAAAACCTTCTCGGTGGGCTTTGCTGAAAAATCGTATGACGAATCGCCGTATGCGCGAATTGTCGCCGAACGCTTCCGCACCGATCACCACGAAATCATCATGAATCCTGATGCGCAGGCCACGGTTGATGCCATGGTCAAGTATTTTGACGAGCCATTTGCCGATTCGTCGTCGGTGGCGGTGTATGCAGTCAGCGAATTGGCACGGCAGCATGTCAAAGTGGCGCTCAGTGGCGATGGTGGCGATGAGGTGTTTGGCGGCTATGCTACTTATCAAGCTGATAAAATTGCCGCGCTGTATCGGCGTTTGCCACAAGCGATTGGCGGCGGGTTAGTGCCAAACCTAGTTAATATGCTGCCTACATCCGATGGCAAAGTCAGCTTCGATTTCAAAGCCAAGCGTTTTGTGCAGGGTGGGATGCTCGCGCCGTTGCCAGCCCATGCCGCTTGGAAAGCCTTTATGAGCGAATCGATGAAAGAGCAGTTGTACGCTGGCTCGGCCATTTTGACCAAGCAACGGCCAACGGTTGATCTGTTGCAAGGCTATTACGATGCCTACAATGCCGATGATGTGCTCAATCGCTTGCTGTATGTCGATTCCAAAGTGCAGCTGGCCGACGATATGTTGGTCAAAGTTGATCGTATGAGCATGGCCCATTCGCTCGAAGTGCGCGTGCCGTTGCTCGATACACGCTTGGTTGAGTGGATGGCCAAATTGCCCAGCCACACCAAAATTAACGGCATGAAACTTAAGTATTTGCTCAAGCGAGTGGCTGCCAAAGTGCTGCCAGCCCAAATTTTGGAGCGGCGCAAAGCTGGGTTTAGCGTGCCAATTCCCCAATGGCTCAAAACCGATCTACGGCCATTGGTCAATCAAAAACTCTCGGTTGAAGCCTTGACGGAACAAGGATTCTTCAACCCACAATATATCGCAACAATGCTGAGTGATCACTGGGCGGGGCGGCACGATTACAGCCGCCAAATCTGGAATTTACTGATGTTCAGCATGTGGTACGAGCGGTACGGCAAATAAACGACGTACCACCAACCCTGCCAGCGTAACAGTGCGTTACGCTGGCCTATTGTCTCGCAAGGAGTTCGCATGGTTCGTTTAGTGCGCGTTTTTCTGCTTTTTTCCGTGGCGCTGGGTCTTTTTGCCAGCTTGCCAATGGTTTCACAGGCTGCTCGCACCAGCCTTAATCCTATTCCAGCAACAACTGCGGCAGCCCCGCTTAACCAAGCAACGGTTACGCCAGTGGTTACCGATAGCGATACTGTGACTTTTGCCCAGCTTGGCGCTCGCGAAGATTCGATGGAAGGGCCATTCAATGCCCGTTATATCAATATTCGCCTGCCCAATACTTGGAGATTAGAGCCAGGTGCAGCGATTACGCTCGACTTTGAAACCTTCGTTTCAGGCAGCGCCGTTAGCAATGAAGAAAATGTGCAGTTTTTTGCTGGCTCGATGGATGTACAATTTAACAACGTACAGCTTGAACGGATTTTCTTAGATCGTTCAGGCCCGCGCCAAGTGACAATCCCTATTTCAGCCACCGCCTATACCTCAACCCGCATCGATGGCGCTCACACCTTGGGCATTTTGCTCGATGCAGGTTTGAATTGTGGTAATGATAGCCAAACCAGTGTGATTATTCGGGCAACCTCATCGCTCAAATTGCCGCATACCTTGGGCACGCTATCGACCGATGTTAAGCAACTGCCCCGCCCAATCTTCCAAGATTCGCCGCTGGAGCCAGATGTTGCCACGATTATTGTGCCCAACAACGCCAGCGCTGCCGAGCTTGAAGCAGGCTTGATTGTGGCCGCGAAAGTTGGCAGCATTACCTCAAGCCGAATTCAAGTGCCGTTGATTGCCGAAAGTGTGCTTTCACCAACCTTGCGTACCGAATCGCACTTGATTTTCGTGGGGCAAGCCGCCAATTTCGAAAATTTGGATGCTGTGGATTTTGCTGAGGGCAGTGGAGCCGAGGGTTTTAATCTGAGCGAAGCTCAAGCCGCCGATGGCATTATTCAAATGGCAACCTCGCCTTGGAACCAACAACGGGTGGTTTTAGCACTCAGTGGCAACGATGACGAGGGCGTGATCAAAGCTGCCAAGGCATTTAGCACCGGCAACATTCGCGCTAGCAGCGAACCTTCGATTGCTGTGGTCGCCGAAGTTAATTCGCCCGAAGTGCTCACCAAAACCTTGAATTTGCAAATTACCGATGTGCCAAGCACTGGCTTGACGGTCGAACGCAGCTTCCGTAGCCTTGGCTTCGAGACGGTTTCAGAGTTTGGGATTGGTGGGCATACCTTTGAACTGAATGTTGATATGCCCAGCGGCTATGAAATGAGCAACGATGGTTATATCGAAGTGCATTTTGCCCACTCGGCACTGCTCGATTACTCAGTTTCGGCAATGATGGTGCGCGTCAACGATCGCCCAGCAGGCTCGATTCGCTTCGATGATACCACCGCTCAAAATGGAGTTGGCCGTGTGCCGATTCCACGAGGCAACTTGAATGTTGGTCGCAACCGAATCACGATTAGCGCCAACTTGATTCCCAATACGCCTTGTGTTGATCCCAACCTTGCGGGGATTTGGTACACACTACGGGCTGATTCGATGATTGGGATTCCAGTGCGGGCCACGCGTGGGCGCTCGGTGGTGTTGCGCAATTTGGCCACCTTCCTTGAGCCATTGACCATCAGCAATACCTTGAAAAACTTGGCCTTTGTTGTGCCAAGCGATGATCCAGCCAGCTGGACGGTCGCAGGCCAACTAGCCACAGCCTTGGGCGATAGCCTTGACCCAGCCTTTGTCGAATTACGCGCGGTCAATCCGGAGCAAGTTGCCAGCGTCCAAGCAAATCATGATTTGGTTTTGGTTGGTCAAGCGACTGATCATGCTATTTTGCAAGATCCAGCGTTGCAGCCGATTATTCCTGCACCATTTGCCCAAGGCAGCAAGCATCCAACCCTTGGCAATAGTCGGGTGGTCTATCGGATTCCACCTGAATTGAGCCTTGGTTACTTAGAATTTATGCGTTCGCCATGGAACGAACAGCGCAGCATTTTGGCGGTGCTCGGCAGTACCGATCAAGGTGTGCAATGGTCGGGCAATGCCTTGACGACTTCGCGCCTGCGCACACGGCTCAACGGCAGCTTGGCAATCGTCAACGATCAACAGATCAGCGTCGAAGATCCAACAGTTACTGGCGATACTGCTGGGATTGCCAACGATGCCCTCGGCGAAAACCAAGATGATCCGATCTATCGTGAGGTCATACCACCTGCAAAGCCCCAATGGATTTTGTATGCCATCGCAGGTCTGTTGGTAGTGATGGTCATCATTTCGGTGATCGTCATCATTCAAGCAGCCCGCAAGCGTAAGCAACGCCGAATTTAGGACGAGGGATCAGTTTTCGGGGATTAGGGGTCAGATCTTTTAAGGAGCGGCTATAGGCTATAGGTTATCGGAACAATTGTTGTCATATACAAGTAATTGCCGATAGCCCATAGCCTATAGTCATTAACCCTTCACGACCTTCGTGGTTTCAATTTTCAATTTTTGCCTTTTGACCTTTGCCTTTTGACCTGACTATGGATCAACTAACTGGCAACTTAGAACGCATCACCTATCGCTCGGATGAAACGGGCTATACCGTGGCGCGTTTGAAAGCCCAAGGCCAGCGTAGCGTGATCACGATTGTTGGGCGTTTGCCCGATGTGCAAGTTGGCGAAAGCTTGCAACTCGCAGGTCAATGGATCGAACATCGAACCCATGGACGACAATTTGAGGTTACCAGTTATCAAACTGCTCGTCCAACCGGCAACGAAAGTATTGTCCGCTACTTAGCTTCGGGCTTATTGCCGGGTATTGGCCCAGTCAATGCTCAACGCATCGCTGATACCTTTGGCGAAACGACACTCGATGTGCTTGATCAAACTCCCGATCGTTTACGTGAAGTCAAAGGCTTAGGCACCAAGAAAATCGCCGCCATCATCGCTGCTTGGCAGGAACAACGCTCAATCAAAGCCTTGCTCGAATTAGGCCAATCTGTTGGGTTAACGACTGGTTTAGCCTTACGAATTTTTCGGCATTATGGCGAGCAAGCCAGCCAGATTGTGCAACACGACCCCTATCGTCTGGCCTTAGAAATTGAGGGGATTGGCTTCCCGACAGCTGACCAAATTGCCCAAGCCTTGGGTGTAGCGCGTGATGCTCCCAGTCGGGTGATTGCAGGCTTGCGCTATACCCTCAGCACTGTCGCCAACACCGAAGGCCATTGCGCCCTGCCACAGGCCGAGTTAATCGAGCAAACTCAAGCTATTTTGGAATTGTCACACCCGTTAATCGCCGAACAATTAGCGGTGGCAACCGAAGCAGTCTTGTTGGTGCTTGATGGCGATTTAGTTTATTTACCAGCCTATTATCATGCTGAAACCGAGTTGGCCAATAATCTCCAGCGTTTGCAACAACTCCCCAGCGCAATTCAATTGCGCTTCAAGCAGCAAAGCGATGCAATTGTTATGCGTCAATTGCATAATGCCAGCTTTGATTTGAGCCAACGCCAAGCCGAAGCAGTGCTAGCCGTGCTCCGCTCCAAAGTGGTATTGCTCACTGGCGGGCCTGGCACAGGCAAAACCACCACGGTACAGGCAATTTTGGCCTTACTACAACAGGTTGGGCTACGCACAATTTTGGCGGCCCCAACCGGACGCGCAGCGCGGCGGCTGGCCGAAACGACCAATCATCCAGCCGCAACCATTCATCGCACCCTCGAATATAGCGGTGGGGCTGGCAACGATCGCTGGGGTCGCAACGAGCATAACCAACTCGCCGCCGATTTGCTCGTGATTGACGAAACCTCAATGCTTGATATCGTGCTAGCCCATCATACAATTAAAGCTTTGGCTCCAACCACCCATTTGCTCTTGGTGGGCGATCCCGATCAATTGCCAGCGGTTGGACCAGGAGCCGTATTACGCGATTTATTGGCCAGCAACAGCATCACGACCGTGCATTTGGATACAATTTTTCGCCAAGCCGCCGATAGCCAGATCATCACCAATGCTCATGCGATCAACCAAGGCCAATCACCGAGCGTCAATCAAGGTGATTTCTATTGGTTTCCACGCAGTAATCCTGTTGAATGTAGTGCAATGATTGTAGAGCTATTGACCACCCGCATTCCGCGCCAGTTTCCCCAATTTGATCCCTTGCGCGATATTCAAGTTTTGGCGGCAACCCATCGGGGCGCAGCAGGCGTGCTTGAATTAAACAGTCAACTCCAAGCAGCGCTCAATCCACCCAACCCAACTCGCCAAGAAACAACAATTGCTGGCACGCTCTTTCGTGAAGGTGATCGGGTGATTCAAACCCGCAACAATTACGATCTCGATGTGAGCAACGGCGATTTAGGCTTGATCCAAGCGATCGACCTTGAAGAACGGACAATTAGCGTCTATTTTGATGATACACGCAGCGTCGTTTATCAATGGAGCGAGTTTGATGAAGTGGCTTTGGCCTATGCAATCAGTGTGCATAAAGCCCAAGGCTCCGAGTACCCTGTGGTGATTGTGCCCATGCTGCGCTATTATAATGCGCTGCTCAATCGACCATTGCTCTATACCGCCATCACTCGCGCTCGCCAATTGGTGATTCTGACTGGCGATTGGCAGGCGGTTGAATTTGCGATTGCCCAACGGCGCAGCGGGCAGCGGATTACTGGGTTGAAGCAGCGATTTAAACAGAGATTATAGGGGTCAGGGGCTAGGAGTCAGAGGTCAGGATGTTAACGCAAAGGCGCAGAGCAAGCAAGGCTGCTGGCTGAAGGCTGAACATGATATTGGTACATCAAACATTTCAATAGCCAAAAGCCTATAGCCTAGAGCCATTCCCCCTTCGTGCTCTTCGTGCTCTTCGTGGATCAAAAAGCATCATTCGTGGTTCAACGATTAATCTCTCCACTCTAAACTCGATAGACAAACCAACAGAATCAGGTATGCTAGAGGGCATCAGCTTGGTTTACAACCATAGATATCGATTTGCTCGCGGCTGAATGGGTTGCACCCTCGCAGCGGAGCTTTAGCAAAGGACGATCTGTCAGCGTCGTCAGATCATTAAGGAATATCATGGGTAATTTTCTCTTGGCAATGCTGCGTGGATTTATCGGGCGTTGCCCTTTGTGTGGCAAGGGTAAGCTTTTTCGCAGCTATTACGATATTCACCCAACCTGTAGCGTTTGTGGTGTTGGCTACGAAGCCACCGGCAACCAAAGCACTGGGGCAATGGGCATCAATATTGTCTTGACGATCTTTTTGGGCTTTATCGGCGGCATCTTCTTAGTGATTTATGCCAGCGATCAGTTGATGCAAGGCTTATTGGCATTATTATTGGTTATGTCAATTTTCCATATCATCTTCTATCGCTTTGCACGCGGCCTCTGGCTTGGCTTAATGGTTGCCACTGGCGACTTGGAAACTGGCAAAGACGAACGCGGCTAAATTTACGGCAAGGCTCAGGGATTAGGCAGAAAAGAAGCGCCTTAATCCTTGAGCCTTGAGCATCAAGTGCTACTTATAACGATCGTAATAGTTTGCTCGGTAGGGCGAGCGAATCAAACTTAAGGCATCTTTGAGCCGAAAACTAACCGCTCGTAAGCCAATTTTGAGCTTGGTTGGTAAGCGTCGGCGAATCGGCCCAGCAACACGTTTAAGCAACGAGCGCCGCTGAGCACCAACTCCCGCTTGCCAAACGCTCACATAATCACTTTGTTGAACTTTAAGTTGGACAATTGGAGTAGGACTAATGCGTTTAGCCTGAACTAGTAAAAAAGCAGGCCTACGATTCTGCAACGTTACACGACCACCAACTACTTTAGGGTCATGCACGCGATACCACGGCGCATGTGGATACATCTCAAAAACATACATTTTTTCAAGCTGATAGCCATTTTCAGGCGTAAGAATCCGCCAAAATAATTCTGGTGAAAATTGATAAAAGCCATGCCCCGCCATATTATTACATGGTGTAATTGCCAGAAAATGGCCACCCTCAGCCACCAGATTGAGGCTATTTTGCAAGGCGATTGGTAAATTGAAAATATGTTCAAGCGTGCCCCCATCAATGACACAACTGAAGCGCCCTTGAAGTTCGGCGGGGATGGGATGATTGAGATCGTGCAAAATAGTCGCTGCTTCATAATCCGAGAAATCTATCGAATCGGCGGTCGTCGCCCCTAGGTAATGCAACAATGGCTCAGCAAACATTGGCTCACCATCAACCGCATCGCGGGTAAGCGTTTGCGCTACAATCGTAGGTAGGGTCTCCCCTGTTTCAGCAAAAACTTGTTGAAGATCATAAACCCCAAGGTGCATGCCCTGACGGCCTAGGGTTAAACTCTGTTTGAACTGCACCCCAGTACTTCGGGCTTCCAAAAGAAAACGAATAGTATTAGTTTCAAATCCCATAAAAGCTCCATAGCCAGGGCCAAAGCCAGCGTCTATAATTAAGCTAATCAGCGGAGGTCGCCTATGTCACAGTTGACCGATCATACCACGGTATTGGCAAGCCCAATGTTAAATAGCCAGCATAGCCAAGTCGCAATCAAATTAACTGGCTCGGATACCGATGGAGCGTTTTCGTTATTTGAATATACCAGTTTGCCTGGAACTGGAGTGATGCAGCATATCCATACTCGTGAAGATAAAACCTTTATTATCCAAGCGGGTATCTTTGAGTTTTGGATTAATGGCGAAACGATTGTTGCCGAGGCGGGGGCAACGGTCACGCTGCCAATGGGCGTGCCTCATTCATTCCGCACGCTTGGAATCAATCCCTGTGTGGCATTAATAGTTGCGGCTCCGGCAGGTTTCGAATATTATTTCAATGATTTCAGCCATGCTCTTCAAGAATTTGGTTTGCCATTGCCTGCTGCCACTTTGCAGCAGCTTAATCAAGCCTATGGGATCATTTTTGAATAACAAGGATTCGTCAATATGCCCCGATTGCCAATCCTAGCACGGGATCGTCGGCGCTTGCAGATCGCTGGGTTATTGCTTGGCGCTAGCTTAACTGTGCCGTTGCTGCTTTGGTGGACGTTTCCTGCAACCTCTCCCGCGCCGCTTGGAGCAACGGCCACCCCGCAAATTGTGCGCGTTGGCGCAACCCTCGACGAGCCAATTCCCGCTGATTGGCAAGCCCCAGTTCTAAACCACGAACTCGAAGCCCAAGCCTTGGATATCCCTGAAACATTGCCATTAACCGCCAGTGCGCTATTGTATGACTCGATTTCAGCCGATACAGTCTTTACCACGACAATTGCTGGGTTGGTTGCCAGCGAGGAATTGAATTTGCGCGATGGACCAAGCGCTGATTATTTGCCCATGGCGATTTTGCTCAACACTACTCCGCTGACAGTAGTTGGGCGGTTTGAGGGCTGGCTGCAAGTCGTGACTCCACAACGAGCGCTTGGTTGGGTTGATAATAGTTATGTGGCCTTGGCCAGCTCAGCCCAAACCCTGCCCCAAGTTAATCTGCATGCCGACCCAAATCCAGTTTTAGTGGCTGGATTAACGGTTGAACGGGCTAATGTTCGCGCCAAGCCGCAAACCGAGGCTGAAATTATCACGACCTTGAGCGCTGAACATGGGCAGGTCAATTTATTGCAACAGCGTGAGGGTTGGTTCAATGTACGCACCAACGATGGCACTGAGGGCTGGATTTCCGCCGAACTTTTGCAAGCCGATGCCTATATTTTGCGGCGTGTCCCAACCTTGAGTGCCTCGCCCAATGCGCTTGAAGCGGTGCGTTTGGCTCGCAAATATGTTGGCTATCCCTATGTTTGGGGCGGTGAAACCCCGCGCGGTGGCTTCGATTGCTCAGGCTTGGTGCTGTATGTTTATGGCAAATTGGGCATCGACATGCCGCATAGCGCCGCCGAACAATGGACTGGTGGTTATGGCGATAAAGTTACCAGCCGCCACGATTTAGTGCCTGGCGATATTGTTTTTTTCAAGAATACCTACAAAAAAGGCGTAAGCCATGTGGGCATTTATGCAGGCAATGGCAAAGTGATTCAGGCACTCTCCGAGAGCTTAGGCATTCGGGTTTCCGATTTATCGAACAGCTATTGGAGCAGCCGCTATGTTGGAGCAATTCGGCCATTTCCCTAGTTCAATGCCGATTGTAAATCGCGATAAATCGCCACATTATCAAAGACAATGCCCAAATTGACCAAAGCTTGGGCCACTTCAGGTCGCACACCAATCAAAGCAACTTTAGCTCCCAGCAATTGGGCAGCATCAATCAAACGCAGTAATCCCGCAGCCACATCATTATCAAACCACGAAAGCCCAGTTACATCGAGTAATAAGCGTTGAGCACGACGACGTTGAATTTCGCCTAAGGCAATCGCCTGTAAATCACGCAAACGTTCGTTTTCCACAGTGCCAACAATCGGCAGCACCAAGGTATCGCGACTGACTGGCAGCACTGGCACGCTTAATTCGCGAATTGTTTGGCGTTGTTGCTCAATTTGGGCAACATAGGCTGCTTGCTCTTGATTACGTTGCTGTAATTCGCCAAGCGTATGTTGCAATTGCTGGGTGCGTTGCGCAACTTGTTGTTCTAACGAATCGCGCGATTCTTCCAGCGAATAATTAATTCGTTTGACTTCACGCAAGGTCAAATTCAAGCGGCGATGAAAACTAAACAAAATTGAAATAATCATGGTGACGATTGGTGCACCAGAGGTGATCATAATCAACAACACATTAATTTTTGGGTAATTATATTGATCGTTGAAGAGAAAGCCAAAAAATAAAATGATAATAATTGAAACCCATGCCACAATACTAATCCGCTTGAGGTTATAACTATTAACAAATTGAACTGCAATAATTAGCATCAAAAAGACATACAAGACACTGAGTGGCCATTCAATTGGATTGAAAAAGGTAATCGTCATTGGCAACACGGTACAGCCAAGCATCATAAGATAAATACTACGATTGATCTCATTCCGGCGAGCAAAAAAGCGAGCTGCAATGAAAAATAAGCCTTGCACCAGCACTGCAAACCCGCTAAGCGGAATTTTCGATTGCATGATGAAATCCGAGGCATCGGGAATCATCATGGTCAGGCCAGCCCCGGTAAATAGCCCAAGGTAAATTGCGATGGCAGTTAAGCCCAGATAACGGCCTAAACGCAGATGATCAGGCAGTTGATCAGGGTCAACAATGCGGGTGCTTTGCATAGATCACGTTCCTTTTGCCACACAGTGTTGCTATTGTATCAAATTTTCGACATATGCTAATACAACAAAAGAGCAGCCAAGCTTGGCTGCTCTTGATCAATTGAGTTAGGCGCTGTTGGGGTTATTCTTTGTTGCCAAACAAGCCGCCGAGCAAGCCTTTGGCCTTATCAGCGACATCCATAATATTTTCGCCCGTCAGAAAGCCCTCGACTTGACCGCGCAAACCTTCCGGCAGTTTATCGCCCAAAAAGCCTTTGACCACTTCAACCGCCTTGTTGGCTTGCTCTTCGTTTAAGTTGGCCTTCTCGACAAGCTGGGCAATTAACTCTTTCATGGGTCACTCCTACGCTTCAAAAATCCTAACACTCTGAGTGTAGGCTCAAAAGTTTACCTAAAGGTTAACGAACGGTTAGAAAGCCTTGGCTTTGGCACGTTCACGGCCATAAACCAAAATATCATCAAGGAAGCGCGATGGATTACGTTGGTTGCGCTGGCGTTTTTTGGCATGCGAAAGGTAAAGTTGTTCGCCTGCGCGGGTCAAGGCCACATAGCACAAACGCCGCTCTTCTTCCACCCCGCCTGCTTCGACCAACGAACGTTCGTGGGGCAATGTGCCTTCCTCTAAGCCCGCCACATAGACAATTGGCCATTCCAAGCCTTTGGCTCCGTGGATGGTGAGTAACTGCACTGCATCACGCTCATCTTTGTCTTCAACGTTGGTAAGCAGGGCGATTTCCTGCAAAAAGGCCGCAAGGCTGGTATGTTCGCCAGCAGCAACCCGCAATTCTTCAAGATGGGCTAGGGCATCGCTGCGCTCAGGGTCGTTCCAGTCTTTTTCGATCATGGTTTGGTAGCCACTTTCTTGCAACACTGTTTGCAACAAGCCCTCTGGCGGATAGCTGCCGCTGGCCAATTTACGCCAACGATAGACTTTGCGTGCCCAATCGCTGACCATTTGGCTGGCACGATCACTCAAACCTTCCCAGGCTTCACGCTTCAACAAAGCTTCGCCAAGTGGCAATTCCAGCGCTGCAGCTTTGCTGGTGAGATGGGCAATCGTGCTAGCGCCAATTCCCCTTGCTGGCACATTGATAATCCGATTCATGCTCAGGCTATCGCTGGGATTAGCAATAATTCGCAAAAAGGCCAAGGCATCGCGAATTACCCGCCGATCGTAAAAGCCAGCTTGACCCTTGAGCGAATAGGGAATCCGTGCTTGGCGCAGCGCCGTTTCCAGCCCACGGCTCATATGCCGCGAACGATACAAAATCGCAATATCTTTGCTGCGGCGACCTGTACTCAGCAAATTGCCAATTGATTTGGCAATCGCGTCGGCTTCGGCCCGATCATCGGCGGCTTCATTAATGACCAAGGCTGGGATTGGCGGCGAACGACGAGCAGCTTTCAAGGTCAAGGCTGGCACAGCCACCGAATGGCGCATCACGGCATAGGCCGCATCAAGAATCTCTTGGCGCGAACGATAATTGGTCAGCAACTCAACCACTTGGGCTTCAGGGAAATCGCGGGTAAAGCGATTGATAATGGTGTAATCGGCGTTGCGAAAGCCATAGATCGATTGCTGCGCATCGCCAACCGCAAATAATGAGCGTGGGCGCTGAGCAACTGGCCGCGAAAGTAACTCCAGCAAGGCATATTGAGCCGAATCGGTATCTTGATATTCATCGACCAACACATGCGCCCAGCGCGATTGAACTTCATCGAGCACATCGTGATGCTCAAACAACAGCTTGTAGGTCATCACAATCATATCGTCGAAATCGACGGCATTCGAGCGTTCAAGCTGGCGCTGATAGGTACGATAAATTGCTGCCGCATATTGGCTGACAGGATCGTTCGCCATCTGTCGTGCCAAGGTTGGTGGCTGCATGCGGCTTTTGAAGCGCGAAATCAAATTCAGCACTTGCGGTGCTTCAAGATCGTGCGGCATACGTCCGGTGTAGCCATCCATGGCTTGTTGCACCAGTTGCAATTGCTCATCGCCAGCGTAAATCGTAAAGTTGGCGGTGTAATTGCGAATCCGCCCATTAATATGTTGGCGCAGCAATCTGCCACAAATCGCGTGGAAGGTTCCGGCGGTCAGGCCACGGCTACGCTTGCCCAAAAGATCGCGCAAGCGGGTACGCAGTTCGCTGGCGGCTTTGTTGGTAAAAGTCACCGAAACAATCGAATCGGAGCTAGCACCCTGCTCGATTAAATAGGCAATGCGGTAGGTCAGCACGCGGGTTTTACCGCTGCCCGCGCCAGCCTTGACCAAAACTGGCCCAAGCTGCGCCATCACCGCCGCCCGTTGTTCGCTATTGAGTGTATCAAACATAGTTTTTTAGAAGGATGAAGGATGAATTATGAAGGATGAAATCTAACCACAAAGAACGCGATATACCCAAATCTAGGCTTAGTTGTATGCCTTAATTACTGCGAAATTTTAGTTATTGATTGAACTAAACTTAGTATTCTTCGTGTCCTTCGCGGTTAAAAACTGAATCGCTTCATCCTTCATCCCTCATAATTCATCCTTTGATAAAACGAATTCGCAGGCTATCGCCGATGCCAACGCCGAGCATGCGGGCGGCATTACCATTACGTACCGCCAATTCGAGCCGTTCGCTAGAGCCAAACAACGCCATCACCATGCCCCATTCGCTATCGGCGTAGGTGCGGCAAATTCGGCCAATTTGCTGATCGAGAATCCCAATTTCAACTTGTTCGATACCACCATGCTGAGCAATAAAATCGCGGGTAATATTGGTAATACAATTGCCAAAATTATCAACGTGGATGATGCGGCCTTCCCAAGCATCGTCAGGGCGTTGGCGTGGCTCAGCCAAAGGCAAGTCGATCAATTCGGCCAATGGTTGGCCCAATTCTTCAGGCTGCACACCTTTTGAAAGATGGGCGGCAACTGGCGCGAAAATATCGCGGCCATGAAACGTGGCACTAACCTTGGGCAACCACCAGCGATCATCAGTTAATTCGATCAACTGTAATTGCTCACGCCCAAATTCGGCGACTAAATCCTTCCAAACATACGAAAGCACACCATTATCAGGAGCCACAAAGGCCCAACGGGGCGAACACAACGCCACAGCTTTACGATCACCGCCCACACCTGGATCAACAATCACCAAATGAACAGTGCCATCGGGAAAGTAGCGATAGCCTGTGTGCAATAAATAGGCCGCTTGGGCAATCCGTTGGGCATCGATTTCATGGGTCACATCGATCAAGGTTGCCTGAGGATTAACCGAAAGAATCACGCCTTTGAGCACTGCGCTATACGCATCAACGCTGCCAAAATCGGTTGTCAGCGTTAGAATTCCATTGGGTTGCATAAACTCCCGCCTACAAGTTGCTTAGGTCAATAGTTGTTAACGCAGTTTAGTATACGAGAAGCCACTGCGAAAGGCAAAAGTAAAGAACAAAGAACATAGAGCAAAAAACATAGAATAAAGATTCAGGATTCAGAGGCAAGGGGAAAGCTTTAACACAGAGGCGCAGAGCAGTTAGGGCTATTGACTATTCGGAACATTTTGGGGATTGCAACCATTCGTCTTTATGATTACATTTCATCCCTCATAATTCATCCTTCATCCTTCCGCATACGTCTTTCAAAAAACGATAAAATATAGTAGGATTAGCACAACAGCGCAGCGCGTCAAAAATGGCCCATTTTAATATTTTGACAGGCTGCCCACGCTCCTCTATCATGAGGTCATTAATTTTTCGCTATCGAGCATGTGGTGTGGATGGGGTATCATGGATTCGCAGCAACAGTTCACCGCTGCCTCGCATTTGACTGCCGATAATTTGCGTAGCATTGCGCATTCGATCTCGATCAGTCAGGTGTCGCGGTTGTCGTTGCCGGAGATCGATGCCGTTGTTGACCAAATCTCGCGGGTCGTGCCTGCTGGTAATGTCCCCGGGGTGATTTTAAGTGGCTTGGCGAAGTTGACGGGCCGTCGTCCAGCAGGCAATGTCATTAAACGCGATGTAAATTTGCTGTTTCGTGGGGTTGAGCAAGCCCTCGATAAAGCGGTATTTAGCACATTCTTTGCTGGGCCGGCAGCGGTTATTTGGGGTTATCAAAAACTGCTCGAATTGGCTGGCAAAGATCCTCAAGATGCTTTTCCTGAAGGCACATGGCAATTTTATGTGGGCTATGCCTTGCGCGAGGATACTGCCCGCCATGCCAACGAAACGATTGGCTTCGACGAAACCCTGAACGATCATAAAATTAATTTGCCACCAATCGACCGCATGACCGCTTGGGTGATGGCGGCGATTCATATTCTGCATAGCTACCCCGATTTGCTCGAAAACGAATGGCGTGAGCGGGTTTCGTTGGCCTTGCTGCGCGATCTGACCAAGGTTAATCCCGAAACCCGTCAATTCGCCGACTTATATAACCAATGGGAGCGCCAACGCCCTTATGGCCGTGGCCCCGATGTCCAATCGCAAGAAAATTATGCGCTGTATCGCAAACGCAAATTCGATGAATTTATGGCCGAATCGACCCGCGATTTGCCCAAAGAAATTCGCGAACGTTGGGGCAAACAGTTTCAGCGTGCTCGCGAAATCGCCTTGCCAGCCTATCAACGCCAAATGGCCTTGGCAGCCTACCTTGATCCCACACCCTACAACGAAAATATGGTAGCTTTGCCACGCCAAAGTTGGCATATTGGCTTGATCTGGCGCGGCCATTATTATTTGATTCCGGCTTGTGCGCCCAATAGCACCCGCCCCAACGATGTAAGCAATGTGCGCAGCCAAATTGCTGCCTTGTTGGCCAGCCCAGCCAACCATGCTCCAACTTCATTAATTCCTTTGGCAACCACCAAACGTACAATCTTGCCAAGCATTTTGGGTAAGTTGCGCCCCGAAACCAGCCAGCAACTTGAGGCCTTGCGCTGTGCGCCAATTTGGTTTAATGCTGATGGCCGCCCACGCCACTTGCCCTTAGCCGAGTTACGTCTGACCGAACGCGGGCTGGGCGACCACGGCCTGACCTTGATCGATACTGGCTCAAGTATGGTCTTTGATCAATCGCATATTTTCTTCGATGGCGCTTGGGGTTCAGCCGTCGCCGAAATTATGACCCTCGAAGCCTTGGCGTGGGCGGTCTATTTGCGCGGCCAACCAGCGCCAGTTGCGGGTACGGTACGCCCCTATGCACCCAATATCGAACTCAACGACGAAGAAAAACAGATTCTCGCTGATAGCCCCAAGATTGTGGCTGAAGCCAGCGCCGAATCAATCGGGGTTGATCTGAAGAAGATTTTGGAATTGCGCAAGTTGTTCAAGCAGCGCAACGACCAAATTCGAATTACAGTTAACGATATTTTGGTGCTTTATCGGGCAATTCATGCGGTTTCCTACAAGCCTAATCCAGAATTGCAAGCTTCATTGCAAGAAGCATCCAACGATGCTAATCTCAAAGCAGCGGTCGAAGCAACAATCACGGCCTTTGAAGAATCGCTGGCTAATCCAGCAATTTTAATTCCAGTTGATGGCAGCATTCCCAATCCCAGTGATCGGTTGCACCCCATGACCTTCGAGGTTCCGCTGGAAGAGCTGGAAATTAGCAAATTGCATGAACGAGCATTGGGTTTGCTCGATCAAGCACGGCAAGAGTGGCGAGCGGAAGTCTGGGATACCTTCGAAGCCACCCAAAAGCATTATTTGGCCACGATTGCAGGCTTTGGCGAAGTTTCAGCCCGCGCCAAAGATATTGCCCAATCGGGCGAAAGTACTTCATCAGGAGCCTTGCGCTTGTTGGCCCACGTACCAATGGCTTTGCAACGCCTGCTCGATGCGATTCCTGGTAAGTTCGATGTGCTCAACGATTTGATCAAAGGCCGCGAGGTGCTTTCGAATGTTGGTGCAGTGGCTGACACCAGCTCACTGACCCGCTTTATCACCGCCAAAGACGATAACGAGAAAAAAACCTTGGCTTGGGGCGTTATCACTGATGCCAATGGGGTAATGCACGTTTCGCTACGCGACTTTCGCCCGCATGTTGGCTTGTTCGTGGCTGCTGGGCGACGCGATTTGGCTCGCCGGATCGCCAACGATTATCTCGAAAGCTATGTCAATGGGATCAATCGCTTTATCAGTGAATTGACCAAAATTACCCAAGGCCGCCATAGTCGCCAGTGATCTGGCTATAGACTACAGGCTATGGGCTGAGAGTATGGATCTTAATCACAACACTATCAACGCTGGGCATAACAATCAATGGCATAGTGGTAGGTTACCTTGTAGCCTATAGCCTATAGCCTATAGCCAAGTTACTACTATGACTGATGATCTGATTGGGAAACAACTCGCCAACTTCCGCATCGACCGCGTTCTAGGCCGTGGTGGCATGGGCTTGATTTATGTCGGCCACGATATCAAACTTGATCGGCCTGTGGCAATCAAAGTGATCGATGGCCGTTATCGTCAAGTGCCAAGCTATGCCGAGCGTTTTGTACGCGAAGCTCGCGCTATCGCCACTTGGCGACACGAAAATATTGTGCAGATCTACTACGCCGACGATACCGATAATCTTTATTATTTTGTCATGGAATATATTGATGGCGTTGATCTCTCGAAAGTCTTAGCCCAATATACCAGCACGAACAGCCTTTTGCCACATAGCGCCGTGATGCACATTGCCCGTAGTTTGGCCAGTGCGCTCGATTATGCCCACAAAAAGGGCGTAATTCATCGCGATATCAAGCCATCAAATGTGATGGTGGCTCATGATCAGCGGGTCGTGTTGATGGATTTTGGCTTGGCGCTCGATACCCAGCTTGGTTCGCAGGGCGAAGTTTTTGGCACGGCCCACTATATCGCCCCAGAGCAAGCACGGCGTTCGGCTGATGCCATTCCCCAATCAGATTTATATGCCTTGGGCGTGATGTTGTATGAATTGTTGACTGGCTCGGTGCCATTCGATGACCCATCGGCAACCAGTGTGGCTTTGCAACATATCACTCAGTCGCCGCCACCACCTCAAGAGAAAAACCCCAAGCTGAATAATGCTACGGCAGCGGTGTTGCTCCAAGCTTTAGCCAAAGCTCCAGCCGAGCGCTTTCAAACTGGCGCAGAAATGATCGCGGCCCTAGAACAGGCTTTGGGGATCACGGGCAGTCATCAAATTGCGGCCAATGCCAATGCTGCTCCTGGCGTGCGACCACCTTCGCAGCCAGGAGCCTTGGGCTTTGCGACCTTCGATCCCGAAAAACCTTTGGAAGGCCAATATCTCGATGGCTATCGGGTAGAAGCCTTGCTGGGCCGTGGTGGCATGGCCAATATTTTCCGTGGAGTTGATGTGCGGCTCAATCGCACCGTCGCGATCAAAGTGATCGATACGCCCTTCCGTAATGATCAAAGCTATGCCGAGCGTTTCAATCGCGAAGCCCAAGCGATTGCCCAACTTGAACATCCCAACATTGTGCGACTCTATCACTATGGCGATTCATATGGCCTGTTGTATATGGTGATGGAGTATATCGAGGGCGACAATCTGCACAAGGTGATCGAGCAAGTACGGACTAGCGCCCAAGAATGGACTCCACGCACGCTCTGCCGCATGATTCGTGAAGTTTGTGCCGCTTTGGATTATGCTCATAGCAAAGGTGTTATCCATCGTGATGTTAAACCATCGAATATTATGATCAACAAAGATGGTCGAGCGATTTTGGCCGACTTTGGCTTGGCTTTGCTGACCGAAGTTGGCACACGCGGCGAGATTTTCGGCTCGCCACATTATGTCGCGCCTGAACAAGCGATTTCTTCGGCCAAAGTTGTGGCTCAAACCGACCTCTACAGTTTGGGCGTAATTTTGTATGAGCTTTGGACGGGCCAAGTGCCATTTGACGACGCTGATCCGTTGGCGATTGCGATGTTGCATATGGCCGAGCCGCCCAAAGCCCCGCGCTCGATCAATCCAGCGATTTCGGCGCAACTTGAGGCGGTGATTCTCAAAATGTTGGCCAAAGATCCGGCTGAGCGCTTCCCAACTGGTTTGGATTTGGCCGAAGCGCTCGAAGCAGCCTTGGGAATTTCATCGACTGGCACTGGCGAATATGTGCGCAGCCAAATCACGCCTGTGCTTGATCAAGCGGTCAATGCGCCCAGCACCCCGGCAATTTCAAACCCAACGCCGCCAGTGGTCGCCAGTGAGCCAAAAACACCAACCACTCCGGCTGCGCCTAAAACGGCCAGCCAACCGATTCCCAATGTTATTCCAGCAGAGTCGGTGCCAACGCCGCCAACCCCAGCGCCTAAGTATGAAAAAGCGCCTTCCGAGCCAACCAAACGGCGGGTGCAACCACTGCCGCCAACCCCAGCCGCTGTGGCCAAAGCACCCGAGCCAACCAGTGCCCCAACCATGCCTATGCCGCCTGCCGATAATACCATTCGCGAAGCACCGGCTCCGCGTTTGTATACCAATCGTCAACAACGCAGCAATTTGTTGATGATGCTGATTGGCGGCATTATCTTGATCACCTTTATCGTGATTATTTGGCAGTTGATGAGCATGATGTAGCTGAATCACTGGGCATTAGTGCTACTATTTGAGCAGAATCGCCTTAGCAGGAGTGCTCGATGTATACCAATGCCCATACTCACTTAGAACTTAGCGCCTTGGCCGAAGTTTGCCCGACTGGGCAAGAATTTGGCGCGTGGCTGCAAACCATGCTCTCGCGACGCATACAGCTTGATAATGCAACCCTCGAACGTGGTATCCACAAGGCAATCGAACAACTACAGCAAAACCAAACCACCACGGTTGGCGATATTTCAGCCACGCGATTAAGCATCGAACCCTTGCTCAGCAGCGGCTTGGCGGGCGTGGTCTATCTCGAAGTGCTGGGCTTTGATCCGACGGTGGCGCTGGAGCGATTGAGCGCCGCCCAACGTGAAATCGACACCTGGCGCAAACGAGAAACTGCCATGAAAATTGGCTTGAGCATTCATGCGCCCTATAGTTGTGCACCCAGTTTGTTCGAAGCTGCGGCGCGTTGGTGTCGAGCTGAAGCTGTGCCTTGGGCCATCCACATTGCCGAATCACCTGCCGAAGTGGCTTTTTTACAACAGGGCATTGGCCCATTACGCGAACTCAATCGCCGCATTACCCCCCATATTGAGTGGCAAGCTCCTCAATGCTCGCCAATCGCCTATCTCGAACGTTTGGGCGTGCTCGAAACCCAGCCAGTGCTGGTGCATGCTGTCCAAGTCGATGCCCATGACCTAGCGTTAATTGCTCAATATGATTGTGCTGTGGTGCATTGCCCCCGATCCAACCACAACCTCTTGTGTGGACGCATGCCGCTTGAACAGATGCTGGCCCAAGGTATTCGCGTTGGCTTGGGCACTGATAGCCTGACCTCGGCTCAATCGCTGGATATGCGCGATGAAATTAGTTTTGCTCAGCAATTACACGCCTACAACGTTGAGCCAAACATCATTGAACAATTAGCAACCCAACCGAGCATTTTCTAAAACATTGACAGATTGCTAATGCATCGAGCGGTGGCAGCGTGTTACACTCAAACTAGTAACACCAAGGAGGTCAGTGATGACATTCTCAACCCCAATTCATACCAACGATCAAAGTTTCGAGCGCGTGCTCAATACTGGGTATCCCTTGATGGTTGTGTGGAGCAGCAAAGCCGATCCACAGAGCCAAGCCTTCGATAAAGTTCTCAATCTTTTGGCGATTCAATTTGAAGGTCGGGCTTTGATCGTCAAAGTCAATCCTGAGGAAAACCCAAAGCTTACCAAAGATTATGCAATTAGCGCGATTCCAACTGCTGTCTTTATTCGCCAAGGCGAGATGCAAGGCCGTTGTGTTGGTGGATTGAGCAAGGAGCAATTGCAGCCAGTACTTGAGGCCTTAGTTAATGGCCAAGCCTTGGGCAATCTGCCGAATGCCGCCAGTACACCGCTAACACCCGCAGCGGCGGTTGCAGGCGGCTCGACTCCGTTGACGCTAACTGATGCCAATTTTGAACAAACCATTCGTAGCGGCCAAACTGTACTAGTCGATTTTTGGGCGGCTTGGTGTGGGCCGTGTCGAGCAATCGCGCCGTCGATCGAAAGCTTAGCCAAAGAATTTGCTGGACGAGCAGTCGTAGCCAAATTGAATGTTGATGAAAACCCACGCATCGCCCAACGCTTCAATATCCAAGGCATTCCAGCTTTGTTAGTATTCAAGGGTGGCAAAGTAGTCGAACAAGCCAGCGGAGCACAGCCCTTGCCCGTATTGCGCCAAATTCTAGCCCGCCACGCCTAAATTTGGCTCTTGCTAGGCCATGAAGGGATGCGGTAAAATAAAGCCACGTTGCAGCACAAGCATTTGTGGTGCAAGCCTCATCCTCGCAATCGCCCTAGCTGCTGCAATTATCAAAGTTTACCAACAGCAATGTTGGCATATGATGGAGGGTTCTTGACCATGGGTTGGAACGAAGAAGAAGATACCACCATTTACAAAGTTGTCGTGAATCATGAAGAGCAATACTCGATCTGGCCAGCCGATCGTGAAAACCCACTTGGCTGGAATGATGAAGGTAAAGTTGGCCCAAAAGCTGAATGTTTGGAGCATATCAAACAAATTTGGACGGATATGCGCCCCTTGAGTTTGCGCAAAAAAATGGAAGAAATGGCTCGCGAAGGCCAATAATCGGTTTGTAAAGGTCAATCCCTGACACACGTAACGGCTATCCTACAAGGGTAGTCGTTTTTTCGTGCAAGGAGCCTGCTATGAGCCAGATTTTGCCCGCTTGGCACAGCGAATTGCGGCGCAACCAAACGCTTAATCAATGGGGCTTTCGTTGGCATTCGCAACGGCGATTAAGCCGCACGCCAGCTCGCGCCGATGGCTTGATCAGCTTGGGTTCTTGCCCTTCGGTCACCACCCGCCATACCCGAGCCAGTATTTTGCTTGATCCAAGCCAGCCACAGCAGCTTTGGCTAGATTTTTGTGGGGAACCAGACACACCATGGTTAAGCTGCGAGCCAAATTTCGAAGCGCTCAGTCTGGTGTATCAACGCTATTTTCAGCGCTTCAATGGGCGGCCTCAATCCAGCGGAATCAATCTGTTGCGCCAAGTTGTGCAATTACGCTCACAACCAGCGCCGTTTGATCTGGCGACGTTTTTGGGTGATGGTTATCAGCAATTTCATCTATTTTTGGGCTTGATCGACGATCAAACGATTATTGAGTTGGAAAATTCAATGGTGTTCAACCCGTGGCTGAGTTTGCAAGCCTTGGCCTTGGATTCAGGCAGTCGTTGCGGCTATTCGCAATATCGCACAGCCTTCTCTGGCTCGATTTTGACCATGGAATTTAATCGCCAATTCGTAACCAAAGATGCGGCCTGTATTGCGCGAATTGCTTATCATCCAGTGCCTGCGGCTGAGCAAGCCAATGTACAACGCTGGCAAATGCAAAACCCCGCCAATGTTGCCGCGACCCTACCACACGATGTGCCATTTGATGTGTTGGGTTTGTATCATCATCTTGATTGGCAATGGTGGCAAACCGCCGAACATGCTCAATCAATGGCTGCTGAGGGCGATAAGCATGCGGCGATTGTGGTGCGTTTGTTGACTTAAACCATTCAGCGGTCGGGAAGCAACTTCCCGACCGCTGTTTCGAATCAAAGGTGATTTAGGCTGAAAGTGGCTCAACTGGCTTGCTACTGGTAATTTGCAAGCGTTCGCCTTTGTTGAAAATAATCACGCCATTTTCAACATCGACTTCGACCACATCGCCAGCGCTGAATTCGCCTTTGAGCAAGGCGCGGGAGAGCGGCGTTTCGACCAAGCGTTGCAAGGTGCGGCGCAATGGACGTGCCCCATACACGGGGTTGTAGCCTTCTTGCACCAACAATTCTTTGGCAGCGCGGGTCAGATGCAAGGTAATTTGCAATTCACCCAAACGGCCTGCAACTTCGTTAGCCAACACATCGATAATTCCAGTCAATTCGGCCATTTCCAACGGCTTGAACAAAATAATTTCATCGATGCGGTTCAAGAACTCAGGCCGGAAGGTGCGTTTCATGGCATCGTCAACCCGCTTGCGTACTTCACCCATATCAATTTTGTTCTCGCGGCGGAAGCCAATCGAGCCAGCCCGAATCTCATCAGTGCCCACATTCGAGGTCATAATGATCACGGTATTGCGGAAATCGACGGTGCGGCCTTGAGCATCGGTCAAGCGGCCATCATCAAGCACTTGCAACAACGAATTGAAGACATCGCCATGGGCTTTTTCAATTTCATCGAACAAAATCACTTGATATGGGCGGCGACGAATTGATTCGGTTAATTGGCCGCCTTCGTCGTAGCCAACATAGCCTGGAGGTGCACCAACCAAGCGCGACACGGTGTGACGTTCTTGGTATTCCGACATATCGACGCGGGTCATGGCATCTTCGTCGTCAAACAAGAAAGCTGCCAAGGCTTTGGCCAATTCAGTTTTACCAACCCCAGTTGGCCCAACAAAAATGAACGAGCCGATTGGGCGGCGTGGGTCTTTGAGGCCTGAACGAGCACGGCGAATTGCATCGGAAACCGCAGTTACCGCCTCATGTTGACCAACCACGCGGGCATGCAAGCGTTCTTCCATCTCGACCAACTTGAGTTTTTCGGTTTCGAGCATGCGCTGCACTGGAATTCCCGTCCAGTTGGCAACAATGGTGGCTACATCTTCTTCATCAACCACATCATCGAGCTGATTGGTTTCAAGCCATTGCTGACGCTCAAGCTGAAATTCGCTTTCTAAGGCCAAGGCTTCGGCTTTGAGAATCGCGGCGCGTTCGTAATCGCGTTGATTGCCAGCATCTTCTTCGCCACGGTGCAAATCGCGAATCGCTTGTTGCTTTTCGCGCAACTCTTTGGGCATCGAATAAATATCAATCCGCAGCTTGGCCGAAGCCTCGTCGATCAAGTCGATCGCTTTATCGGGCAAGAAACGATCGTTGATATAGCGATGCGAAAGGTTGGCGGCAGCTTTCAAAGCAGCATCACTAATCGTCAAATTGTGATGTTCTTCGTAGCGGCGACGCAAACCACGCAGCATCTCGATCGTAGTTTCAACATCTGGCTCTTCGACATAGACTGGCGAGAAACGGCGTTCTAAGGCTGCATCTTTTTCGATGTGCTTGCGATATTCGTCGGTGGTCGTTGCGCCAACAGCCTGCATCTCGCCCCGCGCCAAGGCTGGTTTGAGCATATTCGAGGCATCAATTGAGCCAGCCGCTGAGCCAGCTCCAACCACAGTGTGCAATTCATCGATAAAGACAATCACTTTGCCTTTGGCTGAGCGCACCTCATCCATTACTGCTTTGAGCCGTTCTTCAAACTCACCACGGAATTTAGAGCCAGCGACCATGCCTGCCAAATCGAGTGCCAGTACACGCCGATTGCGCAACAACTCAGGCACATCGCCGTTGGCAATGCGTTGGGCCAAGCCTTCAGCGATGGCAGTTTTACCAACACCAGTTTCGCCCACCAACACTGGATTATTTTTGCTGCGACGGCTCAAAATCCGAATCACACGGGTAATTTCGCTATCGCGGCCAATCACCGGGTCAAGCAAGCCTTGAGATGCGAGGGCGGTTAGATCGGTGCTGTATTTTTCCAGCACTTCATAACGGCTCTCGGCAGTTGGATCATCGGCGCGTTGCGAGCCACGAATCTCCATCAAAATTGAAAGCAAGCGCTCGGTGTCGATGCCAAAACTGGCCAGAATACGAGCTGATGCGCCTTCGCGTTCGCCAGCAATTGCAATCAACAAATGCTCAGTTGAGACATATTGATCGCCCATGCGCTCAGCTTCTTGCTCGGCACGTTTGACCAAGCGTTGCGTGCGCGGCGTTACATAGACACTTTGCTGTGGATAGCCATAGTTATAAACTTTGGGCGATTTATCAAGCTCGCGTTCGACACGAGCAATCACCGATTCAACATTGACACTGAGGCGACCCAAAACCCGCCCGGCAATCCCATCCGATTGGCGCAACAACGCCAAGAAGATATGCTCAACATCGAGCTGCGAGTGATGCTGTTCGTGCATCAACTCTTGGGCATGTTGAAACGCTTCTTGCGCTTTTTCGGTAAATCGTTCTAACTTCATATAAAAACCCTTTGAAGGGATGAAGGATGAGGGATGAGGGATGAAACAGCTTCATCCTTTATCCTTCGTCCTTCATCCTTTCGGTTAATCGCTGTCCCGTAGAGCCATTACCAATTCGCGCTGTTTGGGAGTCAGGCTGGTTGGTAGCACTGCCTGAACTTTGACCAGCAAATCGCCGCGAGTGTTCTGATCACGCAGGCTGGGCAAGCCCTGGCCGCGCAAACGAAACACTTTAGCATTTTGAGTCTGTTCAGGCACCGTTAAGGTTAATTGCTTGCCATCAGGCAATGGAACTTTTATTTTGCCGCCAAGGATGAGGGTATGCCAATCGACTGCGAGATCGGTATATAAATCGTTGCCTTTGCGCTCGAAGCGGCTATCGGGCACGAGATTGACCACCAACATCAAATCGCCACGTTTGCCTTGGTCGATGCCAGGGCTGCCTTCGCCAGCAACGCGAATACGTGAGCCTTGATCGACTCCGGCAGGAATGCGCACATTGATCGTGCGAGTGCTTGTGCCGCTCACGCCAGTACCGCCACAAGTTGGGCAAATACTACCACGGCTCGCGCCACTGCCACCACAATTGCTACACATTTCGGGAGCTTGCAATTGAAGTGTGCGTTGGGTGCCACTGAGCACTTCAGCTAAAGTAACATCAATGGCTTGCTCAACATTTTGGCCGCGTTGTGGTCGGCGATTGCCATAGACCCCGCTGGTTTGGCGGCGGCTGGCATTGCCAAACAACATTTCGAAAAAATCGGAGAACTCACCATTGGCGAAATCGCCGCCAAAGTTGCCACCAAAACCACCTGGTTGCGAGGCATATTGACTCCAATTAAACCCCGAACCTGTACTTTGGGCGCGTCCCCAATCGGCACCGAAGCGATCGTACTTCTCTCGCTTGTCTTTGTCCGACACTACCTCATAGGCTTCGTTGATTTCTTTGAATTTACGTTCAGCTTCAGAATCGCCGGGATTGAGGTCTGGGTGATATTGACGCGCCAATTTCCGATAGGCTTTTTTGATTTCAGCTTCGGTTGCAGTTTTTGTTACTCCAAGAATTGTGTAGTAATCCTTGTAATCCATTACAACCCCTTCTAGTGCGAACTTCTGAACGTGATTTGATCATACGTCGCTCACCATGGCATGTCAAGATAATGCAACGTTAACGGCTAATTTCTAACATGCTGTTAGCAGTTAGGTTCAAAAGCGCCCGCTTACCACCCACTCCAATAGTACCAAGCGGAGCAATGATTCGTCTAGCGTTTTCAGCCTAGGATCGCTCTAGTTCTTTCGGTATAACGCACCTAGCCCCAAATAGCCATCACAAGCCCTATTTCACGCTCTAGAATACCAGCAGTTTGATTGAACCTTGCAATGCGGGAGGGCATTATGGTGGCTCAATTATTTTCGCTTAGTAGTTTGTTTGTCATGCCATTTTGGTTTCTGATGGTGGTGTTGCCATTTTGGAAATGGACGCAGCGGATTATCCAATCGCCATGGATTATTCTTGGCCCAGCACTAATTTATGCGATTGTCTTGTTGCCAATTTTCGCCACCGTTTGGGCTGGCGTAAGCAACCCAACCTTGCCTGGCGTGATTGAATTGATCAGCAATGAGAGCGGTGCCACACTCAGTTGGGTGCACTTTTTGGCCTTTGATCTCTTTGTGGCTCGCTGGATCTATTTAGATAGCCGTGAACGCAACATTTTTGCCCTAATCATCAGTCCTATCCTTGTCAGCGTACTTATGGTCGGACCCGTCGGATTTTTGATCTATATGGTCGTGCGCACGATCCACGGTCTTGTTCGTTCACCCAACCTTACAATTGCTCAACCTGTAACTAAATAAAGGAACAGCCATGACAACGACTGCTCAATTCCCAGAGGCTCGGCGTACTACGTCGGGAGCCGGAGCTATTTTGCGCCAATTTTGGGCCACCAGCAAAGGCATGACGATCTTTTTTCTGCTTAGTTGCTTTTTCTTGGTGCTCGCAATCGCCGGGGTGATTGTTGACCCGCGTGAGGTACTCGGCCAACCAGTTTGGATGAAAAGCCTAAAATTTGCGGTTTCGTTTGTAGTTTATGCGCCTACCGTTTTGTGGATGTTTAGCTATGTTAAGCTACGGCCACGTTTGATGCGTTTTGTGATGGATGCTTGTGCTGCTGCGCTTTCAATCGAAATTGTGCTATTTATTACCCAAGCTGTGCGCGGCCAACCAATGCACTTCAACGTTGCAACGCCAATTGATGAAACCTTGTGGAGCATCATGGGCACGACGATCACGGTCTTCTATCTGATTAATATTGTTGGATTTGTGGTCTTCCTGCGCCAAAAGCCAATTGCTGATCGCGTTTTTATGCTCAGTTTGAAATTGGGAATGGGCTTGATGTTGCTTGGCTTCGGCCTTGGCTTTTTGATGACCAACCCCAGCCCGGCCCAGATGGAAGTGTTGCAAGCTGGTGGTTCGGTTCCCGCAATTGGTGCGCATACCATCGGCGCTGCTGATGGCGGTCGTGGCATCGCGATTTTGGGCTGGAGCAGTGAGCATGGCGATTTACGCATTGCCCACTTTGTTGGCATTCATGGCGCACAAGTGCTGGCTTTGATTGGCTGGTTGCTCTATAACGCCAAACAACGTTTCAACGATAAGCAACGTTTGGCCTTGACATGGGGCGCAGCGGTCGCTTATCTCGGCCTCGTCGCCAGCGTGACGGTGCAAGCATTGCGTGGTCAAGCCCTACTCCAACCTGATGCAACCACCTTGATCTCATGGATTGGCTTGGTAGTTGGCAGTGTCTTGTTTACGAGTGTCGTTGTAAATCAGGGGGCAGTGGCGAGGGTTCAGGGGTCGGGCAGTTTTTAACCCAAATAGTGAGAGGGGTCAGGGGTCAGTAACTAGGGGTCAGGCTGTATGATTGGGCTGGGTAAGTCAAATCTGGCCCCTTGCCCCTGAATCCTGAACCCTCGCCCTTCGTAGATCCATAAAAAGGCTCTTGGTCCGGTAGATAATCGTCTACTACGGCCAAGAGCCTCAACCTTTAATTTCTCTGCGCCACTGCATTACAAAGGCGCTAGATGTTCATCCCTCATAATTTAGCCTTCATCCTTAATAAAACTAGGCTTCGAGGCTGCTGATATCGAGGCCTAAGGCGGCGGCAACTCCGCGACCATAGGCAGGATCAGCTTTCAAGAAGTGGCCGATTTGGCGCAATTGGATAAATTCGGGCACGCCTTGCATCGCCGCTGCAATATTGTTGAATAACTGTTGTTGTTGATCAGCATTCATCAAGCGGAACAAATTGCCTGGTTGGGTGTAATCGTCGTTGCCATCGCGATGGTTGTAGCGATCGGCATCACCGCTGATTTTGAGAGCTGGCTCGGCATAGCGCTCGTTTTGAGCAGGCCCGCCAAAGCTGTTTGGCTCGTAGTTAACCGAACCACCACCATTGCCATCGAAGCGCATTTGGCCATCGCGATGATAGGTGTTGACTGGTGAATGCGGTTTGTTGACTGGCAGTGCAGCATAATTTACGCCAATGCGATAGCGATGGGCATCAGCATACGACATAATTCGCGCTTGCAACATCTTATCAGGCGAGAAGCCAATGCCAGGTACAATGTTTGATGGTTCAAAGGCAGCTTGCTCGATTTCAGCAAAATAGTTTTCAGGGTTGCGATTCAACTCCATCGTGCCAACTTCGATCAACGGATAATCGGCGTGTGGCCAAACTTTGGTCAAATCGAATGGGTTGAGGTGGTAGGTTTCAGCATCAGCTTCGGGCATCACTTGGACGCAAAGCTTCCAACTTGGATATTCGCCGCGTTCGACTGCATCGAACAAATCGCGTTGTGAGCTTTCGCGATCAACCCCAACTACTTCGGCAGCTTCGGCATTCGTCCAATTCTTGATGCCTTGTTGGCAGCGGAAGTGGAACTTGATCCAGAAACGTTCGCCTTGAGCGTTGATAAAGCTATAGGTGTGGCTGCCAAAGCCATGCACAAACCGATAGCTAATTGGCAAACCGCGATCGCTGAACAAGATGGTTACTTGATGCAAGCTTTCGGGCGAGAGCGACCAGAAATCCCACATGGCTTGAGGCGAGCGGGTATTGGTTTTGGGATCGCGCTTTTGGGTATGGATAAAATCGCTGAATTTGTAGGGATCACGCACAAAAAAGACTGGGGTGTTATTCCCGACCAAATCCCAGTTGCCTTCATCGGTGTAGAATTTGACGGCAAAACCGCGCACATCACGTTCGGCATCGGCTGCGCCGTGTTCGCCCGCAACGGTTGAGAAGCGCAACAAGACTGGAGTTTGCTTGCCAACTGCTCCAAAGATCGAAGCCTTGGTATAGGCCGTTACATCATTGGTAACGGTAAACGTCCCAAATGCCCCTGAGCCTTTGGCGTGGACGACCCGTTCTGGCACCCGTTCGCGATTGAAGGTCGCCATTTTTTCCAACAGTTGATAATCTTGCATCAACAGTGGGCCACGGGGACCAGCCGTCAACGAGTTTTGATTGTCGGCAATTGGCGCACCATGGGCGGTCGTCAGTTGTTCTTGCTCATCCATCGAACAAATCTCCTAAGGTAAACTGAGAAAACGGGAGGACGCTCAGCGTTCTGTTGGCACAAGCTGAGCAGGGTAATCGTTACAGGCGTTGGTGTGCAGACCATGCCTACAACTATACTGTATGCTATTATATCCATAGTTGCAACATCTTATTAACTATACAATCTATAGGCAACAACTATGGAAATTCATCAATTGCTCTATTTTGTGGCGGTCGCTGAAACTGGTGGTTTTAGCCGTGCTGCCCAACGTTGCGCCGTTAGCCAGCCTTCGCTCAGCCAACAAATTATTAAATTGGAGCATGAACTCGGTCAAGCGCTGTTTGAACGTTTGGGCCGCACGATTCGCTTGACCACCGCAGGCCAAGCACTTTTGCCGCAAGCGCAGCAATTGCTAAGCCAATGGCGTTCGATCAAACAACATGTCAGCGACAGTGTTGAGCAGCACGCTTGTCGTTTGGCAATTGGAATTATTCCGACGTTGGCTCCGCGCTTTTTTCCGAACGTCAGCCAAGCCTTTCAACACCATTTTCCTCGAACAACATTAAGCATAGTTGAACATACGACGAGCCAATTATTAATTCAACTAATCGAATATAGCCTCGATTTGCTGGTTGCCAGCGGGCCGATCGAGCATCCGTTGATCCAGATTGAGCCTTTATTTGATGAAGCGTTGTTGGTAGCATTACCACACGATCATCAATATGCTCAGCGTTCGGTCTTGCAATTAAATGATTTATATCACATGCCGTTGCTGGCGTTACACGATGACCATTGTTTGAGCCAACAAGTTGATGCATTTTGCTACGAACAACATTTGGAGCCGCAAGTGGTTGGGCGAGTGACCAATTTAACCACGATTCAACGTTGTGTAGCCGCAGGTTTGGGTATGGCGTTTGTGCCACAATCATTAACCCAAGCCGAGCCGCATCCCAATGTGGTCTATCGACGGTTGCTCGATGCCCAGCCACAACGCAGGATCGTCGCCGCCTGGCATCATCAACGCCCACCAAGCAGCAGTGTGCTCGATTTATTGTGTACAAACCTTGGAGCAAGTCAAAAGGCAGAAGTCAAAAGGCAAATTGGAGCAAGTCAAAAGGCAGAAATCAAAAGGCAAAATAATTAATGCAAAAGGGCTAGGGGTCAGGATTCAGGGACTAGGGGTCAGGATTAAGCATAGCACTGAGTCAATGCCGGAACATATTGGGAATAGCAAAAGAATAATTCGTGGAATCCGTGCAATTCGTGGCTAAATATAGCCTTCGCGTTCTTCGCGGTTTCAACCCTTCGTGTCCTTCGTGGATCAATCAAGGAGTCGTTTATGGAATCAAACCTCTTAAATGTCAGCAGCAGTTATCGCCAGCTGATTGATGCTAATCGAGCCGAAATAACCGTGCGGATCAAAGGTTCATCGGTCATTAGCAACAATACCGCCTTGGAAAAAGCCAAAGAAGTGCGCCAGTTGGTCGAAGCCTTGACCAGCTATGGCTTGGACAAGACGGCCATCCAACTCCAAAGCGTGGTGGCTGAGGTGAATAATGGCGTGTTGCTGCGTAGTTCGAGCGCCACCTATACCCTTTTGATTCGCTGCGCCGATTTAGAGCAACTGCCCGATGTGCTCGGCATTATTACCAGCCAAAAACAAGCCAGCCTTGAACATGTTACGTGGGGCTTTCCCGATGATCCAGCAATCTTGAATGGATGGCTACAATCTGCCTTGGAATTAGCCAAAGCCAAGGCCAAAGCAATGGCGCAAACCCTTGGCGTGCGGATTATCGGCGTGCATCGGGTTGATGATCAATATGGCAGTGAACACCATCCGTATGCCCAAGATGGCGAGTTTCGTAAATCGGCTAGTTTCATGCGGAGTGGCGGCAGTGGAATCAGCAAAGATGATCTGGGCCTTGCTATGATTCATCGCAAACAGATTGAAGTCAATGTCCAAGTTGTTTTTATTATCAGCCCAGATGAGAATTTTACGATCTAGCGAAAATTCGCTGAAAAAGTACTTGATAATGCAATGCGTCATGGTATAATAGCCAACAATCGAACCTCGGCCAAACCTCAGAAATGCAAAGGAGCATGGCAATGACTGCTCAGTTAACCGTTGGCGATACCATGAACGCAGAAGTAATCTCCTGTCGAACCGAAACCAGCCTCCGCGAGGCGATCACGCTCCTGCAAGGCAACCGCATTCAAGCCTTGGTGGTGGTTGATGGCCCTGGTTCTTTAGCGGGCGTTTTTTCGCAAACCGATGCCCTTGGTGCGTGGAGTCGTGGCCTCGATTATGAGCGCTCGATGGACAGCCCAGTTGGCGAGTTTATGACCCGCGATGTTATTACCTGTATGCCTCACGTTGATCTGAGCCGCGCCGCCAATCTGCTAACCAGCAACCGAATTCATCGCTTGGTCGTGGTTGAGGAGCGCAACGATGGCCGCGTTTGGCCGATCGGCGTGCTCTCGCAAACCGATATTGTGCGCAAATTGGGCGAAGAAGGCCACTAATTGTAGGGATGAAGGATGAAGGATGAGGGATGAAGATCTAGTGAAAAGTTTTTTAACCGCGAAGAGCGCGAAGGATCGCTACGATCAGTTCCTTCGTGCTCTTTGCGCCCTTCGCGGTTTAAACGTAACTTCGTGTTCTTCGTGGATCAAGCCTTCCGCTTCCCAACAACCAACCCCAAAGCCATGTGCTATGATGCAAGGGCGATTGAATTTAGTGGATGGCGAGTGTATGCGTGCCGAATCAATTAGCCCAATGACCATTGAGGAATATTTGGCTGGTGAGCGAACCAGCCCCGCCAAGCATGAATTTCTGAATGGGCAGGTTTATGCCTTGGCTGGCGCGAGTCGCAACCATAATTTGATTGTGGCCAATTTGATTGCCGAATTACATAGCCAGTTAAAGCAACGTTCTTGTACAGTCTTCCCCAGCGATCTTCGGATCAAAATCTCGGCTACAGGCTTGTATACCTATCCTGATGTCTCGGTTGTGTGTGGCGAAACCTAGTTTGACGATAGCCATCAAGATACCTTGCTCAACCCCACGCTGATTATTGAAGTGCTTTCGCCATCAACTGAACACTATGATCGTGGGGGAAATTTCAGCATTATCGTCAAATTCCCTCGCTACGTGAATATCTGTTAGTTGCCCAAGATCCCTACCATATTGAGCACTATAGTCGTCAGGCAGCCAATCAATGGCTCTTGAGTGAAATCGACGATCCGCAAGCGGTGCTGGAATTACGCTCAATTCAGTGTAGACTGACGGTTCAAGAGGTTTATGCCAAGTTATAGAACAAAGAGCATAGAACATAGAACATAACGATTATGGGGTTATTTTTTAACGCAGAGGCGCTAAGGGAAGGATGAAGGATGAGGGATGAAGGATGAACAGCTCATTCGTGCAATTCGTGGCTAAAAAATAATCCTTCGTGTAACTTCGTGTTCTTAGTGGGTCAAGCCTCACAATTCTCGATCCCAATAACAACCTTATGTTCTATGCTCTATGTTCTTTGTTCTAACATTCATCCCTCATCCTTCATCCTTCATCCTTCCAAACATTGCTACTTGACAAACTATCCAACCTTGGGTACACTACGCCCATCAATAAAAACTGATTTATCCGATAAAACAGTTTTTATTATGACGCAGTTCTGAAGCACTGGACATGCATTCATCGGCAAAGCGTCAGCATTGATACGAGGGCGTAGCGGCAACTGCGCATCTCGGTGCTCCTCTCTCCCCTCTCCAGTTGGCACGCCAGCCGCTCATGGCACAGAGCGGCTGGTTCTTCTTTTAGCACTAGAATAGCAAATCGCCCCTAAAACTGGTAAAAACTGCTGTTCTCATAGATTCTGTCTATGGATATAATAGATATAATACATCGCAGCTAAAGCAATCACGGCGTACAATTATGGTTTAGATAACCGCAAAAACCAGCGTTTTGTTGGTTGACGAACCATTGTGTTCGCAGTATCTTTAGAGGCTATAACCTGGCAAAGAAGCCAATTAAGGAGAATACGTTCATGGCAGTCGTAGATTATCAGACGGAGCAACAGCCCGCTGAAATCGCCCGTGAGGACGTGAATATTAACGACTTCGCGATTATTGTGGCTACTCCCAATGGTTCTGGGAGCCAAACCGCCAATAATACCATCCTCCGTGCATGTTTCAACATGGGTATTCCGGTCACAGGCAAGAACCTGTTTCCTTCAAACATCAAGGGTTTACCCACATGGTATTCAATTCGCTTGAGCAAGGATGGCTATCAAGCTCGTCGCCACAAACGCGATGTCTTGGTGGCAATGAATCCAGCTAGCTTTGGCGATGACCTTCAATCGCTTGAGCCAGGTGGGATTTGTCTGTATCCTGATGATTCACGCCAAGAGCTTTCACGTAGCGACGTGACCTACTTCCCCATGCCTGTCAAGGAATTGGTGAAGAATTCAGGGGTCGATGCGAGCTTGCGTGATTATATTGCCAACATGGTTTATGTTGGAGTTTTGGCGCACTTGGTCGGCATTGAAGTTGCCGAAATCGAAAGCGCCTTGAATAAACACTTCAAAGGCAAGCAAAAAGCCATTGCCTCAAACATGAATGTGGTGAATGCTGCGGTAGCTTGGGCTGCTGCGAATATCTCCACTCCATCGCCATTCCGCGTTGAGCGCATGGATAAAACCAAGGGCATGATTATGCTCGATGGTAATACATCTGGTGCACTTGGCTCGGTATTCGGTGGCGTTTCATTCGTCGCTTGGTATCCAATTACGCCTTCAACCAGCTTGGTCGATGCCCTCAACGACTACTTGCCAGAATTGCGCATCAATAAAGAAACCAACAAGCCAACGTATGCCGTAGTCCAGGCCGAAGACGAATTGGCTGCGATTGGGATGATTATTGGGGCTGGTTGGGCTGGCGCTCGCTCAATGACCGCTACTTCCGGCCCTGGGATTTCGTTGATGGCTGAGTTTACCGGCTTGGCCTATTTCACCGAAGTGCCATGTGTGGTTTGGGATGTGATGCGCATGGGGCCAAGTACGGGTATGCCTACTCGCACTGGCCAAGGCGATTTGCTCTCAGCCTACTTCCTGAGCCACGGCGATACCCAACACGTTTGTTTGTTGCCTTCAAGCATCAAGGAATGTTTTGAGTTTGGCTGGCGCTCATTCGATTTGGCTGAACGCTTGCAAACGATTGTCTTTGTGCTCAGCGACCTCGACTTGGGCATGAACCAATGGATGTCGGAGCCATTCGAGTATCCAACCGAGCCAATGGATCGCGGTAAGGTGCTTGATGCCGATGCTTTGACCGCTGTGGGCGATTGGGGCCGCTATCGCGATGTTGATGGCGATGGAATTCCTTTCCGCACGCTGCCTGGCACCAACCACCCCAAAGCCGCCTTCTTCACCCGTGGTTCAGGCCACAATCAAGATGCCAAGTATACCGAACGCTCAGACGAGTGGGTCGCTAACATGGATCGCTTGGCCCGCAAGTTTGAAACTGCGCGAACAATTGTTCCAGCGCCAGTCACGGTCAACGAAGAAAACGCCACGATCGGGATTCTCTCATATGGCTCGAATGATCCAGCAATCATCGAAGCCTTGGATCGTTTGCGCGAAGCCAACATCAACGCCGCCTACCAACGGGTGCGGGCATTGCCATTCACCAAAGAAGTTGGCGAATTTGTGGCTAAGTACGAACGCATTTATGTGGTTGACAACAACTACAACGGCCAAATGGCACAACTATTGCGGATGGAATACCCAGAATTAGCTGGCCGGATTATTGCTGTTGCAAGCTGCGATGGCTTGCCATTAACCGCCCGCTGGGTGACTGAATCAGTACAAAAAGGGGAAGCATAGGCCATGGCAACGACCAAAGCGACTCCCAAGCCAAAAATTAACCTGCTTGGGTTTGAACAAGGTGAATACAAAGGCGCACCTTCGACGCTGTGTCCCGGGTGTGGCCACGACTCAATCTCATCACGGATTGTTTCGGTTTGTTTCGAATTAGGTGTCCAGCCTTATCAAGTTGCCAAATTTAGCGGCATCGGCTGTTCATCGAAAACTCCGGCTTATTTCTTGGGCCGCTCCCACGGTTTCAATAGCGTTCACGGACGCATGCCCTCAGTTGCCACTGGTGCAATCGTCACCAACCGCAACTTGATCGGTTTAGCAGTAAGCGGTGACGGCGATACTGGCTCAATCGGGATGGGTCAATTCAAGCATTTGGTACGCCGTAACGTACCAATGGTCTATATCGTCGAAAACAACGGCGTGTATGGTTTGACCAAAGGCCAATTCTCAGCAACCGCCGATATCGGCCAAAAGCTGAAATACGCTGGCTTGAACGAACTCCCCCCAATTGATCTCTGTTCAGAAGCGATCATCGGTGGCGCAACCTTTGTTGCTCGTTCATTTGCTGGAGACCCACGCCAAGTTGAAGCCTTGCTCAAGGCTGCTTTGAGCCACCGTGGTTTGGCGATTCTCGATATCATCAGCCCTTGTGTGACCTTCAACAACCACGAAGATTCAACCAAGAGCTACGCTTACGGCAAGGAACACGAAGAACGTCTGCACGACATGACCTTCATCCGCGCCCAAGAAGAAATCACGGTTGACTACGAAGAAGGCGAAGCAATTCCAGTCAAGATGCACGACGGCTCAACGATTGTACTCAAGAAACTTGAGAACGAGTACGATCCAACCAACCGCGTTGCTGCCTTGTCGCGCTTGGATGCTGCTCGCGAAAACCAAGAGTTCATCACTGGCTTGATTTATGTCAATCAAAACAACAATCGTACCATCCACGATTTGTTGCACATGGACGAAAAGCCCTTGAGCCAACTCTCAGCCGAACAACTGCGCCCAAGCAAAGAAGCCCTCGAATCAGTCTTGGCTGATTTGTACTAATTCTCGCTTTGGCCTACCGCCCCAGTTCTGGCGTTTGCTCAGGGCTGGGGCTTTTATTTAAGGATGAAATATGAAGGAGGAGGGATGAAAGCCAGAACATAGAACATAGAGCATAGAACATAATATTGTACCTGGAGATTTAAGTTTTTTGATTCACGAAGCACGCGAAGAGTTGTTTCGCCACAAATTGCACGAATTACACGAATGAGCTGTTCATCCTTCATCCCTCATCCTTCTTACTTCCCTCAGCGCCGCTGCGTTAAATTCCTGCTTCGTGGTTAAAAACCCAACTACTCAATCTTCATCCTTAGCCCCTCATCCCTCTATGCTCTATGTTCTTTGCTCTATGTTCTCTCGCTCCATCCACGCCTTCGCCCCAACACTCAAGCCATACGCCAGCAACAGCCAGCTTATGCCAAACCTAGGAATTTCGACCGCTGCCCAAGCCAAATCGGCCAGCCATGCAGCCACCTCTACAACCCAAGTTAGTGCCGCCCATGTGATTGGCAAGGCCAAAAAGGCTAACCAACGACCAAATAAGCCTAAACAGGCCAATACCGCGCCGCTGGCCATGATCAACGGTACAACTGGCACAATCAATACATTAGCCACAGGTGCAATCAACGAGAGATTGCCAAAATGATACAGAATGATCGGCAGTGTCCAAATTTGGGCGGCTAAGGTTGCGGTCAATGGCTCGATCATCCATTCGAGCCAGCGCCAACGCAGCCACCGACGCAATTTGGCTTCAATTGGCTTGCCCCAGGCAAATAGGCTAGCCGTGGCCAACGCTGATAGTTGAAAGCCTAAATCCCATAAGGTATGCGGATCGATTAGGGTCATGAGCCAAGTTGCCGCCGCAAGCGCTGCCCAAGCATCGGATTTACGGCCAAGCGGCTGGGCCAAGGCCACAATTGCGCCCATCAAGGCAGCGCGAATCACAGCCCCGCTGGCTCCCACAAAGGCCACATACACCACAATTGCGCCAATTGCCACCATGGTGGCGTGGCGTTGACTGAGCTTTAAGGCCTTGCCCAAACCCAATAACGCCGCCACCACAATTGTAATATTCCAGCCTGAGATGATTAAGATATGCGAAAGCCCAGTGCGATTGAAGGTATCCCACACAGCTTGAGGCACGCTGCTTTTGACTCCCAGCAACATTCCGACCAAAACTGCTGCTTGAGGTTGGGGCAGCGTTTGATTGATGATTGTTTGGGAGCGCTGTTTGAGCGTGAGTAAGCGTTGATAGGCTGAAGTTTTCGCAGGCAAGGCTTGTTCAACGGTTGCAGGCTCAAGCATGGCATAGATTGAGCGGCGACGCAGATATTCGGCATAATCGAAATTTGGGCTAGCGGTTGGCGTGATGATTGTGCCGCTGACTAACAAGCGTTCGCCATTGCTGCGCGGTGGCTCGGCGGGCAAGGTCAACATAATTTGGCCAGTTGTGGCAACACGTTGCTGTTCATGCTGATAAGCGTGGACGGCTAACACCACCCGTTGTTGCTGAGGAGTCCATTGTGGCTCACCGACAATCACCCCTTCTAAACGGGTCGTCATGCCAATCTGTTGACGAATATCGTCAAGATTTGAGGAATTTTGACTGACCGCCATTCGTACTACCCCTAGCATAGTACCAGCATATATTGCTATCAGCATAACCTGCCATGATTTTCGGATATAGATAATGATTAAAATAATTGCTATTGATGCGATAAAATATAGATACCATGCTATTTGCAGCCTATCATTTAACCACAGCCCAAGTAACCATCCAGCAGTAAAACCACAAAGTCGCATATGCAAACTCCTCAATAATGCTGGTTTTTTAGAGCCGCAATCCCCTAAAAATCCCCCATGTCACTATTGCCACTGGATAGTGGTGAAAAATAGTAAAATAATTTTTATCCCTTTGTAATGGCCTAAAAATAGTTAAAAATTAGTTGAAACAACGTATCAACAATCTTGCATATTGAAATAGGCCGTGGTATCGTTTTACTGCGCCGATAGTACTATTCAAGCAAACCAAGATTCAGACCCTTCCATAAGCGCCATGAGCATGATAATGCTCCAGCTTTGGCCAACCGATGACTTCTAGTATGATGTCGCCCGACCTCATCAGAGAAGCCAGCGCCAGACCTGCCACGGCACTGCAATTTCGTAATTGGCTATTAACAACGCTCGTTGTTGATGCGCCAGCTGTATGACTATTTTCGTCAGTTTTCTGAATAAGCTGCTGGTTTATGTGGTGGCTTACTGATGAGCTAGTTGTTCTCGAAATCCCTACAAATTGCGGAGGTTATAATTCTTTATGGTTCGCAAACGTTTAATCACTGTTGCTGCATTGCTCGGTTTAGTTGGGGCTGTCTTTGGTTCTGCTGTTAGCACTGGTGCTCAAGATTACGACAAAGTTCGCGGGCAGTTGATCCGCACTTATCGCGAAGCCGAAGCCAAAGGCGTGCGCCCAGATTGGGTCACCGCAGCGGTTGATACCAGCTTGGATCACTTCGCTGGCAAAGGTGCAAATAGCGCCAATTTGCAAGTGCGTGGCGTTGATCAAGACGATCTGGGCATCAACGTGCGCCTTGACCAAACCTACGCTGGCTTGCCAGTCTTTGGCGGCCAAGTAATTGCGCACCTCGACAATAAAGGCAATGTGACCCAAGAAAGTGGTGAACTCTTCGCGGTTGATGGGATTGATACCAGCGCTAGCTTAAGCTCAGCTGAAGCAATCAAAATTGCCCAAAGCCAAGTCAAATATGATTTCAACGCCAAAAAAGCTGGTGGCGCAGAAGTCAGCAGCGAACTCAAAATCTTGCCACGCGAAGGCCAAGATTCAGTGATCGTCTTCCATGTTAGCTTGCACATTGAAGATGGCACCGAAGCAACTGCTCACCACGAGTTCTTCATCAACGCCAAGACTGGCGAAACCGAGCTGTACTACAACGACATGGATGGAGTCAACGCAACTGGAACTGGCAAGAGCTTGTACAGCGGCAATGTCTCAATTACTACCGATTTGGTGAGTGGGGTTTACTATCTGCGCGATAACTCACGCGGCGGGATGTACACCACTAACATGAACAACCGCACCACTGGCGGTAGCACCTTCACCGATGCTGATAATGTTTGGGGCACCAACACGACTGCTAATGTTCAAAGCGCTGGCGTTGATGCCCACTATGGCGCTCAATTGACTTGGGACTACTACTTGAGCAGCTTTGGCCGCCGTGGCATCGATGGCAATGGCTTCCGCGTGTTGAGCCGCGTGCATTATGGCAATCGCTATAACAACGCCTTCTGGAACGGCTCAAGCATGACCTATGGTGATGGCGATGGCACAACCTTCCGCCCATTGGTTTCGCTCGATGTTGCAGGCCACGAAATTACCCACGGTCTGACCGAAAAAACCGCTGGCTTGATCTATAGCAACGAATCGGGTGCTGCTAACGAATCATTCTCGGATATTTTCGGCACGATGGTCGAATATAGCAGTGGCTCAGGCGATTATCTGATTGGCGAAGATATCTACACCCCAGCCACCGCTGGCGATGCTTTGCGCAATATGTCGAACCCAGCTGCTGAAGGCGACCCCGACCACTACAGCAAGCGCTACACTGGCACTGGCGATAATGGCGGCGTGCACATCAACAGCGGGATTCAAAACCAAGTCTTCTATCTGTTGGCTCAAGGTGGCACCAACCGCACCTCTGGTCAAGCAGTAACTGGCATTGGCCGACCAAAAGCCGCTGCGATCTTCTATCGCGCCTTGACGGTCTACTTGACCCCAAGCTCAAACTTCAAGGCCGTGCGCACTGCAACCCTCAACGCCGCCCGCGACCTCTATGGCGCAAGCAGCGCTGAATACAACGCAACCGCTCAAGCCTGGACGGCTTGTGGCGTGCAATAAGCGCTAGCTAAATCTCGTTTCCAAGCACACGCTCCATTTGGAGCGTGTGTTTTTGTTACTTCTTCTATTGAATGCACAAAGTTGCTCAGATATGGTAAGATCAAGCCAGCGGCCAACCCCAAAGGAGCTTCAATGATGATAGCGCTCACCCAACCAAGCCTCAACCAACCATGGGATGAAGAGCATATCAAGGCTTTGTTGCGGTTTCCGCGCTATCCGCTACGCTTGTTGCAGGCCGATCCATGGCAAACCTGGCTCAATCAGCGCGGTGGTTTAGCAAATATTTACAAATATCTGCATGAATATGCTTTTGTTGCCAGCCAACAACGAATTTTAGCCGTTATTTTAGCAAGCCCCGAAGCTACCGCCGATTTTTATGCTGATCATTTGAGCATCAGCCGTACCACCTATTTTCATCGCCTCAACGAATTGCTACCCGCCGTGGCCTATGCCCTAAATACTTGGCAAATCGATCAGCCGCTGACCCTTGCAACACATTCCAAACCAACCTTGCCACAGCCACTAACCAGTTTGGTTGGGGTCGAACCAACCCTAGCTTTGCTCAAACCCTTGCTGTTACAACCACAAGTGCGGCTACTAACCTTGCTTGGCCATGCAGGCGTGGGTAAATCGCGCTTAGCCTTGGCCTTAGCTCAACAAACCCAATTTACTGCTTGCTGGTATCTCGATTTGGCCAATATCACAACCATGACGGCAATTGAGCCAGCATTAATTAGCTTAATTCAGCCAACTAGCCCAACCCTCAGTGGATTAATTCAGCAGCTCGACCAGCAATCCACATTATTGATTTTTGATAATGCTGAGCATCTATTTCCGCTGACTGAATTGCTCGAAAACGTATTAAGTAGCGCGGCTAGCCTCAAAATGTTAGTAACCAGCCGCCGCGCAATGCAGCTTTATGGTGAATACGAATATCAGGTTCAGCCCTTGGCAACTCCACATCCCGCCGATTATCTACCCCCCAGCGAGTTGGCCGAAATTCCAGCGGTGCAACTCTATTTGCAACGAGTACAAGCGGTCAATCCGCAGTTTCAGCTTGATCAAACCAATGCCCAAGCCATCAGCGAACTAAGCATCGCGCTCGAAGGCTTACCTTTAGCAATCGAATTAGCCGCCTTGCAAAGCAAATTTTTCGCCCCCCAAGCCTTGCTCAATCGGATTAATCAGCAGCAACGCTTAAATATTTTGCAACGCCCCCAACAGCGCACAGCCCGCCAACAAACCTTGCGCGGCACGCTCGATTGGAGCTTTGGCCTGCTCGAACCAGATTTGCAAAGCCTGTTTAGTCGTTTGGCGGTATTTGCTGGTGGCAGCACAATCGAAGCTGCGGCGGTGATTTGCGCGAGCCTTGAGCCACAACCAGAGCAAACTAGTGGTCTACGTTTGGAAAGCCTGCCCCAAGCAGTCGACCAAGTTCAGGCAGGCTTGATGGCCTTGGTTGATCAAAGTTTATTGCAACAAACAATCGCAAGCCATGGCGAACCGCGCTTTCAGATGCTCGAAGTTACGCGCGAATACGCCCTGCAACAACTCAACAATCGCGGCGAAACGCTGCTGTTGCAACGCGGCTATGCCTTGTATTATTTGCGGTTGGCCGAACATATTATGGCTTGGCAAGCACCGCAGCTTTTTCAACGGCGCACCGAAATGTTGCAACAGGAATATCGCAACTTCAAAGCGGCAATTCAATGGGCGCTCGACCATCACGAAGCCGATCTGAGTGTGCGCTTGGTGGTGCTGCTCTGGGATTTTTGGACTTATTATGGGCATCAACAAGAGGGTCGCCAAATTGCTGAGGCCGTGATTGCCCAAACCGCCAGCTTACAATCGCCATTACGTGCCCAATTGTTGCGCTTAGTTGGTTGGTTGGCCCATGATCTGGGCGAATATACCCTGATGCACCATTCGTTTCAGGCAAGTGTTGAGATGGCCGAGGGCATGGCCGACCACCATAGTTTGGGGTTGTCGCTACATGGATTGGGCGAATTGGCTCAGATGCATGGCAATTGGCAACAAGCGCAAAGCCAACTCCAGCAAAGTTTCACAATTTTCCAAAACCTTGAGCAACAGGAATTGCAGGCCTGGTCGTTAGAACATTTGGGGCGTTTAGCCTTAAGTCAGGGTCAGTTCGAGCAAGCTTATGGACTATTTCACAAAAGCCTCGATCTCTTTCAGGTGCTCGATTCAAGCTGGGGCGCGATGTTTGCCCTCGGCCATCTTGGCCAAGTAGCCTTGTATCAAGCCGATTTTGCCAAGGCTCAACACTATTTGGAAGAATGTTTACAGGTTAGCACGGCCACCGGAGCAAACCGCAGCGCTATGGTTTGTCAAACGCTCAATTATCTGGGCGAATTGGCATTGCAACAACAACGCTTGGAGCAAGCCAGCGAATTACTGCATAATTGCCTCAATTTGAGCCATGAAATTGGCTATCGTGGTTGTATTGAGCTAGCCAACTATAGCTTAGGTTTGTTGGCGTTGAATGAAGGCAAGCTGGCTCAAGCTCGCAACTACTTGCATGAATCGCTGCATTTACAACAAGCCTTGAACGAACAATGGCGAGCCTTGTTGGTAATTGAAGCCTGCGCTGAATATCTGAGCCAGCATCAACCACAAGCTGCGGCCTGCCTGTACCTTAGCAGCGAGCATTTACGCCAAAGCCTCGCGATTCAGCGACCACCGCTGTATCAAGCCAAATATCAACAATTAACTCAGCTATTGATTGATGATTTAGCCAATACCAAGCCCCTAGCTAGCCTTGAAAGCGCCTTAGATTTTGCGATTATCCAGATTCGCTAGCCTTGAAAGCGCCCAACTGTGCTACACTGCCTAGCAGAAACCACTACATTTGCTGTGAGGATGTTTATGCGCCGTTTTTGGATTGGGATCATCACGCTGATTGTATTGCTGAGTGGCTGCGATGCCCAGCAATTTCTGGCCACGCCAAAGCCCAGTAGCTCCAATAATTCAAATCAACCGCAAGCCGATGTTAATCACATGGCGTTGGGCAATCCTAGCGGAGCCTTGCCCGAAACCAGCAGCAGCGATAATTACTTGATCCAGCGCCCAGAATATAGCCTAGCCTACAATCGCAAACTGAATATTCTCAATTGGGTCAGTTGGCATTTGGATATTAGCGATTTGGGTAGCACCGACCGCAGCCAATTCACCACCGACCCCGATTTGCCTGAAGGCTGGTATCGGGTTAAGCCGACCGATTACACCAACAGCGGCTATGATCGCGGCCATATGTTGCCATCAGCCGATCGCACCGCCTCGGAAAGTATCAATCGCTCGGTGTTTTATATGACCAACATCGTGCCCCAAGCTCCCGACAACAACCAAGGCCCATGGAAAGAATTCGAGGATTATTGCCGCGATTTGGTGCGTGATGGCAAGCAACTTTATTTGATTGCTGGCCCCGAAGGCTCCGACGGCAGCATCGGCGATCCCAAAATTCGCGTGCCCAAGTATGTTTGGAAGATTGCGCTGGTGCTTGATGCTAACGATCAGATCAGCGATATCAATCGCAATACCGAAGTGATTGCCTTGCGCATGCCCAATCGCGATGGGATTCGCGATAAAGATTGGCGCGATTATATCGTTTCGGTTGCGACCATCGAAGAAAAAACCAAATACACCTTTTTCACCAATTTGAGCAGCGAACTACAAACGAGCCTCAAGCAAAAAGTTGCTACTCCCTAAATCATGCTTTTCACTCAACCCCTCGCCTACAATTGCCGAGGGGTTGGGGTGAGCAAGCGTCGCGCAATACTTGCCCGAATTGTTTGGGCTTGGCTAGCCGTCAAAATTAGTTCAGCCGCTTCAGCTGAGCCAAACTCAGCCAGCCCACTCGCTGCGGCCTCGCGGCTAGCGCATTGCGGGGCGGTTTTAAGCAATTCTGCCAACTCGCCAAAGGCTTGTGCTCCGCGAATACGTACCATTGCCACAGCGGCGTAGCTTTCAGCAAGTTTACCAGGTGCAGCCAACACAATCGTGCGAGCTGTAGCATAACCACAAGCTGTGCCAATTCGCCCAAGCAAATACGCCACCAACCACACGGGAGCTGTGCCTGCCTCAAATGCAGCAATCAGCAATTCGGCAGCGCAGGGTCGGGCATCCGCTGAGCAAGCACTGCATCAACCTGCTTGAAATTGGCGGGATCATGCAAGGCATAGCGTACCAACTCAATCGACGAGTAGTTGTGTAAACCATTTCTAATTAGATTGACGAAGGTCACAGTAATTCCTCTTGATTAATATTTGTTATCGGTAGACATCTTTATGCTTCTTTAGCTATTCCTCATGCATCACCCTAAGCTAAGCATTGCGGTTACATGCAGATCCTTGCTCAGCCACCAAGAATAGGTTGCCCGTTTTGAGATTATTGTTTTGCTGGCAGTCAGCAACGGCTTGCCCCAAGCATACAACGTTCACGGCTGCAAGCAAGCGTAGAAATCAATAATTAACAGCAATGGAAACGCTCCCACGAAATAGCCAGAATATGCTATGATAGCTATAATGATTTAATCCATGATCTCTGTTGATGCGTACCTAGAGCTAAGCAAAGGAGGTCATCCCCGATTAAATTCCCACAAGCCAGAACGTACCTAATAATTCGCAGTATGGTGGTATGTGCAATGTAGCGCAAGGAGACCCGATGATGGTTCGCCGAAATATGCATCGTTCGTTAATTAGCCTGTTGGTATTGACGCTGATTTTGGCTGCGTGTGGCAGCGAGAGCACCACAACCACGACCAGCAACACTGGCTCCACCAATCCCGCCGAAGTTAAAGGCGAAATTACAGTTTGGGCTTGGAATGTGGCCGCCAAGAGCCTCGAAGCAACGGTTCCCTCGTTTAACCAAAAATATCCCAACGTCAAAGTTACTGTCCAAGATATTGGGCGCACAGATGTCTACGATAAGCTGACTTCAGGCTTGCAAGCTGGCGGCGCTGGCTTACCCGATGTGGTCGCGATCGAATCCGACCGCATGGATGTGTATACGTCAACCTTCCCCGACGGCTTGGCCGACTTAACCAGCCGCGCTAGCAAATACGAAAAAGATTTTGATCCTTCCAAATGGGCACAATCCAAAATTAGCGATAAAATTCGCTCGATTCCCTGGGATTCCGGCCCAACTGGTTTGTGGTATCGGGTTGATATTTTCGAGCAAGCTGGCGTAGATCCTAAATCGATCGAAACATGGGCCGATTTGATCGCTGCTGGCGAAAAGATTTTGGCCGCGACCAATGGCAAAACCAAGCTCTTGCCAGTCGATATTGTGGCCGATGATGCTGGCTTCCGTATGATGACCAGCCAATTGGGCGTATGCTGCTATTTCAATAGCGATGGCAAAATCAACCTCAACAACGACAAATCGGTTCAAGCATTGACCTTGCTCAAAGAAATCAACGATAAAGGCTTAGTTGCCAATATCAATGGTTGGGATGGCACAGTTGCCGCGACCAAAAATGGCGATGTTGCCACGGTTCCATTTGGGGTCTGGTATAGCGGCACAATCATCGACCAAGCGCCAGATCTTTCAGGCAAATGGGATGTGATGTTGTTGCCAGCCTTCGAAAAAGGCGGCAATCGCGCTGCCAACCTAGGTGGCTCAACCTTGGCAATTCCGGCTGCAACCAAAAATCTCGATGCAGCTTGGTTGTTCGTTGAGCATGCCTTGGCCACCAGCGAAGGCCAAAACATTATGATGGAAAAATTCGGCATTTGGCCAAGCTATCAGCCAGCCTACAGCGCTGACCTCTATAGCAAGCCAGTGGCCTTCTTCAACAACCAACCAATTTGGAAACTGTTTGCTGATGAGATCAAGAACATTCCAGCAGCAACCTACACCAAAGATTATGCCAAAGGCCAAGCAGTTTTGGCTTCAGCTCAAGCCAAAGTGCTGAGCCAAGGCATGGACCCCAAACAAGCTCTGCAAGAAGCTGCTGCCGAATTGGCCAACCAAACTGGCCGCGAAATCGCCCAATAGTTCATACCCTCACCCCCAACCCCTCTCCCGCCATACGGGAGAGGGGAGTTTGAATTAATAGCCTTTGCCTAGGAGGGTTCTATGGGGTCGCAGCTACTTACACCAGCAGAGCGCCGCTACCAATGGCGACGGCGACTAACCCCGTACATGTTTTTGCTACCAGCATTGTTGATTTTTGGCATCTTTATGCTCTACCCAATTATTGCCTCGTTGCAATTGAGCTTTGAGAGCCAACTCAACCCCAACAGCGGCTTCAGCCTCGATAACTATCGGCGCTTGTTCGGCGACACGGTGTTTCGTAAAGCGCTGATCAACACGGTGTTTTTGCTGGTATTTCAAGTGCCACTGCAACTTGGCCTCGCAATGGTCTTGGCGGTGTTGCTCAATAGCGCGGTGCTCAAATTTCGCACAGCCTTTCGCTTAATCTATTTTCTGCCAGCAATCACGGCCTTATTTGCCGTGGCCTTGATCTTTCGGCTGCTGCTGAATGATGAAAAAGGCTTGATCAACTATGTGCTCAATGGCTTGGGCGTGCAGTCAGTGCCCTGGCTTACCAATGCTTGGCCCGCTAAATTCTCGCTGGTTATGGCAATTACGTGGCGCTGGACGGGCTATAACATGGTGATTTATCTCGCCAGTTTGCAGAGTATCCCAACCGAGTTGTACGAGGCGGCAGAGCTTGATGGCGCAGGCGCATGGGCCAAATTCTGGGCGATTACCGTGCCGATGATGCGCCCCACCATTTTGCTGACTACGGTGCTTTCAACCATTGGCACGTTGCAAATTTTCGATGAGCCATATCTGCTGACCCGCAGCGGGCCATCCAACGAAACCCTCAGCATGGCCACCTTGCTCTATCGCACGGCCTTCCAAAATGCCGAGTTTAATTACGCTTCGGCAATTGCCTATGCCATGGTCTTGATCATCGCCGTCTTTTCGCTTTTACAATTTCGCATCGCCCAGCGCGGGGAGGATTAAGCGATGGCAAAAACCAAGCTTTCCGATGAACTTGTGCCCAAGCCCTTTGTGAGCCGCTTCCAGCGTGGCGCGATCTACCTTTTATTAGTCGTTGGGGCATTTTTATCACTATTCCCCTTCTACTACATGTTTGTCCAAGCCTCGCAGCCCTCAAGCGAAGTGCTGCGCTTTCCACCACATTTGTGGTTTGGCAGCGCTGCTTGGTCGAATATTCAAGGCCTGTTTGACAATGGCTTTGGGCGTTCGCTATTCAATTCGGCCTTTATTGCGGTGGTTTATGCTAGCCTCAGCGTCTTTATCGCTTCGCTGGCGGGTTATGCCTTTGCCAAATTCCGCTTTCGCGGGCGCTCAATCTTATTTGGCATGTTTTTGTTAGTCTTGATGATTCCCTATCATGTCACCGCCGTGCCACTGTTTCAACTCATGGCCAAAATCACGCTCTTTGGCGATCCAACCTGGATCAGCAGCTATCAAGCGGTGATTTTGCCGGCGCTGGCCAATCCGTTTGGCATCTTCTTGATGCGCCAAAGCATGCAAGCCTTGCCTGATGATCTGCTTGATGCGGCGCGAATTGATGGCGCTGGCGAGTGGCGGGTTTTCACCAGCGTGGCGCTGCCAACTATGCGCCCAACCCTTGCAGCCTTGGCAATTTATTCGTTTATGTTTCAATGGAACAGCTTCTTCTGGCCGTTGATTATTATGCGCGACAAAGCCATGGAAACCCTGCCCGTGCGGATCAACGCCCTCGTTGGCTTATCAATTATTGATTATGGCCAATTGATGATGGGCACAGCGCTCACCACCCTACCAATTATGATGATCTTTATCGCCTTCCAGCGCCAATTCATCTCCGGCGCACTCGCAGGCGCAGTCAAAGGATAAATTATGAAGGATGAGGGATGAAGGATGAAATTTAACCGCGAAGAACACGAATTTTAGATTTGTTAAATGCCTAAATTGCAACAAAATGGTAGTAACCGATTGCGCAAAACTTAGTGTCCTTCGTGCTCTTCGTGGTTACAACTCAATCTCTTGCATTTTGGCTTCATCCTTCATCCCTCATCCTTCATCCTTTCAAAAGAGGTTTCTATGCCATTAGGTGTTTGTTATTATCCTGAGCATTGGCCCCAAACGTGGTGGGCCGATGATGCCAAACAGATGCAGGCCTTGGGCTTGGAGTATGTGCGGATTGGCGAGTTTGCTTGGGCTTTGATGGAGCCAGCCGCTGGTCAGTATGATTGGGCATGGCTCGACCAAGCAATTGAAACATTGGCGAGTCAAGGCTTGAACATTGTGCTTGGCACGCCCACCGCCACCCCGCCCGCTTGGCTAACCCATAACCAGCCCGATTTAATGCGGATCGATGCCCAAGGTCGGCGTTTAGGCCATGGTGGTCGTCGCCAAGCTTGTTTGGTCAATCCGCAGTACATCGAATATAGCCGCCAGATCGTCACGGCCATGGCCGAACGCTATGGTCAGCATCCGGCGATTGCCGCTTGGCAAATCGATAACGAAATTGGCAATCATGGCTCGGCGCGGTGCTACTGCGATCATTGCGCTGCGGCTTTTCGCCAATGGCTGAGCCAACGCTACGGCGATTTAGCAAGCCTCAATCAAGCATGGGGCACGGCCTTTTGGAGCCAAACCTACAGCGATTGGCAGCAAATTCCTTTGCCAAATGTACCAGTTGGCGGCGGTCATAATCCCTCGTTGGTGCTCGATTATCGCCGCTTTGCCTCGGATCAGCAGGTGGCATATTGTGCGATGCAGGCAGAAATTTTGCGCCAGCACTCACCAAATCGCACGATTTTAACCAACATTGCACCTGGCGACGATGAGATTAATTGGTTTGATATGGCGCAGCAAGTCGATACAATTGCTTGGGATAATTACCCGCATGGCTTTCCCGATTGGCAAACGGTGGCGATGTATCACGACCATATTCGCGGCCTCAAGCGTCAGCCATTTTGGGTGATGGAGCAACAGCCAGGCCAAATCAACTGGACTCCCACCAATCCGCCAGTGCCACCCAACCAAGTGCGGCTGTGGAGCTATCAAGATGCTGCCCATGGCGCAGCTAATGTGCTGTATTTTCGTTGGCGGGCATGTTGGTTGGGCCAAGAGCAATATCATAGCGGCCTGCGCGATCATGCCAATCGGCCAGCGCGTGGCAGCACCGAAGCCCGGATTGTTGCCAATGAATGGCAGCAGCATGGCCAGCCCGAAGCTGCGCCGCGCAAGGTTGCCTTGCTGGTTTCCTACGACGATCATTGGGCGCAACAACTCGATCCCCATGCTCAAGGCTGGAATTATTGGCAATTGCTGCGCACAATCCATCGCACGCTTACCAGCTATGGGGTTGGGGTTGATATTGTCCAGCGTGGCACGCCACTCGATGCCTATCAACTAGCGATTGCTGTCGCCCCAATGCTTGATAACCCTGCCGAAACTGCGGGCTGGCGCGAGTGGGTTCAGGCAGGCGGCACGTTGATCTGCACGCCACGCAGTTTAACCAAACGCCGCGACAATCGCACTGCTCCTGATGGCTTCCCCAGTGGCTTGACCGATTTATTTGGAGCTGATGTCGCCGAGTGGAGTGCCCTCGACCCAGCCAAGCCATGGGCGGTACAATTTGGCGAGACGAGCCACACCGCACCACTTTGGATGGAAGTGCTGAATGTGACCCATGCCAACACCTTAGCAACCTGGAGCAAGAGTTATGCTAAGGGTCAGGCTGCAATCACCGCCGCGACTTATGGCAAAGGCCTAGCGGTGTTGATGGGTTGCTATCCCACCGAAGAAATTTTGGGCGATCTGTTGCCACGGCTCTGGCCCGCTGCCCAACGCTTGCCCAGCGAAATCGAACGCATCGAGTTGACCGATGGCGTGTTGTGGTTCAACCATGGCGAGCAAGCCCAAAGCATCAAGCTCCAAGGCACCTGGCATGATTGCCTCAGTGGTGAGCAATGCAGTGGCGAGTGTTCAATTGAAAGTTTAGGCATTCGCTGGCTCAAACAACCCTAAATCAAACAAGCCCTGTTGAAAATCAACAGGGCTTTGTAGTTAATCCCAATCTTCGTGGTCGGGGTCGTGGTAGCGTGGGCGGGGCGGCGCGATTGAACTCATATAATCTTGCAGAATCAAAATAGCGGCTAATTCATCGACATGATCACGATGTTTGCTTTTTTTGATGCCCATGGCTTCGAGCGAACGCTCAGCCTCAACGCTGGTAAAGCGCTCATCATACAAGGTAATCGGAATTTTGGTGCGTTTTTCCAGCCCACGACTGAAGGCTTGCACCGCTTTGGCCTGCGCCCCAACCTCGCCACGCAAGGTCAAAGGCAAGCCAATCACCACCTCAACGACCTCGTTATCAGCAATCATTTGCAAAAGCTGAGCATAGGCTTTATCGGTTGGCTGTGCTGGAAGGGTTGGCTGGCCGCTGGCGATAATTCGGTCGGGGTCGCACATAGCCACCCCGATCCGTTTGTTGCCAACATCCAAAGCGATGATTCGGCCATGGGTTGGACGATCACTCATTCCTGCACCTGAACATTAATTTCGGCTGGATCGACGGGCAAGCGCTCGACTTCGGGAACTGACACAATATCACCAATCAAGCCGCTTTCGCGTAAGGCTTCCAACTGCGCCAAGGCTTCGGCTGGGGTTAGGCCTTTGATGCTCTCGGCGATTTTCAGTTTGGTGCTATCGGGCAGGCCAACTGCGGTTTTGGGAGCAACTTCGACCGTTGCCAGCAACAAACTAGCGCCTGAATCATCCAAGCGCACTTGGCTGCGCACAATGCTAGTGGTGTCAGTGCTGAATGATGGGTCTTTGATCCGCAAGGCATTCGGCAAAGCCCGATTCAACTGCTCGGCAAAACTGCCACGCACCGCCAAGCCTTGGAAATTCGCCGTCACGACCAACTCAAAGCCGCCATCGGTTTCGGGCACGGGTCGGGTTTGAATATCGTAAAGCGAAGGGTCTTGAGTCAAGGCATCGACATTCGGCAAAAATTCAACATCAGCCAAGACTTCGCCTTCTTGCAGCACGGTTTGCATTTGAGCAGGAATCGCACTGCGAAATTGAGCAACAGCTTGGGGCAACAAGGGCATCCAATCACTTTCGACTGGCAATTTCAGCAGCGCAGTTGTACCACCTTGAATTGGCTCAGGATTGATCGAAAAGAGCGCGCCTTCATAGCCTTCAATCGTCCAAACCGGATCTTGGCTAGCAGGCATGTTGTAGCGCGTACCACCAGCACTGGCCACAATTTGCAACGAACCAACCCCGCTGACAATTCCGGCAAAATTGCCTGTAGCGGCTGGAATCGTCGTTTCGGCTTGGGTCAAAAAGATAATTTCTTCGCCAGCCGAGTTGAGCACTCGTACCCGCGTATTGGCAGGAATTGGGTAGGCCTGCGTGTTGCGGTTATAAACTTCGAGGATGCCAGTTGCTGCTTGATCAGGTTGTTCGGTCGCCGTAATTACCGTACCACGCACGCTCACCGAAATTGGCACGTTGATCAAGCGCCCTTGAATCGCCGCCGAGCTTGGCTCGCTAATTGGGTCGGCTTGATAGTTGAGCCGCACATCTTCGTAGGTTTGGCCGCCCGAGGTTGGAGCTGGCCGCACCACCACGGTTACGCCGCTAGCCAATTTATTGCCAAACAGCAGCCATAACAACGCGATAATCGCAATCGCCCCCAAAATAACCATGCCCCACAAGGGATAATTGCGTTTGGGCGCGGTTTGTTGTTTGAGTTCAGCTTTTTCGTCAGCGCGTTTTTGCTCAGCTCGGGCGCGGCGAGCTTTGGCATCTTGGCGATGCATATCATCGCTGGTTAATTCAATATCTTCGGGGCGAATCCGTGGGCGGGCTGGCGCAGCGCTGGCAGTATCGCCACTCAGCGCATCAGAAAGATCGTTGAATGAATCAAAATCCCAGCTATCGTTACCACGCGCTTGTTCATGCTGACGCAAGCCAGTTTCGCCAGCAGTCGAAGCCACCGAAAGGCTATCGAGGGCATCAGCCCAATCGTCGATTTCACTGCGAGCTGGTTGGCTGGGTGCTGCCGTTGGGATCGGTTTGCTAATGCTGGGGCTGGTTTGCAACCGATCGGTGGTTGAAGCAGAGGGCAACCCTTCCAGCGAAGCCAAAAAATCTTCTTCGGGGCTAGCTGGCGCAACTGGTTTAGCTGGAGCTGGCGGAGCAGCAGGTGCTTTGGTTGAAACAACGGCTGACTCAATTTCAACCACCATCATCTGGCAGGTCAAAGCCGCTTTCACCACCTTGGGATCACTGGTATAAAGCGTTAACTCAATGCCCTCGCGATTGGCAGTTTCGCGCAAGCGATCACAGGTTTTACGGCTTTGTAACGAAATCGAGCCTTCGGGCATGAAAATATCAACATGCTCTGCTTTGGCATTGCGCACTTGCTGAATAATGCTATCAATTGGGTCAGCAAGGGCAATCGTGATCAGTTCAGTTTTGCCAGTTGTCATTGGGTTGCCCCCAAAGCTTTCAGAATGAACACACATCGGATGCTGTGGTGTTGGCAGGATCGGCAATATTGTACAACGATCTTATCCTGATGAGGGCAACACCACAGTTTGGTCCCTCATTGGGCGATTGGGGTGAGCTATGAGTGAACCATCACCCTTAGCCCATTCCTTTCAAGGATAGGTTTTAACCAATAGTATGGTGATCATCAAAAATCGGTGATCACCACCCTTCCGTCCCGCCTCAAGGCGGGAAACGCAGGGGGCTTTAATCCCCCTGCACCCCCTCAAGGACAATTCGGGAATGTCTCACATCCACCGATTCCGTGGTTCGAAACAGACCATGATTAAAACCTACCATTGCAAACTGGTTCCCCCTCGCCTCGCGTGCGGGAGAGGGGGCTATGGGTGAAGTTCCAGTTACAGCAAACCGCTGGCTTCGGCTAAGGCTTGATCAAGCGCAGCCACATCGCGACCGCCAGCTTGGGCAAAATCGGCGCGACCGCCACCGCCACCGCCAACTTTGGCCGCCAAGGCTTTGACTAAATTGCCAGCATGCCGACCAGCTTTGACTTGATCGGCGGTTGCAGCGGCTAGCAGCAAAGGCTTACCATCGATCACCGTGCCGAGAATCACCACGCCACTGCCAAGTTTATCGCGTAGTTGTTCGCCCAAACGGCGGAAGCTATCAGCATCGCTGGCTTCAACGCGGGCAACCACCAATGGCGTGCCAGCTTGCTCAATTTTTTGGGCGAGCAAACTATCAACCTGACCAGCAGCAAGTTCGCCGCGCAAGCGTTCGATTTCGTCACGGCGAGCTTTTTGGTCGAGCAACAGGGCATCGAGTTTTTCTTCGACTTTGCCTGGTTGTGCACCCAGTTTATCGCCGAGCGTGCGAATCAATTGAGCTTGTTGGCTGACCCATTCAGCAGCAGCGCGGCCAGTTACCGCCTCGATCCGCCGCACACCTGAGGCAACCGAGCCTTCGCTGACGATTTTGAAGAAGCCAATTTCGCCTGTGCGGGCAACGTGAACGCCACCGCAAAGCTCGCGTGAGCAAACTGGCGCTTCGCTGTTGGTATGGATGTGATCACTTGCATTGCCACAGCCAACGGTGACCACCCGCACCACATCGCCATATTTTTCGCCAAACAAGGCCATTGCGCCCAATTCGCGGGCTTGCGGCAAGGCCATTTCGGCAGCCTCAACCTTGCTATCAGCGCGAATCCAGGCATTGACTTGATCTTCAATTTGCTGGAGTTGTTCGCTGCTCAAGCCTTTTTGGTTGTTGAAGTCGAAACGCAAGCGTTCGGGCGCAACCAACGAGCCTTTTTGCTCAGCGTGATCGCCAAGCGTATCGCGCAAGGCTCGATGCAGCAAGTGGGTCGCTGTATGATTGCGCACAATATCGCGGCGACGTGCTGCATCAACCGTCACGGTGACTTGCTCGCCAAGGCTCACGCTGCCTTCGCTGACCTTGCCACGATGGACAAATACACCAGGTACGGGCTTTTGCACATCGTCAATCACGATGGTACCATGCGGCCCGACCAACACGCCACTATCGCCCATTTGGCCGCCGCTTTCGGCATAGCAGGGCGTGCGATCAAGCACAAAGGCCACTTCTTGACCACGTTGAACCGTGCCAAGCTCCTCGCCATCGAATTCGAGCGCCAAGACATGGCCCCAGCTTTCCAGCTCGTTGTAGCCAGTAAAGCTGGTTGGAGCCAAATTACGCTCAGCCCAGCGTTCAGTCACTGCGCCTTTTTTGAATTGGGCAGCACCACGGCCACGAGCGCGTTGAGCCTCAAGTTCAGCCTCATAGCCCGCCAAATCAACCGTCAAACCACGTTCGGCCACGATTCGTTCGGTCAAGTCGAGCGGAAAGCCATAGGTATCGTAGAGTTTGAAGGCATCAGCGCCACTGAAAACGGCTTTGTCAGCTTGATTGGGCAACATCGCTTCGAGTTGGCGCAAACCACCAGCCAAGGTTTTGTTGAAACGTTCTTCTTCGCCTGTCACAACCTCGGCAATATAGGCTTGTTTGCTGCGCAACTCAGGGTAAGCAGCGCCCATCATATCGATCACTGTTGCGATCGTTTCGGCCAAAAACGGCGCTTTGAAGCCGATGGTTTGGCCAAAATAGGCCGCCCGCCGCACCAATCGCCGCAACACATACGAACGACCTTCGTTACCAGGCCGCAAGCCATCGGCAATCATAAAAGCGATCGAGCGGCTATGGTCGGCGACAACGTGATAGGCCGAGCTATTGGCTTGATAATGTTCGCTACTGCTACCCAGTAATTCCATCACCGTGTGGATAATTGGCGTGAACAAGTCGGTTTCATACGAGCGAAACACGCCTTGCTTGACAATTGCCAAGCGTTCGAGGCTCATGCCGGTGTCGATTGATGGCTTAGGGAGCAGCGTTAATACACCGTTTTCATCACGGTTGTATTGCATAAACACCAAGTTCCAAATTTCCATATAGGTGTCGTCTTCAGAGTTAACACCTTCAGGCACTTGGTTATCAGGATCATCGCCAATGTAATAATGAATTTCCGAGCATGGCCCGCGTGGCCCAACATCACCTGCCGACCACAAATTATCTTTAGCATCGAAGCGCAGAATCCGCTCGGCAGGCATATAGGCCAGCCATAAATCATGAGCTTCTTCATCGGCAGGAATTTGCTCATCGCCTTCGTAAATACTGACCCACATACGTTTGGGATCAAGCCCAATTTCTTGGGTCAGAAACTCCCAGGCAAAGCGGATGGCATCTTTTTTGAAATAATCGCCAAACGAAAAATTGCCCAGCATCTCAAAAAAGGTGTGGTGACGGGGCGATGGCCCGACATTTTCAAGGTCGTTTTGCTTGCCAGAGATGCGCAAACATTTTTGCGATGAAACTGCGCGGCTGTAGGGACGGCTTTCGCGACCTAAAAAGACATCGTTAAACTGAACCATCCCAGCCACTGTAAACAACAGGGTGGGATTATCGGCAGGAATCAGCGAGCTACTTGGCACGACGGCGTGCCCTTGCCGCGCAAAGTAGTCTAAGAAACGCTGCCGTAGCTCTGAACCTTTCATTTAGGAAACCTCAGTAAAAAGGCTATAGGCATAAGGCTATAGGCTATAGCCACCAAATAATAAGTCGGTGATTGATTATCTTTTGCAAGCTATGGACACAAAAGCCTAGAGCCTAGAGCCAATAGCCTGATTGATTATACACGATGCTGATGGGCTATTTGTGCATCAGGTTAGGCTTAATTCAAACAAACTATAGGCTTCGTTGGTATTATGCCAGTTGAGTTGGGTGATTAATTGAGCCTGCCGACTGCCTCGCCAAATTGGAGTTAATAAATTTCCGCATTCGGGCAGGGTGCGAGCATGAGCCAAAAGCTGCGTTTGGGCGGCCAAATCACCCTCAATTTGGGCAATAAAGCCATCATGTTCGCAAATCATCCAGCCACTGCCATCCGCCAGCACATACAATTCTTGGCGCTCGGCACAGCGTTCAAGCTCAGCTTGATCGAGATTGCGCACCGTCCACTGATAGACATAGCGCCCCGCTTGCTCCTGCAAATTCGACGCTTGGCTCAGATCAACCAAACTTGGGTCGTGCGAAATTTCGGCTTGAGCAGCAGGCAGATCATTCAATTTGTACCACTCAATAAAGCCTACGTTGGCAAAATTGAGTTTTTCGGCCATCGAATGCATGCGCTGATTACTCTGCTCGGTCATATAGCCAAGCGTAGCTGCGCTCCAACTTTTGGCCCAAGCAATTGAATAGTCGATCAATTCGCGACCCAAACCTTGGCCTTGGAGCTCAGGATGAATGCGTAGTCCACCAAACCAAGCCTGAGTTGGCGAGAGCACTCGCAGGCGCAATACCACGACTGGCACTTGCCAACCTGCCATCTCGCCAACATACAAATGGCCTTGCGGCAACCAATATTCCCAAACATCGCCAATATAATCGGGCTGACCATTCCAGAGGGTGTTGCACCAAGCTACAATCGGCTCGCGATCAGCGAGGGTTGCTGGGCGCAACGTCATTCTATTTGAGATCGTCGTCGTCGTAGGCATGTAAATCATCAAACTCTATATCATCGAGATCGACGGCACTGCCGTCGCTATCAAAGTCATCAAGGTCAAAGCCAATTCCTGCCAAGCCCGAATCTTCTTCGAGGCCACTGGTGAGCGTATGCAAAGCCCGTTGCAAGGTTGTCGCATTTTCAGCTGCAAAATACGAGAGACTATTGGCATTCAAACGGGCCTGCTGGCCATCATCAAGCGGGCTAGCGCCCAGCAAAATGACGGGCATCGAAGCGATCGTTTTGCCATAGGTGCTCAAAAAGCGTTCGAGTTCGCGTTCGGCAAAAATCGATTGATCTTCGCTTTCCAAATCAAGCAGCAAAATCACGCCATCGGTATTATGCAATACATGCTGACGATCAGCGGCAGTCGATCCAGCCGAACGCAAAGTATGTAGCATATAAACTGGCTTAATATCGCCAAGGGCAGCATTTGCAGGACGGTAGCGAGCTACGAGGGTTGGTTCTTCGGCTGGCGGGGTATCCCACGTTACTTCGCGTTCAGCCAATGGAATCGCTGTAACCAATTGGGCGGCTAGTTTCACTGCATTGCGGGTAGGTGGACCAAACAGCACGACTTTGCAATGCCATTCATTTGTCTCATGATTGAGCCGTGACATAGCTCCTCCGAAATTCCACTGCAAAAACGATGGGCAGTCGCAAGGATTATAGCATTGTCTCGCAGCTTAGCGCTAGCCATCGACTTAAACCTAATCAGCAGTAAACCCAGTTATTCTTGGTCGATCTCTCTTACGACGACAATTCACAAATTGCCCTTTAGGGGGTGCAGGGGGATGAAAACACCCTGCGTTCCCCGCCTTGAGGCGGGGCGGAGGGGTGGTGATCCAGCTAAAACACAAACTTGCTCAAGAATGTATACGTTCTAAATATAAAAAGCCCTGCTCAACCGAAGTCGAACAGGGCGTTGATCAAGCAAGTTGATTAATCTTATGGCAAGGCATTCAGCGCATTGCGCACCAAATCTTGGTTCGCGCTAAAAATAATCACAAATTCTTGGCCACTGCCTTTAACCCCAACATGGACATCATCATCGCTTCGGTTTGGATCTCCAGCCCGAATCAATAAATCGCCATTTGGGTTAAGCGTGCCATTGAATAAGCTCAAAAATTCATCGCCATCGGCGGCGCTATCCCAGCGCAATGTCCATTGCAACACAGGCGTGAAATCGCTGCTGTGTTCATACAGGGTCATGCGACCGCCGCCAATTCCTGCTGCCGCAGCGTCCATATCGCCAGCAGTCGCGGTATATTCGAGCAACGATTTAACGTCAAACTCGCCAACTGTATTGGTCATAGCGGTTGTCCAATCAGCACCGAGCACTGGCAACAGATCAAATTGATCGGGCAGGGTTGGGTTATCGCGGGTAGCACTCAAATATTTTTCAGGGTGTAAAATTTGTTCGGTCGAGGTTGGTGGGTCTTGCAACGCCTTGGTCACTGCATCCCAACCACCTTCGGCATAAACTGCTTCAGCAAAAGCTAGGCCATCTTCATAAGGAAAGACTAGCCCATCGCGCAACACACCAGGCACTTGATCAAGAATGCTGCTGCTATCTTGTTGTTCTTGCAAGGTTCGCAATAATTCTTGCAACTCGGCAGGCGACATGCGCGGCACAAGATCGTTTTGCAGCCAATCACTCATTAATTTAGTCGCATCGCCTTCAACCAACGAACGAAAGGCCAATGATCGATCAGCATCAAATTCGCCAACTTTCAGGCCATCTTGCAAGTTAATCAATTGATCTTGCAAGTTATGATTGAATTCATGGGCATAGGTAATTTGATCTGCTGGTGGAAATTCACTATTTTCAGCAATAATATAAAAGGTATCAGTTTCGGGATCATAAAAGCCGCCGATTTGTTCAGTTTGCAAATCGATATACAATTGCTGCAAATCAATATCTTTTTCGGCTAAGCCAAGCATCCACAATTGGCTAGTTTCATGACGGAAATCTGCGGGGGTATTTTCGGTCTCCATCTCTTTGACAATATAATTGCGCAATTCATCGCGAGTGAGCATGCGCCGCGTGACTGGGCGTTCTTCTGGCAAACCTCGTAGCGCGATCACTTCTTGCTCTATTTGCTTCATTACTTCAACAATTTGCGCTGGCGGCTCCACGCCACCTGGGCCTGTCGGGGTCGGGGCAGTCGGATCAACCGTTGGAGTTGGGCCAGCTTCAGGCGTTGGCTCAAGCGCTGGGCTAGTTGGCTCAGCAATGCTGGTTGGCGGATTATTCAAACGCTCTTGTAAATCATTCACTTGGTCTTGCAACTGACGGTTTTTATCTTGCACCTCATCAGCAGCAGTAATTTGATCTTTCAATTTGCCAAATTCAGCTTGGGTAGTAGCATCGCGCGAGATAATTGTGCCGCGTTCAAACCAGAGCCAACCGCTAGCACCAAGCGCCGCCAACAGCAACACCACCAAACCAATAATTGCGAAACGTGTTCGATTCATGGACATTCCTTCAAAACTAGGCCGAGATCTCTCAAACGTGTATTGAGCATATCACAGCTTTGGCCGCTTGGAAGTGAAAAAGTGGTGAGCAGTTGGCGTTCATTTGCCGATTGCGTGTACAATCAATAGAGCGCGATTCACTCACAATGAGGTTCTTATGGAAAGTATTAGCGTTTTTTTAGTCGATGATCATTTGGTTGTTCGCCAAGGCTTGCGCGATTTTCTCGAACTCCAAGATGATATTGAAGTTGTCGGCGATTCGGGAATGCCGGTTGAGGCAGTTGGCCAGATTAAGCAACTGTTGCCCGACGTGGTGATTATGGATTTGGTGATGCCTGAAATCGACGGGGTAGAAGCCACCCGCCGCGTCAAGGCCGTCAGCCCCACCACTCAAGTGATTGTCCTCACTTCGTTCTCTGACGATGAAAAAGTCTTTCCGGCAATCAAGGCAGGGGCAATATCTTACCTATTAAAAGATGTTAGTCCGCTGGAATTAGCGCGGGCCGTGCGTTCCGCCAAACGCGGCGAGGCGGTGTTGCATCCCGAAGTTGCCGCCAAATTGATGCAAGAATTCTCTGCACCACGCAACAACGACCCCGATGCTGAAGCCCTAACCGAGCGCGAAATGGATGTGTTGCGCTTGATCGCCCGTGGCCATTCCAACCGTGAAATCGCTGATTCACTGATTATCAGTGAAAAAACCGTCAAAACCCACGTCAGCAACATTTTGTCGAAATTGCACTTGGCGGATCGTACCCAAGCCGCGATTTATGCCCTACGCCAACGCCTCGTCCCCATGGATGATCCCTTACCTGGACGCTAGTTTGGCGCAAGCCGCCGCTCAGTTGAGTGGCGGTTTTAGTTTTTTAGGCCGATTTCTCGTTAATTTTTTGCACATCCCAAACCCGCTTACTCCAACGACTGTAGAATATTTGATACTTCTCACCTTTGACCATTTCAAGATAGTGCTGTTGCTTAACTGATACGTTGCCAAGTTGTTGAAATTTCGCCGTGTATTCAACCCCAGGAATACTACGTCTCGTATCAAAACCGATAAATGTATCAATCACAGATTCAATCTTTCCTGTAATCAAATCGATAATTTTAAATATTACTTCTTTAACCAAATTCAGGAATATAAATAGAAACACAAAAGATATTATAACACCTACAAATGCATTATCAAAATTCCATAATAATCTTTTTATAGAATTACCTAAAAATAGATAGATTAATATTACAAAAATCACAAAATTTATAATTGACCATATAATTTCTTTACGTTGACTATTCGATAATTCAAATGGTTTTGACAAGTTTGTTAATGGCGTATGACTTGCTGATTCTTCATTGGTTAACTGATCAATAGTCGCTTGATTCGATTCAAGTTTGACCTTCCAAAGCTTTTTACTTTTTGGGCTATACATTATTCGATAGAATGATGACAATTCAACAGTATTATATATTTCTTGATCAACTTGAAAATCACCAAGACGCTTAAAAAAAGCCATATAGATGATGCTTCCTTTATGACCATGAAACCGATCTACTTTGAGTAATTGGTCCGATTCAACATACACAACCCCATAGACAAGATCATGTAAATGTTTATTAAAATATGTAGCCGCAACAATCAAACCGATAACGATCAACAATGGAATCAAGGTAAAATTTTTGGGTGAAACAAGCGTAAAGATTCCAATAATTGGCACTAAGGCAAATAATAATGGAAACAAGGCTTTAACAAAATGATACCAGCGTTGTTTGCCAGTCATTGCCATGCTTGGAGCCTGCTTTGAACGAAGCGTTGCAGGCTTTAATTCAGTTTTTTCGGCTAAATCTGGCCAGCCACAGCGTTCACACGTAGCTTGATTATCGGGAATTTTGGTATAACAATTTGGGCAATTCATCATTTTACTCCTTCGCTCATCGCATCAATAATTAGCTTAGCCAATAATTTAGGTTTAAGAATCGAGTAATTGTGCCTCCCATAACGTTCTAGTCCAGCGACTATACGTAATTTGATATATTTGATTTTCAATTAGATCTATATACTGTTGCTCATTAATATTCAGGCGATTATTTCCTTCAAATATTGCATAAAAACGTTTCCCTCTTCGGCCATAGGTAAATTCCACCCGAATCAATCGATCATTATCAAGCTCATTCGTATTCGAAATTAAATCTAATAGAGCAAGAACAATGATTCCTAGATTATAAAAAATAAAGATATATATAATAATTATAAATACATTCAAATCAGATAACTCTAAATTTGGATTAAAAATAACATATATTGGGTACAAAGAAACAAGAATACTATGTTTCATCAGTGTAAATAATAATTCTTTTCGCTGAATAAATGTCATTTTTCTTTGTTTATTACTTGTATTTTCCTGATCATTTGGTTTTATATCAGAAATCATGTTATCAGGTTTTTCATCTTCAATTTTCATACTCCAAATGATTTTACTTCTTGGGCTATACTGTATCTGATATATTGCTCCTAACTTAGCGTTATCAAACATCTCAGCATCAATTGTCACACAGCCAAGATCTTTAAAGAAACCAAAGTAGTAAACTCTGCTATTTTGAACACGCTCAACCCTAATGATTTGAGCTGACTTAATATAGGAATTTCCGTCAATTAATTCATGTAAACTAGGAATTTTATAAATACCAATAATTATAATGCTGATACCTAATCCAAATACTAACCAATTAAATTGCATTGGTAAAAGAATACCAAAAATAATAATACTTGGTATTACAAGCAGTAATAACCCAAAAAGGCTGCTCAGAAAAAAATTCCAACGTTGTTTGCCGTTTAGGGGCACAGCATTACGCTGAGCTAAACCTACCTTAGCTTGCTGCGATTGAGTGTTTCTTGGTACACCAGGCCCACCACATTTAGGGCAGCGGGTTTCACCTGATGGGAATTTGATATAACAATTTGGACAATACATAACCCTGCTCCATCGTTCTCACATGCTAGAACTTACTTTTCGCGTTTACTTCGCCAAAGATCAAAGCTTAATCGGCCAATTTTAGCCACTAGATAGAACCCAAAAATCCCGATCATCAGCCAATACAACCAGCCATATGAGCTGAAAAACCACCAACAAACAATGAGCATTATTGACCAAGGCACTAAGCCAACCAAAAAGAATTGCCAGGCTTGCTTGGCAGTCAGTGGCTGAGAACCAGGTGGCGCAACCACAATCTGCAAGGCTTGTTCGTCGATCATTGCGCCACAATTGGCACAATTGCCAGCCGCATTGGTGAGGGTCGCGTCACAATCTGGACATTGCATCGAGATTCCTATTCTGCTGAATTAGCCAACCTGTTGCATCGCCCACAGCCGTTTGCTACGTGGGCTATAGGTCACTTGGTAAATTGCGCCTTGGAAGGCTGCATTATAGTTTTCGCGGCCAATATTCAAGCGGCCAATTCGTTCGAAATTGCCATAGTAGGTACGGCTATTTTTATTTTTAACAACTTGGGTTTTGGTCAAACGATCAACTTGCACTTGGGCCACGCCACTGAAAAAATCGACCAAATTCATAATTGCTTGCCAGCCCATCACCAAGCCAAATAGCCCCAAAATAAACCAAAAAAAGCTAATCTCCTCGGAAAAGCCCGATCCTCCAATAAACCAAATGGGGATCGCCAAGATGATGAGTGGAAAAAACGCGCCAAATAGCAATTGGGTCTTTTGGCCGCTGGTCAACGGTACAGTTGTGGGCATGGCGTTGCCCATCATTGTGGCGTTTGGTGGTGGCGCAACGCTTTGCATCGGCGCTTGATCCCAGGTCGAAGCAGGCTCAGCAGTTGCTTGCTCCCATGAACCCAGCGCTTGGGTTGCTGGATTCGCAGGCATCGAAGCAGGCATAGTTGGCTCCCAAACCCCAGCATCATTGGTTTGATCGCGGCTCCAAGCATTGGCGGTTGGCGATTCACCAAAGGCGGCTGAAGAAGTTGCGGCTGCCGGCGCACGCAACGGCCAATCGCAACGCGGGCATTTTTCAGTGCTATTTGAAACATTGCTATAACAATTTGGGCATTTCATCAGCATTTCCTCCATTAATAGTGTACGCCTAGAAGCATCGCGTGTTGCGCTAGCCAACAGCGATCAGACAAAATCCCCCCAGATGGGCTAGATCGGGATAGTTCAAAATACCGATAGTACGCGCTTGACAGCGCTAATTTGGATTGCTATAATGCGACCGTTATCGATAACGGGATCGATAACGGGATCGATAACGAGGTCGGTACCACCTCTAAAACCCTCCCTTCCATTCGCCGTTTCAACTTAAACTACAGTGTTCGCAACTTGTGTTCGTTGGGTGTGCAATTAAGCTCATCAACAGCATTTGTGGCAAAACCCAAGCCACCACCCACGAAAACTTACTCCAAGGAAGGACATGACGATGAAGTCTCCTCGCGCGAAGTTCATGATGGTTTTGATGTTGCTCATGACGATGGTTTTGGCCAGCTGTGGCGAAGCCGCAACCCCAACCACTGCGCCAACCGATGGCGGCACTGGTGGCACGACCGCCAATACTGACAACAGCAAATTCACCATTGGGATCTCAATGCCGACCAAATCATCAGCCCGCTGGATTGCCGACGGCGATAATATGGTGAAATATTTCCAAGAAAAAGGCTTCAAAACCGACCTTCAATACGCTGAAGACGATATCCCAACCCAACTTTCCCAAATTGAAAACATGGTCACCAAAGGGGTCAATGTTTTGGTGATTGCGGCAATCGACGGCGAAACCCTCTCAGATGTTCTGCAAAGTGCTAAAGACAAGAAAATTCTGGTTATCGCCTACGACCGCTTGATCAAGAAAACCCCTAACGTTGATTACTACGCCACCTTCGATAACTTCCAAGTTGGTGTCTTGCAAGCTAGCTCAATCGAAAACAAACTTGGTTTGAAAGAAGGCAAAGGCCCATTCAATATCGAGTTGTTCGGTGGCTCATCCGACGATAACAACGCCTTCTTCTTCTACAATGGCGCTATGTCGGTCTTGCAACCTTACATCGATAGCGGCAAGTTGGTGGTTGTTAGTGGCCAAACTGGCATGGATAAAGTTGCCACCTTGCGCTGGGACGGTGCAACCGCTCAATCGCGTATGGACAACATTTTGAGCGCCTTCTACGGCGACAAACGGGTTGATGCAGTGCTCTCACCATACGATGGTATCAGCATCGGGATCATCTCATCGCTCAAGGGTGTTGGCTACGGCAGCGCCGACAAACCAATGCCAGTCGTTTCAGGCCAAGATGCTGAGGTGCCCTCAGTCAAGTCAATTATCGCTGGCGAACAAAGCTCAACCATCTTCAAAGATACCCGCGAGCTTGCTAAATCAGTGGTAGGCATGGTCGAAGCTTCGTTGTCAGGCAAAGAAGTTGCCGTCAACGATACCAAAACCTATGACAATGGGGTCAAAGTTGTTCCTTCACAATTGCTGGTTCCGGTGGTCGTCGATGTAACCAACTGGGAAAAAGTGTTGATCGACAGTGGTTACTACAAAAAAGAAGACATAACCAAATAATTCTGGCAGCAAGGTCTGTGTGTGGGCAACGCTCATGCACAGACCTGCTTGCATATGAACAACTTGGCCATCTTCTCAGCAAACGAGGCACAGGTTATGTCTGATGTACTACTTGAAATGCGCGGAATCACCAAAACCTTTCCTGGGGTCAAAGCGCTGAATGATGTCAACCTGCAAGTGCGCCGAGCCGAAATTCACGCCTTGGTCGGCGAAAATGGCGCAGGTAAATCAACCTTGATGAAGGTGCTCAGCGGGGTCTATCCCCACGGAACCTACACTGGCGAGATTATTTTCGAGGGCCAGGAGTGTCGTTTCAACGATATTAGCGCCAGCGAAAAACTGGGGATTGTGATTATTCACCAAGAACTGGCCTTGATTCCGTTTCTCTCAATTGCCGAAAATATCTTTCTCGGCCACGAAACTGCCTCACGCGGCGTGATCAATTGGAATACGGCAATTGCCAAAACCCAAGCATTGCTCAAAAAAGTGGGGCTGAGTGAATCACCCAATACCTTAATTACTGATATGGGCGTGGGCAAGCAGCAACTGGTGGAAATTGCCAAAGCGCTTGCCAAAGAAGTAAAACTGCTGATTCTCGATGAACCAACTGCTAGCTTAAACGAAAGCGACAGCGAAGCCTTATTGCAATTGCTCTTGCAATTCAAACAACAAGGCATTTCATCAATTCTCATTTCACACAAACTGAATGAGGTTTCTAAAGTTGCCGATGCGATTACGGTGCTCCGTGATGGCGCAACCATCGAAACTCTCGATTGCCACAAAGAACAAATTAGCGAAGACCGAATTATCCGCGGCATGGTTGGCCGCGATTTGAGCCATCGTTTCCCGCCGCGCGAGGCCACGATTGGCGAAACGATGTTTGAAGTCCGCGATTGGAATGTCTATCACCCACTCCACGCCGAGCGCAAAGTTGTCGATAACGTCAGCTTTACTGTGCGCAAAGGCGAAATTGTCGGGATCGCTGGCCTGATGGGTTCGGGCCGCACCGAATTAGCAATGAGTATTTTTGGCCACGCTTATGGTAAGCATATCAGTGGCCATGTATATAAAAATGGCCGTGAGATCGATGTTCGCACGATCCAAAAGGCCATTCGCAATGGCATTGCCTATGTCACCGAAGATCGCAAAGGCTATGGTTTGGTGTTGATCGATGGGATTAAAAATAATATTACCCTCGCCAATCTACCAGCCGTCGCCCGCAACTCGGTGATCAACGAGCCAAAAGAGTTGCGCGTCACCAATCAATATCGTGATGATTTAGCCATTCGTAGCTCCAGCGTCTTGCAAAAAACCGTCAATCTCTCGGGTGGCAATCAACAAAAAGTTGTGTTGAGCAAATGGCTGTTTGCCAACCCCGATATTTTGATTCTCGATGAGCCAACTCGCGGGATTGATGTGGGGGCCAAATACGAAATCTACACGATTATCAATCGCTTGGCGCAAGAAGGCAAAGCCGTCATCGTAATCTCTTCGGAATTACCCGAAATTCTCGGCATGTGTGATCGCATTTATGTGATGAATGAAGGCCAGATTGTGGGCGAGATGCCTGCTGCTGATGCCTCGCAAGAGAAAATCATGAAATGCATTATGCAGCAGGAGGTTAACCAGCCATGAGCGCTGAACTAAAAACCAATGAATCCAGCAAAGCGGCTGGTTTCAACTTCGCCACCGTTGTCGATTTCGTCAAAAACAATATGCGCGAATATGGCATGCTGGTTGCCCTTGTGATCATTGTGCTGTATTTCCAATTTCAAACCGATGGGGTCTTGCTGCAACCACTCAATGTCACCAATGTGATTTTGCAAAATAGCTATATCGTGGTGATGGCCTTGGGTATGCTGCTGATTATCGTGGCAGGCCATATCGATCTTTCGGTTGGCTCGGTAGCAGCCTTCGTCGGAGCAGTCGCTGGCTATATGCTGGTCGAAAAAGATTATCCAGTAATCGTCGCCTTTGCTGCTTGTATCGGCATCGGTGCAGCAATTGGCGCGTTTCAAGGCTATTGGGTGGCCTTCCGCAAAATTCCAGCCTTTATTGTGACCCTCGCGGGCATGTTGATTTTTCGCGGCTTGACCTTGGTTATGTTAGGTGGCACCTCACTTGGCCCCTTCCCTTCAAGCTTCCGCGAAATGAGCACTGGCTTTATTGGCGACCCAATCGGCGGAGCTGAATCAGCTCTCCACATCACAACACTGATTGTAGGCTTAGCCTTTGCGTCCATCATCGTTTACCTAGATCTAGTCGGTCGCAAAAATAGCCGCTCATTTAACTTCCCAGTTATGTCTACTCCATTATTTATCGCCAAAAATGCCCTAATCGTTGGGATTATTCTGGCCTTCTGCTATATCCTTGCTTCCTACGAAGGCTTGCCCAATGTCTTACTGATCTTGATCGGCTTAATCGCGCTGTATATGTTTGTCTCCAAAAAGACCGTGATTGGGCGACGGATTTATGCCTTGGGTGGCAACGAAAAAGCCGCTAAGCTCTCTGGTGTGCCAACCGACCGCCTAACTTTCTACACCTTCATCAATATGGGGGTTTTGGCAGCCATCGGTGGTTTGATCTTCACCGCTCGTTTGAACTCAGCCACGCCCAAAGCGGGCACCGGCTTTGAGCTTGATGTAATCGCCTCGGTCTTTATCGGCGGTGCATCAGCCTCAGGTGGCATTGGCACAGTCTTTGGCGTTGTGATCGGGGCGCTGGTGATGGGCGTACTCAACAACGGTATGTCGATCGCTGGCGTAAGTGTCGATTGGCAACAAGTGATCAAAGGCGCTGTGCTATTGGTCGCGGTCTACTTCGATGTATCCAGCAAAAATAAAGGTTAATTGCAGGTAGCCAAGGCATTAGTCTCGCTAGGCTAGTGCCTTCACCAATCTAAAAGGAGTTGCCATGAGTCGGCAAACATACGCGATCGGTGTCGATTTCGGCACCGAGTCGGGCCGTGCTGTGCTCGTTGATGTGCGCAATGGTCAAGAAATCGCCACGGCAATCTATCCCTATGCCAATGGTGTAATCGACGAGAAGCTGCCCGGCACCAACATTCGGCTGGAGCCAGATTGGGCACTACAAGACCCCAATGATTATCTCGATGTGTTCAAAATAACCATTCCTGCTATTCTCAAAGAAAGTGGCGTTGATCCAGCCGATGTGATTGGGATTGGGGTCGATTTCACCGCTTGTACGATGTTGCCAACCAAAGCCGACGGCACGCCATTGTGTATGCTGCCCGAGTGGCGCAACACTCCTCATGCTTGGGTCAAATTGTGGAAACATCACGCGGCCCAGCCCGAAGCCAATCAACTCAATCAGATTGCTCGTGAGCTTGGCTATAGCTTTCTTGATCGCTATGGCGGCAAGATTAGCTCGGAGTGGTTTTTCCCCAAGGCTTGGCAAATTCTCAACGAAGCCCCCGAAGTCTATGCCGCCGCCGATCGCTTGATCGAAGCAACCGATTGGGTAGTGTGGCAATTGACCGGAGTTGAAACCCGCAACGAATGCACCGCAGGCTACAAAGCCATGTGGTCGAAATCCGAGGGCTTTCCACCCAACGAATTTTTCAAAGCACTCGACGAACGCATGGAACAGATCGTCGATCAAAAAATGTCGCGCACACTCTTGCCGCTTGGCGCAAAAGCTGGCGGTCTCAGCCAACAAGCCGCCGAATGGACGGGCTTGCGGGCTGGCACAGCAGTTGCCGTCGCCAATGTTGATGCCCACGTCACCCTGCCAGTTACCGGCAATACCGAAATCGGCACGATGGTGATGATTATGGGCACCAGCACCTGTGACGTGATGAACGGCGAACATCGCGCTGAATTGCCAATTGTCGAGGGCATGTGCGGCGTAGTCGATGGCGGGATCGTGCCGGGCATGCTGGGCTACGAGGCAGGCCAGAGCGGGGTTGGCGATATTTTCGCTTGGTTTATTGAGCATGGTGTGCCTGGCAACTATTTTGAGCAAGCCAAAGCCGAAGGCCTCAATATTCATAGCTTGCTCGAACGTGAAGCCGCGACCCTTAAGCCTGGCGAGAGCGGTCTCTTGGCGCTCGATTGGTTCAATGGCAATCGCTCAACCTTGGTCGATGTTGAACTCAACGGCTTGGTGTTGGGTATGACCTTGGCCACCACTGCGCCCGAAATTTACCGTGCCTTGCTTGAAGCGACGGCCTATGGCAAACGCGAAATTATCGAAACCTTCAATCAATCGGGCGTGCCAATTCGCAAATTGATTGCGGCTGGCGGCCTGCCCGAGAAAAACCAGCTGCTGATGCAAATTTATGCTGATGTGACCAACTATGAAATTAGCGTGATCGCCAGCAAACAAGCTCCAGCGCTCGGTTCGGCCATGCACGGCGCAGTTGCCGCTGGGGTTGAAGCAGGTGGCTACGCCGATATTGCCAGCGCCGCCAAACACATGGGTCGGCTTAAAACCGAAACGTTCAAGCCCATTCCCGCCAATGTTGAAATTTACGACCAGCTCTACGCTGAATATAAAGTGCTGTACAACTACTTTGGCCGTGGCGAAAACGATGTGATGAAGCGGCTCCGCATGCTGCGTCACGCCGCACTCACGGCTTAGTTGCAGCCAGATTGGAATACGACAATGTTAGAAACAATTAAACACGAACTTTGGAAATTGCACCTTGAATTGCCCAAAAATGGCTTGGTGACTTGGACTTCGGGCAATGTCAGTGCCCGTGATCCTGAAACCAATTTGGTGGTGATCAAGCCGAGCGGCGTGATGTTTGAAGATTTGCGCCCAGCCGATCACGTAGTCGTCGATTTAAATGGTAATGTGATCGAAGGCGACTTAAAACCATCATCGGATACCGCCAGCCATTTGTATATTTATCGCCATCGCCCTGATGTGAATGGGATTGTGCATACCCACTCGCCATTTGCCACGGCTTTTGCCGCCAATGGCAAATCAATTCCGGTTTATCTCACAGCAATGGCCGATGAATTTGGTGGACCGATTCCATGTGCTGGCTTTGCCTTAATTGGTGGCGAAGAAATTGGCCAACAGGTGGTTGAGCACATTGGCACATCGCCAGCGGTATTGCTGCAAAATCATGGCGTTTTCACGATCGGCAAATCGGCCAAAGCTGCCGTCAAGGCTGCTGTAATGACCGAAGATGTAGCACGAACAACGTGGTATGCCTTGCAAATCGGCCAGCCCCAAGAAATTGCCAGCGATGACGTTGCCAAATTGCACTATCGCTATACCCATGTGTATGGTCAATAACACGAGGGGTCAGGGGCTAGGGGTCAGTTTGAAAAACGATAAGGGTCAGAATTTAGGAGCTAGGAGTCAGTTTAATTAATCCTGATCCCTGATCTCTCGTCCCTGACCCCTCAACTATAGAAAGGCCAGTCAATGCTTGACTTGAAACAATACGAAGTTTGGTTTATTACGGGCAGCCAACATTTGTATGGCCCCGAAACTTTAGAACAAGTTGCCAAACACTCACAAATTATCGCCGCTGGGCTTGATCAAAGCAGCACAATTCCGGTGCGGGTGGTCTTCAAGCCTGTGCTCAAAACGCCCGACGAAATTTACAATTTGGTGCTCGAAGCCAACGCCGCCAAAAACTGCATTGGCTTGGTCGCGTGGATGCATACCTTCTCGCCAGCCAAAATGTGGATTGCTGGCCTACGCAGCTTGCAAAAACCATTGGCTCACTTGCACACCCAATTCAACAGCGAAATTCCATGGTCGGAAATCGACATGGATTTTATGAATCTCAACCAAGCGGCTCACGGCGACCGCGAATTTGGCTTTATTGTCAGCCGTATGCGCCTAGAACGCAAAGTAATTGTTGGGCACTGGCAAGATAGCGAAGTGCATGATCGGATTGCTGCATGGACTCGCGCCGCCGCTGCTTGGCACGATGCCCAAGGAGCCCGCTTCGCCCGCTTTGGCGACAACATGCGTGAAGTTGCCGTGACCGAAGGCGATAAAGTTAATGCTCAAATGTGGCTTGGCTATAGCGTCAGCGGCTATGGCGTGGGCGATCTCGTGCGCTTTATCAACGAAGTTAGCGATGCCGATATCAACAGCACGTTGCAAGAATATGCCGAACAGTATGAATTGGCAGCAGGCTTGCAAACTGGCGGCGAGCAGCATCAATCGCTACGCGAAGCCGCCCGCATCGAGCTAGGCTTGCGCTATTTCCTTGAGCATGGCAATTTCAAAGGCTTTACAACAACGTTTGAAGATTTGCATGGCTTGGTGCAATTGCCAGGTTTAGGCCCACAACGCCTGATGGATCGCGGCTATGGCTTTGCTGGCGAGGGCGATTGGAAAACCGCTGCGCTGGTGCGGGCGATGAAAGTGATGAGCGCTGGGCTAAACGGTGGCACCTCGTTCATGGAAGATTACACCTATCACTTTGGCAGCAACGGCATGAAAGTGCTGGGCGCACATATGCTCGAAATCTGTCCATCAATCGCTGCGACTAAACCACGGCTCGAAGTCCATCCCTTGGGCATTGGTGGCAAGGCCGACCCAGTGCGTATGGTATTTGATGCCAAAACTGGGACAGCCGTCAATGCCTCAATCGTAGAAATGGGCAATCGTTTGCGCTTGATCAATAGCGTGGTTGATGCAGTTGAAACCGACCAACCCTTGCCCAAATTACCAGTTGCCCGCGCCTTGTGGCTACCCCAGCCCGATCTCAAAACCGCTGCGGCGGCTTGGATCTACGCAGGCGGAGCGCATCACACGGGCTTTAGTTTTGATCTGACCAGCGAACATCTCGCCGACTTTGCTGAAATTGCTGGCATGGAATATTTGCAAATTGATCGCAACACCAACGTTCAGCAATTCAAACAAGAACTTCGTTGGAACGATCTGTACTATCACTTGGCCAAAGGTTTGTAAACCCACGGCAAGCAACCCAAGTCGCAACGCTGCGCAACCTTGGCAACGATCGCCAACTGTGGTGGATTGGCGATCCTCTAGCCTTGAGTAGCAGGGCAACTTGGCGTGAGCAACGCTGGGACAAAATCGGCTATACTACCGACTTGCGTCCCAGCGATCTGAAATGCACCATGCTATTGGGAGTTCGCCATGACCATTCATCGTCCACAAAAAGTCACGATCAAAGATATTGCCAAACTGTGTAATGTTTCGACCCAAACCGTTTCGCGGGTGCTCAACAATCGGCCTGATGTTTCGCCGCAAACCCGTGAGGCCGTTGAAAAAGCCATCGCTGATATGGGCTATCAGCCAAGTGCCTTAGCCCGCAGCCTCGTGCAACAGCAAAGCTTTACCTTGGGGGTGATTACCGCAGGCTTGCAATATATGGGCGTGTCGCTCACGTTGAATGGAATTGCCGAGGAAAGCGAAGCCTCGAATTATGCGCTGTTGCTCAAGGAATTGCCGCGCTTTGATCTGACCAACATTGTGCCAATTATTGAAGCGCTCATGGCTCGCCATGTCGATGGAATTATCTTTGCGGCGGCTGAACTGAACGAAAATGTCGAATTGGTGCAGGCTCAACTTCCAGCAACCTGCCCACCGATTGTCTTTGTCAAAAGCCAACCTAATGAGCGCTTTACCACGATTGGCATCGATAATTATGGCGGTGCACGCCAAGCAGTCGAACATTTGCTGAGCATTGGGCGACGCGAAATTGGCCTGATTTGCGGGCCAATCGAATGGCTCGAAACCCGTCAACGCCGTAGCGGCTGGTACGATGGGTTAGAGGCAGCAGGCATTACGCCAACCCAGCAGCAAATTGGTATTGGCAATTGGTCGGCGGCCAGCGGCGAGCAAGCCTGTGCTGAATTATTCAAACGCTACCCGCAAATGGATGCCGTATTCGCTTGTAACGATCAAATGGCCTTGGGTGCGTTGCATTATGCCAGCAAACATGGCATTCGCGTGCCCGAAGCATTGGCAGTTGTAGGCTTTGATGATTTAGCTGAGGCCGCTTATTTTTCACCAGCACTCACCACGATTCGCCAACCATTGCGTGAATTAGGCCGCTTGGCCGTTCAAACCCTGTTGCAATTGATCAATCCGAGTGAAGGCCAAATGCCACCAGTTGTAACAACCATGCCAACTCAATTGATCGTGCGCGACAGTAGCCTGAGCTAGGCAATTTTACGGGTAACCAGCGCCAATTCCCAGACGATTTTGCTATGCTGGCTATAGGTTACAACATAATAATTACCTTCAATTACTCGTTCGTAGTGATATTGTTGCAGTTGTTGGTTGCCAATTGCACTAAAATCGCCATAAAACCGCCTGCCACCACGCTTGCGTACCTCTTGTAATGATTGCAATTGATCAATTTGCACTAGCACCTGACCGCTGATCCAATCGCGCACCAATTGCACGAGATAAAAGCCCACTACGGCGATCATCAGTCCGATTATGGGCCAAATCAAGGCTGAAACCTGCTTAAGTGCAACATGGAACGTGACAATAATGCCTATAAGAAATAGCAGCGCAACCAATAAGGTAACAATATTTCGCCGCAATCCTTGGCGTTGCTGCGTGGATAACGCGATGTGTTGGCTCATAATCAGGGGCTTGAGCATTCGTTTACAGTTGGGGCATTGATTAATATGCAGCGCAACTTTTTGCTGGCAACGTGGGCATTGCATGGCGATCTCCTCAAAACCAGAATTCGCCATGCAATACGTTCAAGGTTAAACGTTGGTTGCCTTCAAGACTTCCAGCACTTCGGCGGCCATTTCGTAGCGCCCAAACGATGGCATGATGTAGACCCCTTGGATGCGATCATAGGCCGAAGCTAGAATTTCTTGCGAAACTTGCACCCCAATCGCCCGACCATTAGCCCCGGCTTCTTTCATGCGTGCCAATACATCCTTGGGCAAGGTAATGCCTGGCACTTCGTTATGTAAAAATGAAGCATGGCGATAGCTCTGAACTGGCATCAAGCCCAAAATAATTGGAATTGGGAGCGAACCAAGTTTATCGAGGAAACGATCAAGTTCAGTCGCATCATACGAAATTTGGGTCATGGCATAGTGTGCGCCAGCCGCCACTTTTTGATGCAATCGATCAATTTCCCAATCGGGGTCTTCAGCGTTGATATTCAGCGCCACCCCAATTAAGAAGTTGGTTGGCGTGCCAATATCGTTGCCAGCAGTATCCACCCCGCTGTTCATACCCGCAATTACCTTAACCAGGCCAATGGTATCAACATCGAACACGCCCGATGTACCAGGATAGGCACCAAACGAGGGTGGATCGCCTTTCAAGGCCAAGATGTTGCGCACCCCCAAGGCATGCGCCCCAAGCAAATCGCTTTGCAAGCCCATCAACGAGCGGTCGCGAGTCGTAAAGTGCAAAATCGTTTCCATGCCCACTTGTTGCTGAATCAAGTTACACATGGGCAAGGCACTCATCCGCACCCGTGCCATCGGGCTATCAGCAACATTGATAAAATTGACTCCAGCTGCCTGCATTTGGCGAGCACCTTCGAGGCAGCGCCGTGGGTTGTGGCCTTTGGGTGGATCGATTTCAACGCTGGTAACAAAGGCACCATCAGCCAACATACGGCCAAGTTGGGTCGTTTCGGCGCTCTTGCTGGGCAATTGCACGCTTGGCGCTTCTTCATCAACAATCGTAATATTCAGTGTGCTAGCTGGATTCAGATCCTGCAAGGCGCTGTGCATGCTGCTAATATGCTGCGGAGTAGTGCCACAACAGCCACCAACAATCTGCACGTTCAATTCTTCGACCATCCGGCGGGCATAATCGGCCATATATTCAGGCGACGATGGATAAAATACGCGGTTATGGCGCTCGGTCGGCCAACCAGCGTTTGGTTGCGCCGAGATCGGAATCGTGGCATTAACGGCTCGCATGCTCTGGACGACCCGAAAGACCCGTTGTGAGCCAACCGAACAGTTGACCCCAACCACCGCCACGCCCAACTCAACCAGCTTGCGCACTACTTCCTCAGGCGTGTTACCAAGCACCGTGCGGCCATCTTCAGCAAAGGTCATCTGCGCCACGATTGGCAAATCGCCAACTTGTTTGGCAGCTTTAACCGCAATCAGCATCTCGCGTAAATCGCTAAATGTCTCGAACATCAACAGATCAGCACCCTGCTCCAGCAATGTACCAATTTGTTCGGCAAAGGCTTCGTGGGCTGCTTGCTCAGTCAAGGGGCCATAGGGTTGCAATAAAACACCCAATGGGCCAACCGCACCAGCAATCAAGGTGTTGGTGCCAGCAATCTCGCGGGCTTCACGAGCCAGCTTCATGCCGCGATGATTAATTTGGCGGACTTTATCGGCCAAGCCAAAAGGCTCCAGTTTGAAGCGATTTGCGCCGTAGGTATTAGTTTCAATAATATCGGCCCCAGCCTCAATATAACTTTGGTGAATTTCACGCACGACATCTGGCTGGGTCAGATTCAAGGCATCGAAGCACTCATCAAAATCAATGCCGCGACCATACAGTTGAGTGCCCATCGCGCCATCACACAGCAAGGCTCGTTGCCCTAGTTGTTCAAGAAATGGATTCGCCATAGCCTTAGTTCCTTGTCCATTGGTAAAGTTGTTGTCGCACGATCGCCGTTGATCGCCAGTAACTATAGCATACTGCTTAACATTTGCACGTTTCTATGAATTGTTCGTTATTTTGCTAATCCTCACCCTTCGCACCCTTCGCGGTTCCGCATTGACTCATCCCTAGTTCTCCACCCTTCCGATCCCCGATCCCCAACAACCGATCCCTGATCCCTAGCCTCTGACCCCTCGTTTTTGAGCTTGTGGCCGATTTTTTGCTATAGGCTCAGTATCGTTTCGTATGGAGCAACAATCGGTTTATGACAGTTCAAACGACTACGTGCTGCTCAACCTGCAATTTTGCCGAAAACCCGCCGAGTGCGCGGTTTTGTGGCAATTGCGCTAGTCCTTTGCCACTGCACTGTTTTAGCTGTGGCGCGGCCAATCCACCTGGCTTTCGCTTTTGCGGCACATGCGCCACTGGCTTGATTGAGTATATTCCTGCGGCCACAACACGGCGCGTGGTCACAATTCTGTTTGCCGATGTTTGCAACTATACCAACCTGACCAATCGGCTGGGTGCTGAGCATATGTATAGTTTGCTCGACCCATGTTTGCGACGCTTGGGCGAAACAGTACGGCGCTTCGAAGGTACAATCGATAAATTTACCGGCGATGGTTTAATGGCGGTTTTTGGCATGCCAGTCGCGCTAGAAGCACATGCTGCCCAAGCTGCGTACGCCGCATTAGCCATGTTTGAAGAATTAGCCGCCTACAACGAAACGATCGCTCAGGCAGGGGTGCAATTTCAAATTCGGGTCGGCTTGGCCAGCGGCGAAGTGATTGCTGGTTTGCTTGGTTCTGATCGCTATAGCGATTTGACCGTGATCGGCGGCCCAGTCAACTTGGCGGCGCGGCTGCAACAAGTGACCGATCCTGGCACGATTATGGTCGATGGCGATTCAGCTCAATCATTACAAACGAATTTTATGTTCAACGAACAGCATCCAGTTGCCCTCAAAGGTTTTGAGCAACCAATCGCTGCGGCTATTTTAGCGGGCAAACAATTGGCTCAGGCGGTAGTTGATGGTAGTTTTGGATTGCCCTTGATTGGGCGCGAAGCCGAATTGCAGAATCTGATTGGCGCAACCGAGCTATTACACAACGGTATGGGCGGCGTGATTGGCCTAACTGGCCGGGCTGGCGTTGGCAAAACCCGCCTGACCGCCGAAATTATTCAGCATTTGCATAGCCGTGAGGTCAAAGTATTGACCAACGATTGTAGCAGCGCCACTCGAATTGTGCCTTACAGTGCCTTTTTGGGCTTGATTCGCCAGCTTTTCCAGATTGATCATGCCGATTCTGCCGCCACAATTCACCATAAAATCCAATTGATGATTCATAGTTTGGGCAATATGCCGCTCGATCTTTTGCCTTACATTGAATATTTGCTCTCGCTCGATTTTATTGATCAAAGTTTGGTTGAGCGGGTGCAGCATCTTGATGCGGCTCAATTGAAGCGCCATGTCTTTTTGGCAATTCGCGAATTATTGGTAGCCTGTACCCGCCAACAATCGATGGCAATTGTGATCGACGATGTGCAATGGGCCGATGATCTGTCGTTGGAATTGCTCGAATTTATTGCCGAAACCTTTGATGCTTCGTCGTTGCTGCTCTATATGGTGGCGCGTGATGATGAAACACCGCAGATTCGCCAAACCTTCAATCGGATTTTGGCCCAAGCCCGCCAACGTGGTTTGGTGCTTGAACTTAATTCACTTAGTCCTGAAGCAGCCGAAGCCTTGATCAAACAAATTCTGCCCCAAGCCTCAGCCGTGATGATCGATCATTTGGTGCGCCAAGCCGATGGTGTGCCATTTTATTTAGAAGAATTAGCGCGTCATGCGCTGCATGCTGGCCTTGATATTCAAGCTCAAAGTAGCGATAGCCTACAAATGCCGTCAATGCCGCTTTCGCTACAAGCGCTAATGCGTTCACGTTATGATCGGCTACCCAACGATTTGGCGCATAGTTTGGCGCTGGCGGCGGTGATTGGCCGCCGTTTTAGCCAGCAACTACTCTGCCAACTACGGCCTGAGCAATCGATCAATCAGCAACTCCAACAATTGCAGCAACGGGGGTTTGTGCAGCCAATCGCCAACCATCACGATGATTGGGCATTTAGCCATTTGCTGCTGCAAGAAACAATTTACTCCAGCCTATTGCAGCAACAACGCTATAGCTTGCACGGCGAGGTTGCGCTAGCACTCGAAACCCACGATGAGCAACGGCCTGAATTGTATATCGATGCCTTGGCCTATCACTTCAGTCGCTCGCAGCTGACCCACAAAGCCTTGGAATATTTGCTGTTGGCGGCGCAACGGGCAGCCAGCCGTTTTGCTAACGACGACGCGCTGCGCTTGTATGATCAAGCTATGCCCTTGCTTAGCGAACTGGATCACCCAGCAACCGAGCAAGCCGTCAGTTTGTTTCATGGGCGTGGCGATGTGCTCAGTTTTGTTGGGCGCTACGATGAAGCACGCATGGCCTATCAGCAAGCGATCAGCCAAATTCAGCCAAGCTCGGAAAGCCAAGCAACCCATGCCACGATTTTGCGCCAATTAGCGGCAACCTATGAAAAACAGGGCAATTACGACGAAGCGATGCTGCATTTGGAGCAAGCTCGTTTAGTTTTAGCTGATGGAGCTTTGTTTGATCATGCCCGCATTGACTGTGATGCAGGCTGGATCGCCTTTCATCGCGGCAATTTGACCCAGGCTGAGCGGTTGCTCAACAATGCCTTGACCATCAGCGAACTGAATCAACACCATGGCTTGCAAGCGCTGGCCGCCAATCGCCTAGCGGGAGTCTATTGGCAACGGGGGAGTCTCAAAGCTGCCCAAGCCTTGGTCAACCAAAGTTTGGCGGTCAGTCGCTATTTAGGCGATTTACCAGCGATGAGTCGGGCACTCAACAATCTTGGGGTAATTGCGATGGAGCTAGCCGATTGGCATGCTGCCGCCAATTACTACGAGCAAAGCCTAGAAACCACCCAAGCTATCGGCGATTTGAATGGCCAGATTTTGGCAATCAACAATCGTTCACATTGTATGTTGATGCTTGGCTTGCTCAACGATGCGCTGCGTTTCTCGCAAATGGCCTTGCGTTTGGCCCGCCAAATTGGCGCAAAATTACATATGGCTACAGCCTTAATTCAACAAGGCACGATTTCGTTTTACGTTCAAGATTATCAACGTGCTCGGCGCTACTATTTACAAGCCGAGCAACTATTTCGTGAGCTAGGCCATTACGACCCCAAGCGGGTAATTTTGGCCGAAATGCTTGGACGAATTGGCTTTGTTGAAGGTCGGCGGGCTTGTGCCAATCGAATGGCAGCCCGTGCTTTGCGACTGGCCCAGCAACTCAATGAACCGCAATCGCTGTTTCGCAGCCAAGCCTTACAGATCTATTTGCAAGCCTATAACGGCCAACGTCGCCAAGCCAGCGAGGCGATCGATCAGCTGCTGCAATTATCGGTCAACAATAATTATTTGTTAGCATTGGGCTTAACCATTGGCGCAACGATTAAGCGCCTGAATGGCGATTACAATATTGCCCTAGCCCATCAAGAACGCGCCGATATTTTATTTGAGCAGATGAATACCCCTGCAATGCTGCGTGAATATGTATAAAATCCCCCTGATTCAAAGCTGAACCAAGGGGATTTCAGCAAGCTACATCGGGCTTATTGAGGGATTGCTTGTTTGAGGGTTTGCAATTCGGTAAATAATTTCGCCAAAATTTCGGGATACTCGGCACCATCAATCGTGGCGATCGATTTGCTACCCGTAGTCAGGGTATAGCTAAACATATCGCAGCAACTGCCCAAATCCCCATAACTTGGGTCAAGACTCGCAAAGGCCGGATCATTCAAAATCGCTTGGAGTGCGGTCAATTGTTCGGGCGTGGCATCGCCGACACGTAAGGTACTTGCAGCGCTCACGCTGGCTAATTCTAGTTTGCCATCACTCCAAATTGTTAGGGTTTCATTGATTCCAGCAATTCCACCAGTTTGGGCGAATGTCAGCAGCACTTCAGGGTTGGTTGCACTGGTTGCAATTGGCGCAGTTGTGGCGGTAGCTGGTACGCTGGTTGGAGTTGCGCCACCACAGCTTGCCAAAACCAACAACAGCAATCCAAGCCATAATCGTTTCATTCAGTCGTTCCTCGAACATAGGTCTCATAACGGGCAATTTTATATTGGCTGGGGCTAAACAAGATGCTGCCTTCGAAGCGGGCAGTTGCATCGGGCGAAAGCGTACTATTGCCAGGGGTGATCGTATCGACCCCAATAATTTCATCTTTTTCGTTGTAGGTTACCAGATAGATGATAATTGTTCGCGTGCGTTTTCCGCCTGTGTTGGTGATCTTGCCAGTTACCTCATAGAAAATTCCATCGGGGTTAATTGCTAAATCATCAATCTTCAAGTCAGGGTATTCAAAGGCACTGCCCAAGGCATTATCTAAACCAAATGCTTCATATTCAATTGTTTGATATTCAGGTGCATCGCTGAGCACCAAAATCCATGGTGCTCGTTCGCCCGGATTGACCACTGCGAGCACTCCATAACCTGTCTCAAAGTCAACTTCTTTGTTATCAACCAAAAAGGTTGCTTCAATTTTGATCGCACTTTTGGGCGTATCGGTGTTATTGGTCACCATGCCATACATCAATAAGGTTGTGCCAGCCCTACGCGAACCAATATTCGAAAGCGTAAATTCATCTTCAGCATTCGGATCGGCGGCCTGCGGAGTTTTCGCAGGTGGTTCAGCCGCCACAACCTCAGGCGTTGGAGTTTTTCTATTAGCAACTGCGGTGGCAGCACTGCCAATGGTTGGACGTGGGCGTTGGGTTGCCAGATCAGGAATTTGCACAAAAATATCGGGATCTTTGGGCGGTAGTTTTTCATCAAAAGCCGAATTTATTGTATAAACGCCCAAACCACCAATGATCACGATTGAGAGTAAGGCTAACCAAAACCATGGCGAAATGCCGCGCCGTGGTGGTTGACCAATCAGCACTGGATTCGCTTGGGGCATTGAGCCATACTGCGGTTGGGTTGGTCCTAAATTGCCAGTGTTTGGCATCGCGCCATATTGCGGCTGGCTGGGATGGCCAGCATAATTGGGCTGACTAGGATGTCCGCCATATTGCGGCTGGCTCGGCTGGGCTGCGCCATAACTTTGCTGGCTTGGGAAAGCAGCATAATTAGCAGGCATAGGCTGCTGTGGACGTACAACCGTTGGCCCTGAATAATTTTCATAGCCAACTGGAGTTGCCGCATTATTCATAATCGAGCGCAGCACACGGGCAATCTCGCCCATGCTTTGCGGGCGATTTTGCGGCGCTTTGGCCATCATCGCCATAATCAAGCCATCAAGGGCTGGCGGCAACAAGGCTCCGGTGGTGCTGGGGGCTGGCGGCTGAGTATAAACATGGCCAAACATAATTTGGGCCGTATCGCCCTCAAATGGCAAGCGTCCAGTTATCATTTGAAACAGCAGCACACCCAAGGCATAAATGTCAGTGCGGGCATCAAGCGGTTGTGCTTGAATTTGCTCAGGAGCCATATACGAAAGCGTGCCAATAATCATGCCACTTTGGGTTAATTGATGTTCTTTCGATTCGCTATCGGCCAAACGCGCCAAGCCCAAATCAACCAATACAGCGCTGCCATTGAGGCGAATCAAGACATTGGCTGGTTTGATATCGCGGTGCAAAATCCCTTGGCTATGGGCATATTCCAAGGCATCGGCTAATTCGGCAGTAATTTTCAGCACTTTTTCCAAGGGCATGCGACCTTGGCGCAACTCATCGCTAAGGCTTGGACCTTCGATCATTTCCATCACAATAAAGGGCATGCCTTTATCTTCGTCAACATCGAATACCCGCACAATATTGGGGTGCGATAGCTGTACTGCCACCTGGGCCTCGCGCAAAAAGCGCTGGCGAGCATCCTCGGTTGCATTACCCAAAATAATTTTAATTGCCACAGAACGCCCAAGTTGTGGATGGATCGAGCGATACACAGCGCCCATACCACCAGCCCCCAAGGGTTGGCCCAGCGTATATTTGCCTAAGGTTGTGTTGGTTAAATCTGTCATGATCGCCTCTTGTTGCATGCACCACGCCGATCCATCTTAGCACACCATAGCAAGATTGTATGTACAAACGATGAATATTGCTTAAACGTTCCTTCATAATTGACGTTTGGATGCACAGTTGTGTTTCCGTTAAAAAGCAAATGCCCGCTACGCACTCAGCGAGCAGGCATTTGACCAATTGGATCGCTAGTATTATTGAGCCGCAATCCGGATGGTAGCTTGTTCAAGCACCCCGTACAACCAGGTTGGTACAATCCCCAAACCAAAGATCAACAGGGTAATGGCGGTCATGACGATGCCAGGCCCAAAGCCAACCTTGATTGGTTCGTCGGTTTCCGCAGGCGCAAAATAGACAGCCTTGAGGAAACGCAGGTAGTAGTACAAGCTGATTACGGTATTGCTGACTGCGAAGATCACCAGCCACTTTGCGCCTTCTTGCCAAGCAGCAATAAAGACATAGAACTTCACAAAGAAGCCTGAGAGTGGTGGAATCCCCGCCAACGACAAGATTGCAACCGTTAAGAGCAACGCCAAGCCAGGCGCACGGCGGCCTAAGCCATTCAAGTTGCTAAAGTCGGTGCCACCCACTGCATCTTCGACCAAGGCCAAGATACCGAAGGCACTCAAGTTGGTGACGGTATAGGCAATCAAATACATCAAGAGCGAGATGCCGCTATCGCGTTGGGTGCCAACCAAGCCTAACATCAAGAAGCCTGCTTGGGCAATTGATGAATAGGCCAGCATACGCTTGGCATTTGTTTGGGGCAAAGCCGCCAAGTTGCCAACCAGCATGGTCAAGGCTGCCAAAATCGCGATCAGGCTCGTCCAGCCGCCAAAACTGGTACTCGTGCCAATTGCTGCCGTACCAAGAATGCTGGGTGCGCCGAAGCCGGTCACCAACACCCGATAGAGCAAGAAGAAGCCAGCGGTTTTTGAGGCGGTCGAGATAAAGGCCGTCATCGAAGTTGGCGCACCTTGGTACACGTCAGGCGACCAAGCATGGAACGGCACAATCGCAACTTTGTAGGCCATCCCCGCGAGGATGAACAACAGCGCTAAGATGGCAACACCTTGGCTTGGGCCTTCGGGGTTAACAAAGGCCAATTCAACCGCCGTTGCGACTGAACGCAAGCTGGTTGGAGTTGTGGTCATGGTCTGGCCATTCATCAAGGTCAAGCCCAAGAGCAAGCTCATGCCAAACAGCAAGATTGCCGATGAAAGCGCCCCGAAAATGTAGTATTTGGCCCCAGCTTCGGTGCTGACAGGGTTGCGGCGGAAGTAGCCAGCCAACACATACAACGGAATACTGGTCAATTCAATGCCCAAGTAAATCATAATTAATTCGCCGCCAGCGGTCATGAAAATCATGCCAAGGGTAGCAAATAAGATCAGAGCATAGAATTCAGCTGGGTTGTTCGAGGGCTTGGCTTTGCTGGTCAAAATCACTGTCACAAAGGCTGCGCCGATAAACACCAAGCGCCCAATGTGGGTCAGTGGGTCAACCACAAATGCCCCGCCCAGAATACTGCCATCAAGGCCGCTGCTGCGCAGATTTTGGAAGATACTGAAGTCGTAGAACTTCCAATCGCCAAACTGCACCCAAGTGAAGAAACCACCTTGGATCAGCACCATCACAAATGCCAAACCCAAGCCCATCAAGGTCATGCTGATAGCTTCTTCGGTACGATCGTTTAATGCTTCCTTGCCCTTCGACCAACGCGTCAGGACATCGCCAAGCAGCACCATGGCCGCAATCGCCAGTAGCAAAAACTCAGGGATGAGCCGCGTAAAATCAGCTATTTGAAAATTCACGTCATTCCTCCCTAACGTCCTGCTAGATCAATCATGCGCTGGGCAATGGGCTGGACACCGGTCGCAATGTAGTCCATGATGATGCTGGGGAATAAGCCAACCCCAACCACGACGATTGCCAAAACTGTGCCTGAGAATTTTTCTTGCCAAGTCAGCGGTGGCAAATCATGGTAGTGCGGGTCTTTGACCTCGCCCATAAACGCCATATAGCCAACCCGCAAAACATAGGCCGCAGTAATTGGAATCGACAAGGCTGCGACTGCCGCCACCAAGGGATATTGGTTCATCACGCCAGTGAAGATCGTGAACTCGGCCATAAAGCCTGCCGTGCCTGGCATCCCCATCGACGAGAGACTCGCAATAATGAAGACCACAAAGGCAAATGGCATAACTTTCATCAAGCCACCCAGTTCAGGCAATTGGCGGGTGTGAGTCCGTTCATAGACCATCCGACCAACCACCGCAAAGAACAAGGCGGTCATTACGCCGTGGGCAAACATTTGCATCACTGCGCCGTTGAGTGCGGTTTCGTTCATTGAGGCCAGCGCCAACATCACCAAGCCCATGTGGCTCACCGATGAGTAGCCGATCACATACTTGAAGTCTTTCTGAACCATCGCAATCGATGCCCCATACACGACGTTCATTAAGGTCATCACGGCAATACCTGGCAACCAGAATTGTGCGCCGTTTGGCATGAGCCACAGCGCTGCCCGTAATGCACCATAGGCTCCCAGCTTCATCAACACCCCAGCGTGGAGCATCGAAACCGCTGTGGGAGCAGCCACGTGACCTGTTGGCGACCAGGTATGGAAGGGGAACATCCCCGCCAACACGGCAAACCCAACAAACACTGGCAAGAAGAAGATTTTTTGGAATTCGAGGCTGAATACCCGTTGTGAAAGCTCGACCATATTAAAGGTACCGCCCACAACGTAAATCGCCACCATCCCAATCATCAAGGCTGCTGAACCAACCATCAAGTAAATGGTAAGTTTCATCGCGCCATATTCTTTGCGCGTCGAACCCCAAATCCCGATCAGCAGGTACATTGGCAACACAGCCAATTCATAGAACACGAACATCAGGAACAAGTCCAGCGCCATAAATACGCCGTACACGCCGACCACCAGCAAGAGCAGCAGGACGAAATATTCCTTGACCCGATCTTCGATATTCCATGAGATGAATGTGCCAGTGAAAATCACCAAACCATTCAACACAAGCAAGGGCAAGCTGATCCCATCAGCGCCAACCAAATAGGCCATGCCAAGCTGCGGAACCCAATCTAGCTTTTCGACAAACTGCATCTTGGTGCCCATATAGCCCGTTGCATTGGGATCATAGGCAAAAAAGACCAGCAAGGCGATGCCAAACGAGATTGTCGCAACCACTGCCGAGATAATCCGCATGGCTTGTTTTTGCTCTTTGGGCAAAAACATAATCACCAAAGCCCCAAGTAAGGGAATCAACCAGATGAGGCTCAGGTACGGAATGCCCGCTGGCAAACTTTCGATCAAATGCATCGTTTAACTCCGTCCACGTTACAGGTTTGTAAACACCTGAGCCATCACCGTGGCTGCGTAGTTTGATAAATCCATCAGTGGCTTGGGGAAAATCCCAAACACCAACAGTACAATAATCAACGGTAGGGTTACGTTGAAGGCCCAATCACCAACTTTGATGTCTGGCAAGTTGGTCAGCTTGTGGTTAACTGGCCCGTAGAAGATCTTTTGATACATTCGGATCAGCACCAAGGCAGTCACAATCAAGCCCAACACGGCAATTGTGGTGATTACTGGCTGCGTGCCCCACGCGCCACGGAAAATAAAGAATTCACCGACGAAGCCCGCCAAACCAGGTAATCCAAGGTTGGCAAACATCGCCACGCCCATAATCCCAGCAAAAATTGGCATAACTTTACGCAAGCCACCAAATTGATCAAGCTGGTACGTGCCAGTCCGTTCGTAGAGTTCGCCCGCGAGGAAGAACAATGCGGCAGTGCTGAAACCGTGGGCAACCATCTGTGCTTGCACCCCATTCATTGCTGAGGCGCGAATATTCACGGCTAAGTCGCCAAGACTTTCGGGCGCTGCCGAAGCTACTGCCGCCAAGCCAAGCAAAACATAGCCCATGTGGTTAATCGAAGCATAGGCGATCAAACGCTTGAGGTTGGTTTGAGCCAAGCCAGCGTAGGCACCAAACAAAATGCTGGCCAAAGCCAAGATTGCCAAGGCTGGCGCGAAGAATTTGGTTTGTTGCGGGAAGAGCATAATCATAATGCGGATCATGCCATACGCACCCATCTTCGACATCACGGCTGAGACAATCATCGAGCCACTGGTTGGGGCATTTTCGTAGGTGTCAGGCTGCCAGGTGTGCAATGGCCAAACTGCCAATTTCACCGCAAAGGCCACGAAGATGCTCCAGAAGACAATTGCTGCTGGAGTACCATTGCTTGTGCCCAAAATGCTGGTCAAACCAATATCTTCGACGGCGCTGAACAACATTGATTGCAAGGTTGCGCCGCTGGTGTAGCCTGCACCCAATTTTGGCGCAAGCAAGGCTGGATCAACGGGCAAGCCCTGACCCAAACGTGAGAGCACCACCAAATCGAAGGTACCAGTTGCCAGATAGATAAATTCGAAGATCAACAACATTGCTACCGAGCCAGCCATCGTATACACGAAGAACTTGAAGGCGGCGTAGCGGCGGTTTTCACCACCCCAGTTGTTGATAATAAAGAACATTGGCACCAAGCTGAATTCCCAGAACAGGAACAACAGCAAGAAGTTGAGCGATACGAAATAGCCCAACATCGCCGATTCCAACAACAACATCAAGGCCAAATAGACGTTTTGGCGATGTTTGATGCGGAAGGCCGCCAAGATACAGACTGGCGTTAACGCTGTGGTCAAAAACACCAGCGGGAAGTTCAGGCCATCAAGGCCAACAAAATAGTCAGCGTTGAAAAATGGAACCCAGCGCACCCGATCCACTTGCTGGATCATGGCTTGATCGCCAGCGACAGAAGCGAGAGTTGGATTAAACCCACCGCTAAGCCACAAGAAGAGCGTGAGCCCGAGTGGCACCAAGCTCCACGCAAACACCCCCCAAGCAATCGTGCGGCTGTTTTCGGCTGGCTTGGGGAATACCAAGGCCAGCAACATCCCCACCAATGGCGAAAGGGCAATTAGCGTGGTGATGCTCCAATCACTGAATTTGATAAATTCGTTCAGCATTCGCTCACGCTCCTAGAAGGCATACATATAAATCAAGGCCAACAGCACCACGCCACCAAAGATGTAGGCACCGTAGTCTTGAATTTTGCCCGTGGCCGATTGACGCACACCGTCGCCCACCATAATCGTACCTTCGCCAATATCGTCGGTGACGGTATTCAACGAGAAGTCGTCGATGATGAAGTTGACGCGGCCAATAAATAGCGTTACCAAGCCAGTCAAGTTGACCACCCGATCAACCACATGGCGGTCGATCCAGTTCATGACGTGGCCTGCGCCATAGGTTAGGGCAATAAAGGTCTTGTCGTAAATCTGGTCAATGTAGAAGCGATTTTCTAATAATGTCCAGATTGGCCCCAAAGCGCCAGCCAAGGGGTCACGATCGTTGGCATTTTTGAAGGCATTGCGATAGGTCAAATAGCCTAAGCCAATCCCAACTAATGCCACCACGGTTGCAATTCCTGCCACCATCGGATCAGGGGTAGGAATATGACCACCTGGATTCACATAATCGCTAAACCAGTGAATGCCAAAGAACAAGCCTGCATTCACAAAGCCTGCGCCAACCGCAAACAAGCTCAAAATGATCAACGGAGTCGTCATCGAGCGTGGCGATTCGTGTGGATCATGCGCTTCGTGATGATGGTGATGATCGTCGTGGTCGCCATGACCGTGATCGTCGTGACCATGAGCCGCAGCGTGGGCAGCTTTACGTGGTTCGTAACCACGGAACTTGCCAAAGAACACCACCGCAATTTGGCGGGTCATATAGAACGCCGTCAAGAAGGCAGCGGCAGTCAGCACGCCATAAATCACATAGTGGTGATTGATGAAGGCATCAAGAATAATTTCATCCTTCGACCAGAATCCAGCGAAGGGGAAAATCCCAACCAAGGCCAAGTAGCCTGCCATATAGGTCAAGAAGGTTACTGGCATGAATTTGCGCAAGGTACCCATGTTGCGAATATCTTGGGCTTTATCTGGATCATGGCCAACGGTCGCTTCCATCCCGTGGATCACCGAGCCAGAGCCAAGGAACAAGAGTGCTTTGAAGAAAGCGTGGGTCAGCAAGTGGAACAAGGCTGCAACCCAAGCGCCAATCCCCAGTGCCGCCACCATGAAACCAAGCTGCGATAAGGTCGAGAAGGCCAGAATGCGCTTGATGTCATATTGCGCCACCGCAATCAGGGCTGCGAACAAGGCCGTGAATGCGCCAATAAAGGCGACCACTGGCAACACTTCGCTGACCGCAAAGATTGGGAAGGTGCGAATGACCAAGAACACCCCAGCCGCAACCATAGTCGCAGCGTGAATCAGCGCTGAAACTGGCGTTGGGCCTTCCATTGCATCGGGCAACCAAACGTGCAGCGGAAACTGCGCCGATTTGCCAACCGTGCCAAGAAACACTAAGCCCGCCATCAATGAAGCAGCGCTAATTCCAGGAATCAAACTAGTCGCAGTTTTGATGCTTTCCAAAAATTCGCCGTTGTAGATTTGGCCTGATTCGTGGCCGAAGGTCAACGAGCCAGCCTTGTTGTAGATGTACATCATCCCCAACATCATGCCCACATCACCAATCCGGGTGGTAATAAAGGCTTTTTTGGCAGCTTCGCGAGCCGAAGGCTTGAAGAACCAGAAACCAATCAACAAGAACGAACACAGACCCATCAACTCCCAGCAGATAAAGAACAGCAATAAGTTATCTGCCAGCGTCATTCCCAACATCGAAGCGGTAAATAACGCAATATAGGAGAAGAAGCGCGATTGGCGTTGGTGGCCTGCGGGGAATTCATCGTGAGCCATATAGCCCACTGAGAAGAGGTGAATACACCATGCAGCCAGCGTTACCATTGCCAACATCAGCACCGTAGCACCATCTAAGCGATAGCCAAAGTTAAAAAACCCAGAGCCATCTGGTGCCCATGCAAACGATTTAGCATAGAAATTCCCAAATGTTGGAATTGCGGTTTCCGCATGGCCACCTTCAGCGGCAGCTTCGCTAGCCGGTTCTTGGCTAGCTGCAGCAACCAATGGTGCATTAGGGAATCCTTCGCTGATCGATTGTGCCAAAACACCCCAGGCAATCACCGTAGCCAGGCCAAGCAAGACTAACGCCGTGGTATACGACGCTTTGCGCGAGCGCCCAATCGGTGGCACGAGGGTGATCAACACAAATGCTGCCAATGGCAGCAGCGGAATCAACCACGCAAGATCAAAAAACGGCATTGATCAGTCCCCTACTTCGAGACGAATTACAAAGGGTGGTCAAAGTGGTTTCCACTCTCGCCGGCCTTTGCAATGCGTCACTATCCTTTAAGTGTATCTATTTCGTCAGCGTTAATCGTCAGGCGAGCACGATAGATTGCAATCACCATTGCCAAACCAACCGCCACTTCAGCAGCGGCAACTGCGATGGTAAAAATTGCAAAGATCAAGCCCGCTGTGCCCGTTGGTTGTAGGTAGCGCCAGAAAGCGACTAAGTTAATGTTAACTGAATTCAACATCAACTCAATCCCCATCAGCATCCCCACGATGTTGCGCCGCGAGAGCGCCCCAAACAGGCCGATGCAGAACAATCCGGCAGCGAGGGTAAGCACCCACACTAATGGGACAGAACCAACCATCGTTTTCTCCTTATGCCTGTTCGGAATCGAGCAGAATAGCCGCGCCTTCAGCCTCACGCGGCATAACCGCACCTTCAGCGTCACGAGGCTCGACAATCCCACGTTTTTTCAACGCAATCTCTTCAGCCAAGGTCAGCACACGGCGGCGGCGAGTTCGTTCTTCATAGGCAATTACAATCGCCCCAATCAAAGCCATCAACAACAAAATTGAAACAACTTCAAAAGGCAAGAGGTATTCACCCATAAACGAGCGCCCAATCTCGGTAGCGGTCGCAACTTGCAAGCTAGCCGCAACCCCTTCAACCGGAGCTGGGCCAACTTGAGCCAGTTTCGAAGCTTCTTCCCAAGTTGAGCCATGCTGCCAGAGTGTTGGCACAATCACTCCGAATAGCCCCAAGGCAATCAACAGGGCTACCCACCAGCGCTCAAACACCACGCGCACACCTTCACCAGTAACTTGGCGTGTGAGCATGATAGCAAACAAAACGAGGATTGAAACAGCCCCCGCATAGACCAAAATCTGGACAACTGCTAAAAATTCAGCTTCCATCAGCAAATAGAGCGCTGCCACCCCGATAAACGAGGCAATCAGCCATAATGCTGAGTGGATGATGTTTCTGACTGTCACGACCATAATGCCCGAACCGAGCGTCAACAGGGCGATAACAATAAAAACACCTACCGCAATCGGGTTCATCAAGCTAGTCCTTCCGTATGAAGGATGGAGCAATCGCCCCATCCTTCACGCTTGCGCTTTTACGATAATCCAAGAGCAAGTTCTTCATCGGTTGTGTATAAGTGTTTCTGGACGTTGCGGTTGGTCAGGCGCATAATCAGCGCGACAGCCCCAGCATTGATCAAGAGGGTCAGCCCCACGGCAATTGCCAAACGCCCCCAATTGGTGGCATCAGCAGTGCTTGGTGCACCAAACCACTCGGTCAATTTCGGCCATTGTTGATCCCAGCGCAGCAGCGCTACCCAGAACGAGGCGCTGAGAATGTTGACCAATACCAAGGGCAGCAAGAACTTCCAAGCAAAGCCCATCAGTTGGTCAACCCGCAAACGTGGTACTGTCGCACGGATCAAGACCATGATAAAGAACAACGCGAAGGACTTGAGCAGGAAGTAGATTAATGAAAGCAAACCACCAGCAAAGCCACCCAGCGCATCAACCCCAGGCCCGTTGCCACCACCAAGGTAGAGGGTCGCGGTGATAAAACAGACGGCTAAGTTGCTCATGTAGTTTGAGAGATAGAAAACCGCAAACTTCATGCCGCTATATTCAGTCATATAGCCTGCAATAATTTCTGAGTCGGCTTCAGGAATATCGAAGGGTGTGCGTTCGCCTTCGGCTAAGCTGGCCGTGAAGAACAAGGCAAAGCCCAACAAACCCACTGGTGAGAAGACATACCAGCCCAAGCCCGCAAAGTCATTTTGCGCTTCGACAATCTTTTGCAGCGACATCGAGCCAGTCATCAATACCACGGGGATAATCGCCATAACTTGGGGAATTTCATAGCTGATCAATTGCGCAACCCCGCGCATCCCCCCCAGCAAGGCAAATTTGTTGTTGGAACCCCAACCAGCCATCATCATGCCAATGCTGTGCAAACCGCCAGTGGCGATCACAAACAATACCGCTGCGTTCAAATCGACGGGGAACATTCGGCCCCACGGAATAACCGCAAACGAAAGCACGGTTGCCCCCAGCATCACCACTGGAGCCAAAAAGTGCACAATTCTATCTGCTTCACGGGGCGTTGCATCTTCCTTGGTCATCGTTTTGATCGCTTCGGAAATTGGCTGCAACAACCCTTGAGGACCAACGCGGTTGGGGCCGCGGCGGTCTTGCATATACGAAATAGCGCGGCGTTCATACCACGTCAGGAACATCATGCCAACCGAACCGCCCACGAGAATGAGGGTTACTTTAATGATGCTGGCAATCAGAACACTCAGCCATGATGCAAAGCCTAGTTGTGTTAGTGCATCAGCCATCGATTATTCTCCTCGTTGGGCACGTTTCGCAGCGCGAATTGCCTCAAGCTTGGCACGTTTGTCTTCCGACATGTTCTGACCAATCGCGGCAACTGGGCCACTTGGCGCGGCGCTGGCTGCTGGCGTATCAACAACTGTTTCCACAATTGGCGCAGCTTCAGCGACTGGCGCAGCAGCTGCATCGCCACCACCACGCTTCGCAGCGTTGGCAGCACGAATTGAAATCAGCTTGGCAACTTTTTCTTCTGGCATGTTTTTGCCAATTGCTGCCACAGGGCCACGTGGCTTAGCGGCAGCGGCTGGCGCTGCGCCTGCTACGGGAGTTGCAGCAACGGCAACCGCAGCACCACCCTTGACCTTTTGGCCATGGTCGCGGCCAATCGCGCCTGGGCGGCGTTTGATATTGTTTTGCAACTTCTTCATGGCTTGTTCTTTGACATCCGACCACATGGTTGGCGCAATCGCTTCGTAATACGAGATTGGGCGCAACAAACGGTCGTAGTTCACATCAAGCTCTGGGTGGTTGCCGGTTGATAATTCAAAATCATGGTCCATTTTGATTGCATCAAATGGACAAACTTCGGCACAGTAGCCACACGACATACAGGTGTCATATTCCAACACAAAGTTGGCAGCGGCTGGAACTGGCTTACCAGTTGCTGGATCTTTCGCTTGGGTAATGTGAATCACCTGTGGCGGGCAGATCCGCTCACATTGGAAACATGAAGTACACAATTCATGGCCAGTTGCATCATCGTAGAGCAAAATTGGCATGTTGCGATAAGCTTCAGGCAGCACCAGCCGCTCTTCGGGATATTGCACATTGAATTGGCCTTCGGTATCGGCGCGGTCGCTGTTGGGTTTGCCAAACAAAGCTTTGCGGAATTTGCGAAACACAATTCCCAAGCCTTTGGTCATCCCCTGACCAGCCCGAAAATCCGCGTCATTGCGTTCAACAACAAACACGTCTTCAGTTGCTAAGTGGCTCAACGTCATCGGTCTACCTCGCCCATCACGATATCGATACTACCCAAGATAACCACAACGTCGGCAATCGAGTAGCCTTTGCACATATCAGCCAGCGATGAAAGGTTGATAAACGATGGAGCACGTACTTTATAGCGATACGCGCTACCTGAGCCATCGCTCACAAGGTAGAAACCAAGTTCGCCTTTGGGCGATTCAACCCGCGCATAGGCTTCGCCAGCAGGAGCTTTGAGGCTTTGTTGCTTGACTTTGGGGTTGATAAAGCCACCAGTTGCGTCGGGCAATTGTTCGAGCGCTTGCTCCAAAATTTTGTACGATTCGCGCATTTCGGCGATCCGTACCAAGAAGCGGTCGTACACATCGCCAACTGTACCAACTGGTACTTTAAATTTGAAGCGATCATAAACGGCGTAGGGTTCGGCTTTGCGAATATCATAAGCAACGCCCGAACCACGCAGCACTGGGCCAGTCACGCTATAGGCCAGCGCCAACTCTTTGGGCAACACGCCGATATTACGGGCACGAGCCAAAAGAATTTCACTGTTGAGCAACAAGCCTTCAAAATCGTCGAAGTAGTGCGGTAAACCCTGCATCAACTTCTTCAATTCGGTGATGAACCAATCGTCGATATCGCGTACCACCCCACCAAAGCGGCAGTAGTTACACATCATACGAGCACCCGACACATACTCAAACATGTCGAGAATTTTTTCCCGTTCGCGCATACCCCAGAGCAATGCCGTTTGCCACGCGCCCATGTCGCCGAGCATAAAGCCCATTGCGGTAGCGTGGTTCAAAATTCGCGAAAGCTCATCCATAATCACACGAATGTATTGGGCACGTTCAGGCACTTCAACGCCGGCAAGCGTCTCGACAGCCCGGGCATAGGCATGATTGTTGACCATCGAATTAAAGTAATCGAGGCGGTCGGTGAAGGGCATATTTTGCAAATAGGTATTGACTTCACCAAGCTGCTCGTGATTACGATGCAAATAGCCAAACACTGGTTTAAGGTCAACCAAGGTTTCGCCATCGACAGTCACCAACATCCGAAACACACCGTGAGTCGAAGGGTGCTGAGGACCAATATTAATTTGCAGTTCTTCAGTCTTTAGCATTGACTATTCTCCCGTGACGTGAGTATATTTATCGCCCGTCTTGGGGAAGTCTTTCCGCATTGGAAAGCCCTTAAACTCATCCCACATATAGATCCGTGCCAGATTTGGATGGCCAGGGAACACCACGCCATACATATCGTAGGCTTCGCGTTCTTGCAAATCGGCACCAGGCCAGGTGGGCGTTAGCGATGGAACAATACACTCTTCTGGGCTACGACCAATCCGCACCCGCACCCGTAGGTCGGGGCCACCCTCAGCAGCGTTATAGAATTGATAGACAACTTCGATTAACCCTTGTTTGAGGTAATCGACCGCTGTGATGTTAGAAAGCAAATCGTAGCCAAATTTATCACGGATGAAGTGGGCAACTTCGACAAGTGCCTCAGCCTTAACCACTGCATCAAAATCGAGCAATACGGTTTGGCCTTCGCCATGAGCTTCGGGTTGGTCGGTTGCTTGGGTATCCCAACGGGTATCTAGGGCGTTGGGCATTTCGGTTTGCAGGATCGAGCGCAGTTCGCCTCTAGCCAGCAATGCCATGGGCTACCTCCTCGATCGTTACCGTGCCAGCCCGCAACATTGGCTTGGGCTGATTGCCTTCCAAGGCTTTAGTTGATGCATCGCGTTCGCCTTTGCCACCCAAGGCTGGGCTAACAAATGGCGGCATTTTGGGCGTGCCACCCACGGGGTCAGCCGTCCCAGGAATTCCAGGCACTTCCAAGCCTTCAGCGCCAAAAATTGGCACTGGAAACTCGTTGACCACGCCTTCATCATCGCCATACCAACGCACTTGTTGCAAGGATTGCACATCAATTTGCGCTTGCAAGGTCATCAAGGCATGCAACAACGCTTCAGGGCGAGGTGGGCAACCTGGAATATACACATCAACCGGAACATATAAATCAACGCCGCGCACCACATTGTAACCATCGCGGAAGGGGCCACCAGAGGTTGCACAAGCTCCCATCGAAATTACATAGCGTGGCTCAGGCATTTGGTTAAACAAACGAACAACCTGTGGAACCATTTTCTTGGTCACAGTCCCAGCAACGATCATCACGTCAGCTTGGCGGGGCGAGGCGCGAAAGAGTTCCGAGCCAAAGCGCGAAATATCATAACGCGAAGCAGCTGCGGCAATCATCTCAATCGCGCAGCAAGCTAACCCGAACTGCATCGGCCACACCGAAGAGCGGCGACCCCAGTTGTACAGCTTATTGATGGTCGTAAACAGCACCCCCTGCTGCTCAAGATCCATTTGCGTTTGTAGATCAGACATACGCCCTCCGGGCAAAATGGTGAATTGAATTAGGCCAAGGCCCAGCGCAGCCGCGCCGCCTCCGCGCCGTCACTCCCCTATTCGTCGCTTAAATCCACTCAAGTGCGCCTTTTTTCCAGGCATACACCAAACCGATGGTCAGAATTGCTAAAAAGACCACCATTTCAAAGAGGGCAAACAAGCCCAGTTGCCCATAAGCCACTGCCCATGGATACAAAAAGACCGTTTCGATATCGAAAATCACAAAGGCCAAAGCATACAAGTAGTATTGAACTTTGAATTGGACCCAGATATCGCCAATCGCCTCCAAACCACACTCGTAGGTCGAAAGCTTGACTGGTGTGGGTCGGTTGGGCCGTAAAAAGGCCGACAGCACCAGCGGCAAGAGCGGAAAGGTGATCGCGGCAAGCGCGAAGATCCCGATAAACGCATAGTTTGTAAGCATAGGTCGGTCTCCTAGTGATGCCTGTTACAAACACACAAAGAGCGAGACGGGTAAGCCCCAGTACTCGCTGTACATAATTGCACTAACACCGTGCAGCCATTGCGAAGTATATCACAGGCAGATTAAACTGACAAATAACTTTTAACCCTCAAGAGGTGGTTTTTAGCCCTTTATAATCAGCTATTTTGAAAATATAAAATTATGTCAAGTTCTCATCTGAGGTGATGCCAAACGCTGTAACTGCGGGTTTTAGAGGCTAAAAAAGGGGCAGCAGCATCAAGCTATTGTCAATGCTGCTGATCAGGGTTAACGTGAAAGTTTGAGCTCGATCCGCCCAATCCGAATGATGTCGCCATAGACAATTGGGGTTGGATCAGCGACTTCAATATCATTAATAAAGGTGCCGTTGGTTGAGCGCTGATCTTCGAGCCACCAGCTATCACCACGCCACTCCAATAGCGCATGCTCCGAGGATAAAAATGAGTCGTTCAGGGCCACATCGCTATCTGGCCGCCGCCCAATCATATTGACCGCGCCAAGCTCAAAGGCATAGCCACGCTGCAAACCAGTATCGCCACTCGACATGACAATCAGTTTGCCATATAAATTTTGCGCCGCTCCCGCCAGCACGCCCGCACCACCAGTTCCTGTGCCAACTACCTGCAATTCGCGCCGAATAACCCGCACTACCTGATACAAAAAGAAGTACAAGAAAAAGATCACGCTAATTCGTAAGAGCAAGATTACAAAATCAAGCGTAGCACTGGTGATGCTCTGACCCATTTAGGCCTCCTCAAAACGCAATTCCAAGCCGCCGAGCGACACAATATCGCCGTTGCGCAGTTCCCGTTCTTGCACCGGATCACCATTAACAAAGGTTCCGTTGGTCGAACGCACATCGCTGACCCAAAAACGTCGCGCCCGATAGCGCAGTTGGGCATGCTCGCGCGAAACCCGACTATCTTCTAAAATCAAGTCGTTGTTCAGGCCACGACCCAAATTGGTCACCGATTTTTTAACTGGAATCCGGTGTTCGCCTTGGTCAGTATACAAGATTAAGTTGGCTTTTGGCGTAGCTGGTTGGCCATTCATTGCCGCACCATTTGGCCCGATCATTTGGGTATTGCCGCCCAAGTGCGCTGGCGCTTCGCTGATTTGACCATCGATCATAATTGAGCGCTGCTTAACCGCCGGATCAGCCACCAACTCCACATTTGGATGGTTGATCATGGTAAAACCACGCTCACGGGCTAGCTCAGCCAAATAACGCGCCATCTCATGCTGCAAATTGGTTTTAACTGGCTCAAACGCCTTATAATCATCGGGATGCAAGTGCGCTTTATAGGCATTCGGCACCAAAATCCGATCCATACTAATCGTTTGTTGGCTTTCCATGGCCCGCTCAAGGCGCTTGCCAATTTCGGCTGGCTGAATTGGGCTGCGGAACAAGCGTGCCACATTGCCCTCAACCATTCCTTCCATAAATTGTTCAAAGCGTGATAATGCACTCATCGCTATTCCTCCGTGCGCAGGAGTTGACTAAGCAGCAATCTGCGATAGATCAACCAAGAATTGTTCAATCGCCGCATCGCCGCGTAGATGAAAAACCAGTTTAGTCGCTTTAGCCTCAGCTAGGCGTTTCAACACCTTTGGTCGTCGAGCCTTTGGGTAATTCCAAACAAAGTCAAAGGCAACAGAATCAAGTTTTTCAGGGCAATCTGGCGCTAAATCAGGCCGCGAACGCCCATGATACATAACTCGGCGTTTGACTACTCGCCATAAACACAATAAGCGTGGCTGATCAACAAAAATAATAGTATCGGCATAAGGCCAACGTTCATCGAGCGTTGCTGAATAATTGCCATCCATAATCCATTCCGACGCTTGCACCAATTCGCGTTGTTGCGCTCGCCATGTCTCGCGATCTGGCTCAACCCAATTTGGTCGCCAAAAATGGCTATCGAGATGAATCACTGGCAAATTCAAAACTGCCCCAAGCCGCTTGGCCAGCGTACTTTTGCCCGAACCCATAGAGCCAAAGATCAAAACCCGTCGAATCGCTTTCACTTAGCTGGCTCCTTGACCGCCGCCCCCAAATATGAAGGTTCTAGGCTGGTCAAATCGTCGCGTTCGCCCGCTTGCAGCCGATTCCAAGCGATCTCGGCCAAAAAACCAGCGCGGCGCAAACCAACCGCTGGCGATGGAATCACGACCCCAGCCCCTCGCGCTTCGTTAATTGATAACGCTAAACGAGGGTCAACATCACCGCAAACTAAAGCCAATTCAGGAATTGCCGCCAACAATTCTTCGCGCGAAACATTGCGTTCAACCCCGATTCGCGTCCAAGCTCGGCGTAAGCGATATTCAGCCATGGCATAACGATCGCGGCCAAGTTTGATCACCGCAACCACGCTGCGCCCGATCCGCTGATGAGGATAGGCCAAGGTTTCAAGGCTGCTAATGCCAAGCAACGGCAAATCGTGGGCCAAAGCTAGGCCTTTGGCACTGCTCATGCCAACTCGAATGCCGCTCCACGAGCCAGGCCCAACCGAAACTGCAACCCCAGTTAATTCAGCTGGGGTCAAATCAAGGTTGCTGAGTAATTGCTGCGCCATTGGCAGCAATTGGCTGGAATGGCCGCGCCCAGCAAACCAATTGGCTTCAGCGCGTAATCCAGCGGCATCGTACACGGCAACCCCAGCGGTGTCGGTGGCAGTATCAAAGGCAAGTAACATAACAATCTCAATCTAACAACACAGGCAGAAGGCCCAATTATTTACCACGTAAGCGCTGGATCAATTGCTTATAGCGCTCGCCATGCGGCTTGAGTCGCATCATCCGTTTGGTTTCGGCTAAGTGATCGATCCGAATTTCCAGATATTCACTGGGCAACGAATCGGCGACCCGTTCAGCCCATTCGATCACACAAATAGCGCTATCGTCCCACAATTCTTCCAAACCAATCGAATCGAAATCCTTGGCATTGCCCTCAAGTCGATACAAATCGATATGGTGAATACGGGTACGACCATGGGTTTTATCGGCAGTATAGTTATTGACTAAAACAAAAGTTGGGCTGGTAACGTCTGCTTCAGGGATACCAAATGCGCTGGCAATGCCCTTGGTGAGGTGGGTTTTGCCCACGCCAAACGTCCCAAACAACAGCACTAAATCGCCAGCGGTTAAGGCTGCGCCGATCTGCTGACCAATTCGCACCGTGTGGGCTGGCCCATGGCTAACCACATCGATGCTATCAGGCTCTAAAATGGCAGGAATACGTGCTTTCATAGGCTCAATTGTAGCATATGCTGGCTGAAAACGGGCATCATCCCAATTGCCATGGTTGCTATGCTCTACGCTACTTGTCAAGCCGATCAACGCCGCTTTAGCATAGCGCCTAAATTAGCAAACACCGATGATATTTCGCTGAAATCATTATGTTCAGACAATCTTCTAACATTGGCCTACTATGTTTTTAACAAGGCTCTGCTATGCTAACTGCAACGACAACTGAATAGGGAGGTTTCGCACAGATGAATTTGAATATTTACACCGAAAAATCACGCGCAGCTATTTTTGATGCCCAAAGCATCGCTTCTCGCAACGGCCAAAGCGAAATCACACCAGAACACGTTCTTGTGGCCTTGCTCGAACAAACTGATGGCGTGGTTCCGCAAATTATCACCAAAATGGATCGCGATCCGCAGGCCTTGGTCGCTGCGGTTAATGATGAAATTCGCCGTTTGCCACGAGTTAGCGGCACGCAAATGCAGCCTGGCATTGGCCAACGCTTAGATCAAGTATCGCAAACTGCTGAAAATGAAGCCAAAGGCATGGGCGATGAGTATGTTTCCACCGAACATCTCTTGCTTGGCTTGGCCAGCGAACGCGCCAAAGGCCCATCGCAACGCTTGCTGACCTCGTTTGGCATTACCAAAGATGCGATTCTCAAAACATTAACTGCTATCCGTGGCAATCAACGGGTCACCGACCAAAATCCTGAGGGCAAATATCAAGCGCTCGAAAAATATGGCCGCGATTTAACAACGCTGGCCCAACGCGGCAAGCTTGATCCAGTCATTGGCCGCGATGAAGAAATTCGCCGCACGATTCAGGTGCTTTCACGCCGTACCAAAAATAATCCAGTCTTAATTGGTGAGCCAGGTGTTGGTAAAACCGCGATCGTCGAGGGCTTAGCAGCACGGATTGTGCGCGGCGATGTGCCCGAAGCGCTGCGTAACAAACGTTTGATCGCACTCGATTTGGGAGCGCTGGTTGCAGGCGCAAAATTTCGCGGCGAGTTTGAAGAACGGCTCAAAGCTGTGCTCAGCGAAGTAACCTCGGCTGATGGTCGGGTAATTTTGTTTATCGATGAGTTACATACCGTAGTTGGGGCTGGCGCTGCCGAAGGCTCGATGGATGCCTCGAATATGCTCAAGCCCGCTTTGGCTCGCGGTGAACTGCACACCATCGGGGCAACCACGCTTGATGAATATCGCAAATATATTGAAAAAGACCCAGCATTGGAGCGCCGTTTCCAACCGGTTTTGGTCGGCGAACCAAGTGTCGAAGATACCATCTCGATTTTGCGCGGCTTGAAAGAACGCTACGAAACCCATCATAACGTGCGAATTACCGATGCAGCGATTGTCGCCGCCGCAACCTTATCCAATCGTTATATCGCTGATCGCTTCTTGCCCGACAAGGCGATTGACTTGATCGACGAAGCTGCTGCCAAACTACGCATGGAAATCACCAGCGATCCGGTTGAACTTGATGAGATCAAGCGCAAACGCATGCAATGGGAAATCGAGCGCGAAGCCTTGAAACGCGAGAAAGATCCTGCATCCAAGGAGCGCTTAGAGCGGCTCGAACGTGATTTGGCCAACTTGCGCGAACAACAAGCGGTGCTTGATACCAAACTTTCCAGCGAGCGCGGTGCAATCAATGCCATCGCTCAACTAAAGGAAAAAATCGATCAAACTAAGGTGCAAATTGAGCAAGCCCAGCGCCAATATGATTACAACCGGGCTGCCGAGCTGCAATATGGCACGCTCAACAGCTTAGAGCAACAGCTCGGCGAGGCCGAAGCCAAAGTTCGTGATATGCAAGAACATGGCATGTTGCTCAACGAAGAAGTCTCCGAAGAAGATATTGCTCAAGTTGTCGCCAAATGGACGGGCATTCCGGTTTCCAAGCTATTGGAAGGCGAATTGCAGAAACTGGTCAAGATGGAAGAACGCTTGCATGCCCGCGTGATCGGCCAACACGAAGCGGTCAAAGCCGTTTCCGATGCAGTGCGACGTTCACGGGCCGGCTTGCAAGATCCCAATCGTCCACTAGGCTCGTTCTTATTCCTTGGGCCAACTGGGGTTGGTAAAACCGAGTTGGCACGGGCATTGGCTGAATTTCTGTTCGATGACGAAGCAGCGATGGTGCGGATCGATATGTCGGAATATATGGAGCGTCATGCCGTGGCACGGCTGATTGGCGCACCTCCAGGTTACGTTGGCTACGAAGAAGGCGGCCAATTAACTGAGGCCGTGCGCCGTCGCCCCTATAGCGTGGTGCTGTTCGACGAAATTGAAAAAGCCCATCCCGATGTGTTCAACACGCTGTTGCAATTGCTCGATGATGGTCGCCTGACCGATGGCCAAGGTCGGTTGGTCGATTTCACCAATACCGTGGTGATTATGACCTCGAACATCGGCAGCAATCGGATTCAAAGTTTGGTTGATGATGAAGAAGCGATGCGCGAAGCCGTGCTAGAAGAACTGCACGACGAGCTACGGCCTGAATTCCTTAACCGGATTGATGATGTGATTATCTTCAAGCCCTTGACCCAAGCTGAAATCAAACATATCGTCGATATTCAGGTTGATCGGCTGAGCAAACGCTTGAGCGAACGTAAACTTAAATTGGTGTTGAACGAAGCAGCTCGTCAGCACTTAGCTCAAGTTGGTTATGACCCAGTGTTCGGCGCACGGCCACTCAAACGCGCCATCCAGAGCGAATTACTCAATCCATTGGCTTTGGAAGTGCTCAAAGGTAAATTCCCAGGTGGCACAACCGTCAATGTTGATGTTGAAAATGGTAAACTCAGTTTCGACTAAGTGCTAGCAATCGCAGCCCTCATCAGTAGCTTGATGGGGGCTTTTGTTGGTGCGAAAAATGCCCTATACTAGCTCCATTCAGCCAATTGTCGATGGAGCAGTGTATGCCCTTTCGTCGTCCACGTCGCGGGCGGATCAGCCCAATTCGACGTAAACAAGGAGTTTCTGTGGCCGAAACAAGCGTAGAAAAAATTACAGCCGCCGCCAATGGCTTGCTGATGATGAGCGAAACCGATGCCCCCTTCACGCCGTTTGCTTGGGATGCTGCCACCCCATTCAGCCCCGAAGCCCTCGCCAATGGCCAGCCCATCCAAACCATTAGCCTTGAGCAATTCTTGGGCAACGCCACAACCGTGCAAGATTGGCATGGCGAGGCTGAAAAAGCTACAGTTAGCCAATTTCAGCAGTTGGTCGAAGTGCTCAAGGCCGAATTAACCGACATCCAAGTTTATCGTGTGGGCGAGATTAACATCGATGCCTATATTGTGGGCAAGGATAGCGCAGGCAATTTGGTTGGTTTAAAAACTCAGTTGGTCGAAACCTAGACCAAAAACCATTGCACCAAAAATGGTTTACAACGCCGCCGCAGCCGATCGCGCAAATTGTAGAGATCATTGGCCTGCAAGCCGAGCTGTTTCGCCAAAGCTGTAATGTTGTTATCCTCGCACAACAAGGCATACCAATATTGCTGGGCAATTGGATACAGCGGATCATCAACCATCGCGTGAACTTCAGCCGCCATGTGCCGTTGAAGTTCACAGCGCTCAACATGCTCATCGGGGGAAAGATCGGGCGAAGCAATCGTGTCGCCTAATTCACGTTGATGATCGCGCCCGTGGCTTTGGCTAAGATAATAGGTTTGATCTTGGGGCTTGGGCGTATAAACATTGCTACTTTCGTGGATTCTGCGTCCACCACTACCACCATGTTTTTTAGCATCCTTGGCTCGCCACCAATGAATAATCGCCCGATCAGCGATGGTGTGAATATAGCTACGCAAACGAGCTTCAAAGCGAAATTGAGGCAGCGAACGTTTGACATTTTCGTAGGCTACTAAATCTGGTGAATGCTCACACAATTGCGAGCCATTGCCCAGCGAAAAGCGCTTGCAACGATACCAGCTCAAAATCTCATCCATAATCGAGACCCAAATCAGTTCATGACTAGGATGTTGTGGATCGCAGGCGGCGGCGACCGTGGCATAATCGTGATAGACATTGACCACCACATCAGCAAATTTGGCAGGGTTGGGGATTGGGTTGCGTTGCAAGATTGCACAACTGCGCTGGCAAAGAAGCTGGCATCCCGCCCCATCCAAATTCCAGCACTGTTGTTGATTCAAATCAGCTACTATATCAGTTAAGTCGTCGGGCTTAGTCATATGCTGCCTCATTCTAAACATAATTCAATTACTACAATCGGCTGCACTGCATAACAAATGGTAATGCTAGGATGATTTGCAGAACATGGCGGCACACGCGAATTATTCTCTCGTAAAATTGGGATAGCGTAGGCTCCTTATTTCAATCATTTTAATAAGCCAGCAGACAATTGGTGAACAAAATGACGGTAACAATTGATAACAGTTGTTGGGGATAGCGCTATTAAAGCACGATCTATTTATATATCACAACAGTTCTTAAGGACTTATTGTGGATAGGACTAAGTGCTAGGCATGGCCTATATCCAACCAGCTTTGTCAAACTGAAAACGAGGACTAGAGCGAATTAGGCTAAATGAACCCTTAAAAAGTGTTAGAAAGCCACGTTGACCAAACCCTTAGCAACCACTCAAGCCCATTTCAAGAAAGCAAACCTATGCCAGAGCAACCAATCGTCCCATGGAAAGTGCGTGCTTGGCACTGGATCAAGCAATGGTGGCAAGATATTGTCCATGGCGCTGATCCATTTGCGACGCTCACGGCAATTTTGGCCTTGTTTACGGCATTAATTGGGGTTATGGGCGCAGTTAATTTGGATTATGGTGGTGCACCAACCGCAGTTATTTTGCTGGATTTTGGAGTTACGCTCTGTTTGGGCGGCTTAGCCTGGTGGATGTTTCGCCAACCCAATGCGCTTTGGCCACGCTGGATTGTAGTTGCGGTGCTCACGCTGGCCTGTTTTTATGTGCTGGCGACGATTCCCTCGGATGCGGCGGTAGTGGTCTTGACGATGTTGCCAATTTTGATGGCGATGTTAGCGAGTCGGCGTTGGTGGCCAATCGCCTTTTATCCGCTCTCAGTCACGATTGTTGCGTCAATTCATGCTGGCGGTTGGCGCGTGTTTACGCCAGCAATCATCGCATTCAACATTTTGGAGTTTTTGATGCTCTGGGGGGTCACGTCGCAGGCAGTCCAATTTGCCAAAGCGCGGGTCAAAACCGAAGCTCAACTGAGCAAAGAGCAGCAAGTTCGCCAATTTATGCGCTTTTTTCAGCACGAATTGCGCTCCTACAGCAATAGCCTTGATGTGCTGTTGCCAATGCTCAATCAGCATCTTGCCGAACAAACAGTGATCGATCACAACGCGATTCACCCGCAAGAGTTGGTGCGCGTATTACAAACCACCGCCGATTCAATTCGCCAACTAACCACCGAATTGTTGGTGCTCACCCGCGAAGGCCAATTACTGCCGCAGCAACGAATGCCCATCCAATTATTGCCGCTGCTGCAAACTGAACAAGCTGAATGTCAAAGCGAAATGCAACGCCATGGCTTGAATTCGACGATTCAGATCGATTGCCCCGCTGATTGTATTGTGGTTGGCGATGCACTTTTTTTGCGCTTGGCGATTCATACGATTTTGCAAAACGCAATTGAGGCGTTGTTACGCTACCCTGGCGAAGGTCAAATCTTCATTCAGGTTGAACAAACGCCTCAATCAACACAGATTGTGATCTACGATACGGGCAAGGGCTTTCCTGCCGATTTGCTTGATCATTTAAATCAGGCTCAATCATTAAACCAAGCCTTGGGCTGGACGACTAAAATGGGTGGCAGTGGCTTAGGTATGCCCTTGATTCGCCATGTGGCGCTCTTGCATGGTGGCACTGCCCAGTTTAGCAATCGGCCAGAGGGCGGTGCACAAATTAAGCTCAATTTGCCGCAGGTTTAGCGATCGTCAAACGAAATAGCAATGGTGCACCAAAAGTCGTCCATACACCAATGATCAAATAACGGATACCATCAGCAATCAGCGTTTCGGGCAAAACGCTTTTGAGCAGCGCCCGCAACACAAATACAATGCTAATGCCCAGCCCAATTTTGATCAATTGCCGCCACCAAATCGTTTGCACCTGAAATTGAGCGTAGCGTTGTTGCAAACCCAACGTGCCCAACGAACCAGCCAAAAAGCCAAGCATCTTAACTCGATCAGCACCAGGATCGACCAATAAGCCAATTAAACTGATCGCGGCAAGCGCTAAGGCCAAGCCTTCTTGCTGTTTGCTTGGCAAATTGCTGATAATTGGCGTGAGATAGATACTGGCAACCACAATTAAACTGCCAAAAAACCAACCACCAAGGATATCAATCGGCCAATGCACACCCAAATAGAGCCGCGAAAAGCTAACCAGCAAAATCATAATGCCAGCCATGGCCCAAGCCCAGCGCTGGCGCAGCCACAATCCAACAAACGCCCAAAAAACCAAAGTATGTTGGGCATGGCCGCTGGGAAACGAAGGACTCCACGAGCCATCATCTTCGAGCGCGGTAGCTTTAGCGCCTTCACTCAATACAAATCGCTCAGGATGGGCAGCGGCAGGTCGAGCAGTATCAAACCAATCTTTCAGCCAAGCATTGGTATAAAACGAGCCAAGCAACATCACCAACAATCGAACGCCTAAGTTGATTCCAACACACCAAAAAATCAGCGGCCCAAGCAGCAGGTAAAAATCCTCGCCGCCAATATTGGTAATCCACAAAAACAGCCGATCAAGCACTGGGTTATGCCATTGCTGCAAACGTTCAAGCAAATCGAATTGCATCGCCAACCTCACTAAGATGATTGGCGCAATTATACGTTAATCAAAAACGGCTCCTTGGCAGCAACCAAGGAGCCGAAGCACTGGACGAATAAATGAGTTTAGCGACGTGGGCGAGCCAAGGTTGGGGTGATTTTCACACCGCGAATTTGGGTTCGACCAAGGGCAGCCAACACGCGGTTTGCAGCATCATCTGGCACATCAACAAAGGTGAAGTTATCGAAAATGTCGATTGCGCCGATTGCGCGGCCTGGCAAGCCTGATTCGTTGGCAATTGCGCCAACAATATCAGCTGGGCGCACACCTTGTTCGCGACCAATATCTACAAACAAACGGGTCATGCCTTCTTCGCGGAACGAGCGGCCACCGTTGTTGCGATCACCACCGCGTGGCCCACGGGCAGCACGATCGCCACCGCGATCGCCACCACGTTCACCAGCGCGACCATTATCGCGGCGATCGCCACGGCGACCATTATCGCGACTATCGCGGCGATCACCACGGCGAGCATCGAAGTTGGCTTCGTCTTCAACCATTTCTAAAGGATCTTCGGCGGTCAAATCTGGTTCGCCAAGCATCATCTTGAAGGCAGCAGCAGCCAAATCGGTTGGTGAATATTGTTCGGCCAATTCTTCAGCCAAGACCAAATATTGCTCCAAACCACCTTGTTCGTTGTGTTGCTCGATCAATTCACGCAAGTTATCTTTGAATGCTTCGCGGCGGCGGGCAACCACATCGGCAATTGTTGGCAAGCGCAAGCGCTGAATTGGAGCACCAGTCATGCGTTCGATCGTGCGCAGTTGGCGGCGTTCGCGTGGAGTTACCAAGGTTACGGCAACACCCGAACGGCCAGCCCGACCAGTTCGGCCAATCCGGTGAACATAGGCCTCAGGATCAAGCGGAATATCATAGTTGATCACGTGGCTGACATGTTCAATATCCAAACCACGGGCAGCAACATCGGTTGCAACCAAGATTTCCACTTGTTCTTCGCGGAAGCGCTTCATCACGCGATCGCGCATAGCTTGGCTCAAATCGCCGTGCAGCAATTCAGCGCCATAGCCACGAGCCAACAATTTTTCACCAAGCTCATCGACCATGGCCTTGGTGCGGCAGAAAATAATCGCCGAGGTTGGCATTTCAAGGTCAAGAATCCGTGTGAGCACTTCAAATTTATCGCGTGCGCCAATTTCATAATAGACTTGACGAATTTGCGGCACAGTCAATTGTTCGCGTTCGATCGTCACCATTTGGGGTGATTTCAAGTATTTGCGAGCCAAACGCGCGATTTCATCGGGCATGGTAGCTGAATATAAAGCGGTTTGGCGATCCTTGGGAGCGCGTTCCAAAATATATTCAATATCATCAACAAAGCCCATGTTGAGCATTTCGTCGGCTTCGTCGAGCACCACGGTGCGCACGGTCGAAAGATCAAGCGTGCCACGTTCCATGTGGTCCATCAAACGGCCAGGCGTGCCAATGACGATATTGACCCCACGCTTCAAAGCGCGAAGTTGGCGATCAATTGGTTGACCACCATAGACTGGCAAGGCACGAATATTCAAATATTTGCCATACGCTGAAATAGCATCCGAGACTTGGACGGCTAATTCGCGCGTTGGGGTCAAGATCAAGGCTTGCACACCCATGGCTTTGGGATCAATCCGTTCGATCGTTGGCAACGAAAAAGCAGCGGTTTTGCCGGTACCTGTTTGCGCTTGGGCGATAATATCATTGCCACTGAGCATCAAACCAATACTTTGGGCCTGGATTGGAGTTGGTTCTTCATAGCCAAGTTCAGTAATTGCCCGCAACGTCGCTTCGCCTAGCCCAAGTTCCGTAAACGTAGTCATTAAAACGAGTATCCTTTCGGTGAATGTAGGGTTAACAGCCCGTTGCTGTTACCGTCCCGCAGCGTGCGGAGTCGCCCTAACCCCCCGAATGGCAAGCAAGCGACGCGCACGACACAAAAAACGCGGGGGCTACACCGCCCGCGTTTTCGTTCTCTGCTTAGCGTTAGATCCGATTATAGCATGATTTTTTGATTATGCCAAAACGCAGATAGGTGCATCTTCTTAATTTTTGATTGCGCTGGCTCAGTTCAAATATTGTTCAATTTGCTGAAGCCAGGGGGTTTGAATTGCCTGATTGGCAGCTTGTTTGAGCAACATTTGGCCATCGGGCTTGGCTTGTTGCCAACGGGCAAGCGCATATAAATAGGCCAATTGAGGATCATCAGGGCTCGTTTGATAGAGCGGCGAAATCAAGTCTTCAGCTTCAGCCGCCAACGAGCATTGCAACGCAGTATTGGCGACAACCCGCCGTGCCAACCCATCCACTGGCGTATTCAGCGCTTGGCGGGCATACTGCAAGCCACTGCTACAGCGGCGCAAGGGTGTATTGATATAAAAATTAGCAGCCTCTAGGGCCAGACTACCACTTAATGGGCCAGTCGCAATCGCTTGATTATAGGCAGCGACAGTGCCATTAAAATCGCCTTGGCTTAGGCTGATCGTCGCCGCAACTAAATAATTTTCGCTACTAGCTGGCTCCAAATTAACCGCTTGTTGCAAGGCAGCAAGTGCCAAATCGAGCTGTTGGCTGCTAGCGGCAATTTTGGCTTGGGTGCGCGGCAGGGTCGCAACATTTGGCCATTGCGCTTGGGCCGTGGCGATTAATGTTAAAGCCGTGGCACTATCGCCAGCACTCCAATGCAACAAGGCGCGTTGGTTAGCGGCAAAACTCGCCATTTGATCACTGGCAGGAATTTGGCTAAGCAACAGATCGGCGGCTTGCCACAAACCCTGTTCACTCCATAAACTGGCCACCCCAAGCATCCGTTGGGTTGGATCTTGGGGCACAAGTTGCTGCATCCGTTGAATTCGTTGTTGCCACTGCCATGGATTCGCCAAGCGTGGGCCGTTGGTTTGCGGTTGAATTTGGGCTAAAAATTGTTGCGCAAGGTTTGGATCATTGGGCAATGCCAACTCAACGCTGCGCAGCCAAGCCCAATTCTGCCAAGGCTGGGGCAAGGCTTGAGCCTGATTTAATTGATTGGTCGCACTAATCAAATCGCCCACACGCAGCGCTAATTCAGCCCGTAGCAAGTGGCTCCATGGATCAGATTCTAAAGTACGGATTGTTGTTTGAACCGCAGCTTGATCGCCACGTTGCAAGCCAGCCCAGCCATAGAATTGCCAAGCTTGTTGGTGTTGTTCAACATTCAGAGGTTGGCGAAATACCTCGATTAATTGATAATCAGCCGCTTGCCACTCGCCACGGGTCAAATACAATTCAGTCAAGGCTAATTGATTGGGCACACTTGGCCGGGTTTGGTTTAATTGTTGATATAAGCGAGTTGCTTGATGCCAGTTGCCAGCTAAACGCGCTTGAGCCGCTTGCCGCGCCAAACTTGGTGGCTGCCGAATAAGCCATACCAACCCAATAATAATGATTAAACTGGCTCCAAGCCAACGCCAAATCCGTGCCACACGAGCCTCCCCAACCAGATTTAGGCCTATTATCCACGATTTTAATAAAGAGGCTAGGAGCTAGGGGTCAGGGATCAGAAGTTTTGATCTACGACAAGCACGAAGAGCGTAGAAACCGCGAAGAACACGAAGGCTGATCTTGCTATAGCCCACATCCAAGAGCCTAAGCCTAATTCCTGAAGCCTAGTGCCTGATCTCTGACCCCTAGCAATCAATGCTAAAAAATCGTTATAATAACACAATTGTTCGATAATCAGTCGCAAGAACGACCATAAATAAGCATAAGCACAGTATAATTAATGATGTGATTTAGGAGGTCGTATGCCACCATTAAAAGTCCATGCACCCTACGAACCGCGTGGCGATCAACCACAGGCGATTGCCCAATTAGTCAATGGATTAAATAGCGGGCTTGTCCACCAAACCTTATTGGGGGCAACAGGGACTGGCAAAACTCATACAATTGCGCGGGTAATTGAGCAAGTTCAACGGCCTACCTTGGTGATGGCGCACAACAAAACCCTCGCAGCGCAGTTGTATGCTGAGTTCAAAGAATTTTTTCCTGAGAATGCCGTAGGCTATTTTGTCTCCTACTACGATGCCTATACCCCCGAAGCCTACGTGCCATCGAAGGATTTGTATATTGAAAAAGAAGCGCAAATCAACGAAGAAATCGATCGTTTGCGCCACGAAGCAACCCAAGCGCTGTTTACCCGCAGCGATGTGATTATCGTGGCCTCGGTTTCGGCGATCTACGGGCTTGGCTCGCCAACTGATTACGGGCAAGTTGCGCTCAAGCTTAAAACTGGCGAGATTCGTAATCGCGATAAAGTGCTGCGAACGCTGATCGATCTGCAATTTGAGCGCAACGATCTTGATTTTCACCGTGGCACTTTCCGCGTGCGTGGCGATACGCTCGAAATCTTTCCGGCCAATGCTGAAAGCGCCTTTCGGATCGAGATGTGGGGCGATGAAATTGAGCGCATGGTCGAGGTTGATCCCTTGACGGGCGAGATTTTGACCCAAAAAGAGCAAATCGAAGTCTTTCCAGCCAAGCACTTTATTCCCAACGCCGACAAAATGCAGGCAGCAATTGGCGATATTCGGCTTGAGCTTGAGCAGCAATTAGCTCATCTCGAAGGCGAAGGCAAAGTGCTTGAAGCGGCACGGCTCAAACAGCGCACACTCTACGATCTCGAAATTATGGAAGAATTGGGCTACTGCTCAGGGATTGAAAACTACAGTCGGCATATGGATCGGCGCAGCGAAGGCCAAACGCCATGGACATTGCTCGATTACTTTGCTGATGATTTTCTCTTGGTGATCGACGAATCGCATATTTCAGTGCCGCAAATTCGTGGGATGTTCAATGGCGACCGTTCGCGTAAGCAAACCTTGGTCGATTTTGGCTTCCGTTTGCCCTCGGCGCTTGATAACCGCCCCTTGATGTTTGATGAATTTTCCAAGCATGTGCATCAAGCAATTTATGTTTCAGCTACGCCTGGGGTCTACGAATATCAACATCATGAACAGGTAGTTGAGCAAATTATTCGGCCAACTGGCTTGCTCGACCCTATGGTTGAAGTGCGGCGCACCCGTGGCCAAATCGACGATTTGCTGGGCGAAATCAAACAGCGGGTTGATACTGGCTCGCGGGTATTGGTCACAACCCTAACCAAGCGCATGGCCGAAGACCTGACCGATTATCTCAAAGAAATGGGTGTGCGCACCCAATATCTCCACTCTGATGTTGATACGATTGAGCGAATCGACATTCTGCGTGATTTACGTTTGGGTGTTTTTGATGTGCTGGTGGGGATCAACCTGTTGCGCGAAGGCTTAGATTTGCCTGAAGTTTCGTTGGTGGCAATTCTCGATGCTGATAAAGCGGGATTCTTACGCTCTGAATCATCGTTGGTCCAAATTATTGGGCGGGCTGCCCGCCACATCGATGGCACGGTGCTGATGTATGCCGATACAATTACCCCTGCCATGGATTATGCAATCAGCGAAACCCGTCGCCGTCGCCAAATTCAAGAGCGCTATAATCAACAACATGGCATCGAACCCAAGGGGATCGTCAAAGCAGTACGCGACTTGACCGAAGGCATGAAGAAAGTTGCTGAAAAACCAGCAGCCTACCAAACCGCAGCCAACCCCGACAGCATGACCAAAGAAGAACTCTTCAAAGTTATCAACGAGCTTGAAAAGCAGATGAAACAAGCCGCCAAAGATCTAGAGTTTGAAAAAGCGGCCTTGCTGCGCGACCAACTGACTGAAATGCGCCAAACCCTAGCCTTGATCGACAACACGGCCTTGCTTGAGAGTGTTAATCACAAGCCACGGGCTAGAGCAGTGGTCGTGGCTGAAGATCCAGGCAAGCGCAAAGTCAAAGGGCGTTCACGCGGCAAACTTTAATCGCAATGCGCGGCTGGTTGATTAGAGCTAGCCGCGCACCACCACCCAAACTGCTACCCCTAAAAAGAGTTGAACCACCGAGCTACCAATTAATAAAGCAAACGCCCCAGCCCGTGACGTGCGATAGACCAAAGCCCCAAAGCCAGCATTGATCAGCCAAGCGAGCAAGCCAACCAAGGGCAAGGCTAATAGTTGTTCGCGGGCTTCGACTCCACTAACCGCACCAGTTGCATCAATTCGGATTGGCACTTCAAGCGGCAGTTGATTATAGCGCCAAGCAATTAAGCCCCAAACTGCAAAATTGAGCAATAGCCCAACCACCAGCGCCCAACGCACCGCATTATTCAACCAAAAATCATAGGCAATCCGCGTGGAACGCACCACCCCTTCACTTTGAACTTGCACCACCCCCAAATTGAGGCGGCTTTCGACCTCTTGGATGAAGCTATCACGTTGGGCTGGGGTAATGACATAACTGCCGCCAGTCGTGCGCAAAAGCAGGGCTTGTTCGGCGGGTTGGGTACTAAAGAAATTCAAAACCTGCTCATCATTGGCCTGACCAACGCCACTGGTATAGCCAAAACGCGTGAGCAACCCAGGCTTTTGCTTGACATCAACACTTGGCTCAACCGCTGTAATCAAGTTCATCGGCACAACCGCAGTATTGCCCAACCAGTGAATCGTCAAGGCATTGCGATCAACGCGATAGTGCAAGGTTAAGGCACTGCCAACCCGATACAGCATAATCACGCTAATCAAAAAGCCCGAAACTGCTGATGCAAACCAAGCAAACGTCGTTAAATCGATGCGCCATGCGGTTGCAGCGCCAGAAATATCAGCGAGCAATTGCATCGTTGCCCAAATCGTTGCGCCAATGATCAGCACGGTAATTGCTAGGGCAACCCATACCCGCATCGTTCGTTTGGCCCACCATCGATTCATGGAAACTCCTCAGATTAAACAACAAGTGGCGGGTCGCCATTGACCCGCCACTATTCTACCTGTTTTTGCTTATGGTGTTGGCGTTACTGCTTCCGTTGGAACAGCCTCGCCAGTTGGAGTTGCAGTAACTGCCGCCGGATCGGTAGTTGGCTGCGGAATCGTGGTTGGAATTGGCTCGATCGTTGGGGGAACGGTCGTTGCGGTTGGCTCAGGGAAACGTTGCACAGCGGCAGCAGTCCGTTTTTCCTCAACCCACTTAAGCACAGCCTCATCGCGCTTGGTGGTCAAATCAGTTTGACTTGGGCGCAATTCACGCTGATGCACCAAAATAATGTGCCAGCCTTGGGTCGATTGATAGGGCTTGCCAATTACCCCAACTTCTTGGGTTGAAATTGGCTGGGTAATTCCCAAGGCATCAAATTGAGTTAGTGGTCGCATGCCTGTGGCTGGATTATCGACTGCATTATCGTTGGTATTCAACACTTGCACATCAGTAAAGCTAGCCGTATCGGTCAACTGGGCAGCAATATCATCGATTTTGGCTTTGGCTTGCGCCCATTGGGTTACAGTCATGGGGTTGGTTGGGTCGGTAATATTCGCAGTTACGAAAATTTGCTGCGCATCGGCATAAATTTCCTTGGTTGCTTGATCTTCGGTAACCAACTTTTCGCCAAGTTTTTTGCGTAGCAATTGCAAGCGTTCTTGGTGCAACACAAAGGCCTTAAATGCTTCGCGATCAAATGGCAAGGTTGCCAAGCCATAGGTCGAAGTTTCTTCGATAAATTCGCGCAACGTGCCAAAATAGGTCGTGACTGCCGAATCAACCCGATTGCTAGCTTCGCTGAGAGTTGGGGTTGACGTTGGGGTCGGAGTCAACGAAGCAGTATCAGTTAAACCAGTGGTTGAGGTTACTGGCGCAACTGGGTTCATCACTTCGTTGGCGGGAGCAAACTTGGTTGCCAAGCTTTGTTGCAATTCTTCATCGCTGACCGTAATGCCTTCAGCGACAGCATTGTTTTCAAGCACCTTATCATTGATCAGCTGATCAAGCACAGCATAATCAAGCGGCGCATTCTGATCTTTCAAGCCTGCAATATAATTGGTAACATCGGTAGCAAATTGCTCAGTGCCTTGCAATTGATATTGGGCATATTGCTGAATTTGTTGAGCCAAATTAATCGCTTGTTGGGCTTGCATAATTTGGCGATATTGTTGATATTCGGCGTTGGTAACTTCAACCCCTGCAACATTCGCAATCGTTTTATTAGGGACAATCACCTTCTGAATGACCAACCCAATCCCAATCAGGAGCACCGCCAAGCCAACCGCCGCAGCAGCGATCAGCAATACACGAGTGCTTTGCTTGCGTTCTTGATCCGAGCGAGCACGTTGCCGTTTGTTCAGGGGCTTCGGGTGCTGCACATTATCGGTATGTTTTGCCATAATCCTTGCCTACTCCATTGGGGAAAACTAAAGTAAAGCAGGCACAGCGCGAAGTTCGCGACTGTGCCTGTGCTTCATTAAACCAACAACGCAGAACTAACCGCGGGTATTTTCAGAAACGAATGGCAACAGCGCCAAGTGACGAGCGCGTTTGATTGCAACATTCAATTTACGTTGATATTTAGCACATGTGCCAGTGCGGCGGCGGGGCAAAATCTTGCCGCGATCCGAGACCATCCGTTGCAAGCGCTTGATATCTTTGTAATCGGGCACAATCCCCTCAGCCGTGAAGACACACACTTTGCGACGGGGTGTGTATTTGCGGCGACCTGCCGACTTACGGCGTTGATCTGACATGCGAACGGCTCCTTGTATGTTCTAGTAATTCAAATTCAGCAGTTTTAGAATGGGATATCGTCATCGCCGATATCTGGCTCGTTGAAACCACCACCACCGCCGTAGCTGCCACCACGATTATAATCATTGGCGGAGTTATCGCGGGGTGGGCGTTGATTGCCACCAGCTTGGTAGCCGCCGCTGCGCGACTGGCCTTGGCCTTGCTGTTGGTCGGTACGATCAAGAATGATCATATCGCTGGCAACCACTTCGGTACGAAAGCGCTTTTGGCCGCTATCGTCATCCCACGAGCGGGTTTGCAGCCGACCCTCGATATACACGCGGCTGCCTTTGGTCAGATACTGATTACAGATCTCGGCCAATTTGTTCCAGACCACGACCGAAAACCACTCGGTTTCATCGCGGGTCTCGCCATTGGGGTCTTTCCACTGACGACCAGCGGCGACAGTGAAGTTGGTCACAGGAGTTCCTTGGGGCGTAAAACGCATTTCAGGATCTTTGCCCAAGCGACCAATAATCATCACTTTATTTAAATCTTTCGCCACGGTTTCCTCCCCGTTGGTTTTAGCGCTTGGTTTCGTCGCGGATCAACAAATAGCGCAGGATTTGTGGAGCCAACTTCAAGTGGCGTTCGACTTCAGTCACGCGATCAGCGTTCAAGCTGAAGTGAGTCAAGAAGTAGAAACCTTCAGTGTAGTCGTCGATAGGATAGGCCAATTTGCGGCGGCCCCAAGGAGCGCCTTGTTCGGTGCTAGCTACTTCGCCGCCTTGAGCTTTGATATAGCCTTGGATGGTCTCGATGGTCGTGTTGAGTTCTTCCTCGCCACCCAAATCAGGGCGCAGGACGGTCATCATTTCGTATGCACGCACGATGTTTTCACCTACATGAAACATTAAATTGCCACCGTTTCATGGCACGGGGCCGCCAATATCCAATTGAGTTATATGCATGGAGTCAAGGGGTTGCGTTGGCAACCAGCACCAATATGGCGCGAGGAGGATTCGCAATCGAACCACTCGAAGACTCCTTCCTTCGGGTTTGCCCCGTTTTGCCATGGGTTTGGTCGCCACAAGGCTACGGAGCAGAAAGGCCGCCGCAGTATAGCATAAAAGCCAGCATAGAGCAAAGCGCCTAGAACATAAAAAATGAGGGTGGTTGTTAGGAATCAGCAGTTAGTTAATTTTAATCCACGAAGGACACGAAGGGCACGAAGGGAAATTGGCTACAGGCTTTTGGCTCTCGGGGATTGGTTGAAATTTCATCAAATATTCCGCTAGCCTATTGCCTTCAGCCCATAGCCATTCTCTGCGCCTCTGGGTTAAAACCTGATCCCCGATCCCCGACAACCGATCTCCATTTGTTATCGATTCCGTCGTCGGCTCGTGATTGCTGGTGCAGCGGCGGCAATTGGCTCAGCCTTAGCAGGCTCTGGTTGGGGCGGCGCACCAGCCCGAATATGCAGCAGCAAACTATCGAATGGCTCTAGAATCAAGGTCAAATTCAACAAATCATCACGTCGCCAAGTATTGCGCCCAGCATATTCGACTGCTTGGCCGCGCACTAAATCAAACAAATGATAGTCACCTTCGGCCATGTGCATGCGATCAACGGGCATGCTCAGGGTGGCAGTGCGCCGATGTGGTCCCATATTCAGCACCACAGCCAAGCGTTCTTCATGCCAAACTCGTAGCACGCTCCAAACCGAGGGCATATCGCAGGGCATTACATTAAACAGTTGCTTGCCATGACGCAAAATCGGGTAGTTGGCGCGAATGCTGAATAATTGTTTGAGCCAGGCTTCTTGTCCCACTTCTTGTCCCGTCCAAAGCATTGGCACAAAGCCGCAGCCAACCATGCCAGTCAATAGCAACCGCGCCAAACGCGAACCACGTACTGCATCGGCGATCGGGTTGACATCACGTGTATCGTGGGTTTCGGTAAAACAAACCCGAATCGAGCCCTTGGGTAAGGCCAAAAAGTGATCTTCGAGCCATTCGCCCAATTCGTAGGGTGAGAGCACGCCCAAGCCAGCGTGGAAAAACATCAAATGCGCTAGATAATCGTAGGCAAAATCGTGATTAATTGGAAACAACGGGCCATACAATTCGCATAATAACGCTGCTTGCGGGTTGATTTGGCGCAAGGCTTGGCGCATGCGCTCAACAATCGTCAATACGCCAAATGAGGTGCTAGCAGCCATGCGCTCCAAGCGCCGATCCCAATTCGGCTCCTTGCGATGTGGCGCATCAACTCGCCAACCATCAATCTGATAGGTTTGGGCAAAACGAGTTGTCCAATCAACATAGAAATCTTGAACTTCAGGATTCGCCCAATCGAAACTGTAGGTATCGTTCCAGCCGTGCGATGAAACCAAGCGACCGCGCTCATCGCGACAAAACCAGCCTGGCCGCTCTTGCACATAGCGGGCAGTGCGCGAACAACCTTGCACCACCAGATCGCATAAAATTCGCATGCCCAAAGCGTGCGCTTGCTCAACTAAGGCCTTAAATTCTTCAGCAGTGCCCAAACTTGGCTCAAGCTGCTCAAAATCTTCGATCGCGTATGGCGAGCCAGAAGCCTGCCAGTTCATATCCCACGGCTGGCCCGAAAGATTGTTATAGCGCCAAATTGGCATGAGATTAATCGTATCGAAGCCCAAATCGCGCAAACGGGCTAGCTCTTGGCTGAATTTGGCAAAACCACCCCATAAACCAACGTGGGTTTCATAGATGTTGGCGGCACAAACCCAATCGGGCACATCGGGCAAGGTTTGCACGCCCAGCACAGGCCAAGTGTTATGAAAGGCATGCATCGCATCGTACCAATTGCCATGCACCAACATGCAATATTGCGTGCCGCCGCTCAGCGTGGCATCGGGCGCGAGCCAGCCAGCAATTTCAAGCTCGTGGCCGACTGTTAATGCCAAATCGTTGCCATCAATATCGGGCCAAGCCGATTGGCTTTTGCTCCAATACCAACAGAGCAAATTATCGCTCTCGCTGGTGCTGTGCAAGGCCAATAACCCAGGTCCGCGATCTGGTGCATTTTCAAATAAGCGTCCGCGGCGAATGGCGGGGGCAATTGCCTGAGTCGGTAATGCGCCACGCCGCAATTTTGAAACTGCGGCAATATCGAGCCGTGGCCGAAAACTATTGCTAGGCGCTTCAAACCGAGCTTCGCTATAACTGCCAACTCGCGCATAGGGCCAACTCAGCCGTACCCAATGCACCCGCGCCTCGTTGCCACCGCTGTTGGTCACAGCGACCGAGCGCCGAATCAAGGTTCCAGTAATTTGCAAGCTATCGCTGATGCGCAAAAAGCCCAAGCCAATATTGATCGTTAATTCAGTTACGCCGTCAACTTCGCGGCCATGATGGCTTAAATAGCGGGGAAAATGAGTTTCGCTGACCCAACCATCGGCTAATTGCACATCGACCGACATACCAATGCTGCCGATATTCAAAATGTTGGCTTGGTTGGGGCGACGCAGCAAGGTGAGCATGCCCGTTGAGGTGGAAAACCCAAGCTCCATCTCGGCGGTGCTCACAACCAAATTTTGCTCATGCTGATATTCGTAATACATACAACATCTCGCACTGATAGGGCAATTGCGACCTATGGTTTAGCGCAGCAAACCAAATTGACTTGCCAGCCGTAATCAATCATTAAAATTGCCCAAATATCCATCAGCATACCACAGCTTAGCCCAAGTTGAGAGTTTTCATCAAGCTTTTACGGCTGGCTTGACAGGTTTTGGCAGCTTTGGCGTGCTAGAGTGCTAGCAGAAATTGAGTTGGCAATGCGGCCAGCGGTTGCAACGAAGCACCACCAACCATTGTTGAAAGGACAAACTCATGCGTCAACCTGAACGTCCAGTTGGGATCGTTGGGTATGGAGCATATGTTCCGCGCTATCGAATTGCAGCCCAAGAGATTGCTCGAGTATGGGCCGCTGGCGAAGGAGCATTGCCAATTACATCAAAAAGTGTGCCTGGCCCCGATGAAGATACTATTACCATGGCGATTGAAGCAGGTCGGAATGCGCTCAATCGCGCCCAAATCGACCCACAGCAATTAGCCGCTGTGTGGGTTGGCAGCGAAAGCCACCCCTATAGCGTCAAACCCAGCGGCACATTGGTCGCTGAAGCCCTAGGCACATCGCGCTGGATCAGCGCCGCCGATTGGGAATTTGCCTGTAAAGCTGGCACCGAAGCCTTGAGCGCAGGCATGGGCTTGGTTGGCAGTGGCATGGCCGATTATGTGCTGGCAATTGGCGCTGATACGGCCCAAGGTCGGCCAGGTGATGCCTTGGAATATACCGCTGCTGCCGCTGCTGGAGCGTTGATCGTCGGGCCAGCTCAACAAGCGATCGCCACCATTGAAGCCACCCTTTCGTATGTTTCTGATACCCCTGATTTCTTTCGCCGCGCCGATCGGCCTTATCCGATGCATGGCAATCGCTTTACCGGCGAGCCAGCCTATTTTCACCATGTCAGCACTGCGGCCAAGCAATTGTTGGCCGAATTAGGCCGCACTGCTGCCGATTATCAATATGCTGTGTTTCACCAACCGAATGTTAAATTCCCGCAAACTGTCGCGAAACAGGTGGGTTTTGCTCCAGAACAATGCCAAGCGGGCTTGTTGGCGGGCGAAATTGGCAACAGCTATTCGGCAGCCTCGATGATTGGTTTATGTGCTGTGCTCGATGTGGCTCAAGCTGGCGACCGCATTTTGCTGGCTTCCTATGGCAGTGGGGCTGGCAGCGATGCCTATTCGTTGGTGGTAACTGAGGCTTTGGCAACGGCTCGTCATTTAGCACCACCCACCAGCGCCTATCTCAAACGTCGGCAATTAATCGATTATGCCACCTATGCCAAGTGGCGCGGCAAAATTGTTGAGTAAAGGGGTAGGAGCATGCAACAGGTTTTTATTGCAGGCACAGCTTGCACCGCCGTTCGCGAACATTATGATCGTTCATTACTGGATTTGGCGTTAGAGGCGCTGCACGGCGCGGTTGGGACGCTTGACCCAAATTTAATTCAGGCTTTGTATGTTGGCAATGCGCTAGGCGATACGCTGAGCGAGCAAAGCCAACTAGGCGCGTATATCGCTGGTGCGGCTGGCTTGAACTGTGAGGCTGTGCGGGTTGAAGCGGCTGGCGCTAGCGGCGCATTGGCGTTGCGCCAAGGTTATTTGGCAATTGCCAGCGGCCAAGCCGATGTCGTGGTCGTGCTAGGTGTCGAAAAAGCCACCGACAAACTCGATGCCGCCTTGCAAGCTGCCTTGGCCTTGGGCTTGGATGGCGAACTTGAACGGGCACTTGGGCTGACATTAACTGGGGCTTGGGCACTGTTGATGCAACGTTATTTGCATGAATATCAATTGCCAGCCACCGCCTTCGCGCCATTTGCGGTTAATGCTCATACTAATGGGGCGGGCAATCGCCATGCGCTGTATCGCTTTGCAATCAATGCCCAGAAATGGGCCAATGCAGGCCAAATTGCCGAGCCATTGAATATGCTCGATTGCTCAACCGTGGCCGATGGTGCAGCAGCAGTGGTGTTGGTTAGCCAACGCTATGCCCGCGAAGTAGCGCAGCCAATCGCAATTGTGGGCAGCGCAACCAGCAGCAGCAACGTTGCCTTGGCGCAACGGTCTGATTTGTTGTGGCTTGAAGCGGCAGCAGCCAGTGGTAACAACGCTTTGCAACAAGCTAAACTCAAACGCGATGCCATCAATATTATCGAATTAAGCGACCCGCATGGAATTGCCGCTGCTCTGAGCTTAGAGGCACTTGGTTATGCTGAACGTGGCCAAGCTACGCAACTGGCCGCCGAAGGTGTAATTGCCAAGGATGGGGCATTGCCTTTGGCAACTGCTGGCGGTTACAAAGCTCGTGGTGATGTTGGTGGCGCGACCGGAGTCTATCAAGTAGTTGAGTTAGTGGCCCAATTGCGCGGCCAAGCCGGAGCCAACCAAATTGCCAATGCCAAAACTGCGCTGGCCCAATGCTTGGGTGGCGTTGGGGCAACTGCCGTGACTCATATTTTGCAAGTAGCGGAGGTCTAGATGAATTTACCAAAACAATGGCGACTCAAAGGCCAACGCTACCGTCTCGAAGGCCAGCGCCATAGCGATGGTCGGGTGCGTTTTCCGGCTCAGCCAGCCAAATTGGGCGAGGCCAGCGACGCTTGGCAGCCTTATCAATTAGCCAGCACTGGCGAACTCTATTCGTGGACGGCGCAGCGCAGCAATCGTAGCGAATTCGACCACGAGCCAATCGTACTTGTCGGCATGATCAAGCTGGCTGATGGTTGTATGCTCACTGCTCAATTAACCGATTGTGAGCCAAGCGAGTTACAGATTGGCATGGCGATGGAAGCCGTGACCCGCAGTTGGGGTAAGGTCGGCGACGATGATTTGTTGGTCTATGGCTATAAATTCCGGCCAAAACTCGTTGATTAATTGATCCACGAAGATCGCGAAGTTTTCATTAAATTAAACCGCGAAGGACACGAAGAGCACGAATGTTGAGTTAAGTGGAAGCTTGAAATTTATAAAAATGACAAAGAACCACTTAACCCAACTTAGCGATCTTCGCGTCCTTCACGGTTAAAAACTCTACTCGACGGTTGCGCGTTCGCGGCGTTCGAGGTGAATCAGCAGGTGGGCAATATCGGCAGGGTTGATGCCTGCCAAGCGTGATGCCTGGCCCAAGGTTGCTGGGCGGAAGCGTTTGAGCACTTGTCGCGCTTCGATCCGCAAGCTAGGAATCGCCTCGATATTCAAATCGGCAGGTAAGCGCCGATCTTCCATTTTGCGCACTCGCTCAACCGAGGCTTGCTCTTTGGCAATATAAACCGCATATTTGGCGCTTAGCTCAACTTGCTCGGCTACATCGGCCTCAACTGCTGGCAGATCAGGCTGGACTTCGGCCAATTGGGCATATTTGACCCCGACCCGCCGCAGAATATCTTCGCCTGAAGCAGGTTGCAACAATGGCTCGATGCCAGCATTTTGCAGGCGGCCATTGGTTTCAGAGCTAGGCGTATAGCGCAAACCACGCAGTTGCTGGGTTGTTTGATCAATTGCCCATTGTTTGCGCTCAACGTGCTCAGCCCGTTCAGCACTGACCAAACCAAGTTCAGCCGCCAACGGGGTAAGCCGCAGATCGGCATTATCGCCACGCAACAACAGCCGATGCTCAGCCCGCGAGGTAAACATTCGGTATGGTTCGCGAATTTCCTTGGTCACCAAATCGTCGATCATCACGCCAATATAGGCTTGGTCGCGGCGCAAAATAAATGGCGCACGCTCGGCGACCTTCAAGGCTGCATTAATCCCCGCCATCAAGCCTTGAGCGCCAGCCTCTTCATAGCCAGTTGTGCCATTAATTTGGCCAGCAAAGAAGAGATTTGGTAGACGCTTGGCTTCCAGCGAGGCGGTAATTTCGCCAGTTGCGACGGCATCATACTCAATTGCATAGCCAACCCGCATAATTTCGACCTTGCGCAACGCCGGAATCGAGCGCAACATAGCCCATTGCACATCTTCAGGCAGCGAGGTATTGCAGCCCTGGACATAGATTTCGAGAGTTTCCCAGCCTTCTGGCTCAAGGAAAAACCCATGCGATTCTTTATCGGCAAAGCGCACAATTTTATCTTCGATCGATGGGCAGTAGCGCGGCCCAACCCCCTCGATCACCCCGCTAAACATCGGGGCACGATGCAAGTTATCGCGAATATGCTGATGAAACTCGGGCGTAGTGTAAATATGATAGCAGGGCAATTGTGGTTGCCAGCCATCAAGCATTGGCTCAGGGTAAATTGGGTTGGGCGGGCCATGCACCAACGATTCAGGCCGCTGACCATCATAATTAAAGCCAAAATACAGTGGTGTGCTGGAACCTGGCTGAATTTCTAGCCCACTAAAATCGACAGTGCGGGCATCGATCCGTGGTGGCGTACCAGTTTTCAAGCGCACCAGTGGAAAGCCCAACTGGCTCAGATCGCTCGAAAGATTGATTGCTGGTTGCTCGCCCATCCGCCCAGCAGGGATGATCGATTCGCCAGTGATCGCGCGGCCACGTAAAAATGTGCCCGTGGTCAAAACCAAGGCTTTGGCCCGATATTGCCAGCCCGTTTGGGTTTCGACGGCAAAACGCGCCCCATCGGCTTGGTCAGCCAAGGGAATAATGCGCTCAACCATGGCCTGTTTGAGCGCTAAATTTGGCTGAGCTTCAAGAAACTCTTTCATGGCCTTGGCATACAAACGCTTATCGCTTTGAGCGCGTAAGGCTTGCACGGCTGGGCCTTTGGTTTCATTCAACAGCCGAATCTGGATTAGAGTGCGGTCGGTGATGACCCCCATCGCGCCGCCGAGTGCGTCGATTTCGCGCACAAGGTTGCCTTTGGCTGGGCCGCCAATTGATGGATTGCACGACATGTGCGCCAATTTATCAAGATCGATCGTTAGCAAAAGGGTTTGCGAACCCATACGAGCAGCCGCCAAAGCCGCTTCACAGCCCGCATGCCCGCCGCCAACGACGACCACATCATAAGTTAAATTTAGCATAGCTCAACAAGACATAAGTGAAGGACACGATAGTTTATTGTACCGCAAACTTGATATTTTGGGGATGCCAGAGCATAGAGCAAAGAACATAGAACATAGGAGTGATGATCGACGCTCGGAATTCGGAACCGCGAAGAACACGAAGAACGCTAAGCCTGAGTTGATCCATTGTTTGAATTGCCAACAAATGTCTTAGCATGATAAATCTAAACTTAGTGCCCTTCGTGTCCTTCGTGGTTAAATTTCATCCTTCATCCTTCATCCCTCATCCTTTCTCAATGTTGGTGTTGCTCAGTCAGGGTGCAATAGAGTTGCGGCGTGTTACATGAGCATTCAAGTTGCAAGGTGGCATGGCCAATATTGTAGCGATGGCAAAGCACTTCGTTGATGGTGCTAATCAATTGAGGGCTACGCTGTGGGCCTTGTTGATCGGTTACAACGTGGGCTGAGAGTGCTCGCATGCTGGCGGTGATGCTCCAAATATGCAAATCGTGAATCGCTTGCACGCCTGGAATGGTTTGTAAATCGCTGACCACTTTTTCAACATCAATATCGCGTGGCGTAGCTTCCAACAACACATCGATCGAATCGCGCAGAATTTGCCAAGCATGCCAGATGATAAAGCCAGCAATTAATACTGAAACAACGGGATCAAGCCAGCGCCAATTGGTGAAGAAGATTATAACCCCGGCAATCGTTGCGCCAATGGTCGAAAGCACATCACCCATCAAATGCACAAAAGCGCTGCGCAGATTCAGATCGTTTTCGCTGCCACGATACACCAACCACGCCGTGCCAGCATTCACCAAGACCGCCAACAACGAAACCCCAATCATTACGGGAGCATCAACTTCCAAGGGGCTGCGCAAGCGCTCAATCGCTTCCCAACCGATGCCTAAAGCGATGCCAACTAAGGTCAGCGAATTAACAAAGGCCGCCAAAATACCAGCGCGGTGGTAGCCAAAGGTTTTGCGGGCATGGGCTGGGCGGCGCGTTAGCCAGAGGGCAATCCAACTCACCAACAGCGCCAACACATCGCTAGCATTATGGGCAGCATCGGTGAGCAAGGCCAAACTATTGGCCCACAAACCAGCAACAATTTCGACTCCCACAAAGCCAAACGTGATTGCCAAGGCCCAAATTAAGCGGCCACCGGCATCGGCAGGCACGCTATGATGGTGATGATGTCCGTGGTCGTGATGTCCGCTCATCGTTCTTCCTCCAACACAGCTAAAATTGGCGCAACCGATGGATCAGGCGTAGAGCCATGGCGAATATGATTCAGACAAACTAGCACGAGCACTCGCACATGGTCATCATCAAGGCTATAAAACACTAATTTGCCTTCGCGGCGTTGTTTGACCAAGCGCAACTGGCGTAGCACCCGTAAATGCTGCGAAACCGCCGACTCGGAATAATTCAAAATTGCCGCCAGATCAGCGGTGCAAAGCTCTTGCTCAAGCAAACAACCAACAATTTTGACCCGCGTCGAATCGGCTAAGGCTCGAAAGGTTTCGGCCATTAAAAAATAGCTTTCGTCGTCGTGGAGCATTTGCCGCCCACGCTCAACCATCGCCGGGTTAATTCCATCTTCATGTTCAACCATGCGCTAAACCTCAAATGAACGATTGCACAATTGCTAAATTATCAAATCGAATACAACTCGTCAAGTATTTCGCAACCTTTTCTTTTAGACCACGTATCAAATTCATAAAGTTCAGTCTTGACTGAACATGTTAAACGTGCTACTCTTGTTCAATCAGTACTGAACAGGATGAACTATGGCCATAGATAATCTACAAGCACGTTTAGCCTATGCCGAGCGGATTGCCGTTTTTTACGAAAAAGCTGGGGGAATACCGCGTATGGCTGGTCGAATTATGGGCTGGTTGTTGATTTGCGATCCACCGCAGCAAAACGCGGCGGAGCTTGGGCAGGTGTTGAGCGCTAGCAAAGGCTCGATCAGCACAATGACGCGCTGGTTGTTGCAAATTGGCTTGATCAACAAAACTGCCGTGCCGGGCGACCGTCGCGATTATTTTGAGATTCGCAAAGGGACATGGGCCGATTTGCTGGCTCAACAATTTCAAGCGGTCGGCGCTTTTCGCGAATTAGCTACCCAAGGCTTGGATCTATTGACCAATCCTGAAGGCGAAGAAGGCGCACGGCTGCGCGAAATGCGTGATTTATATACATTTTTTGAGCGTGAATTACCGTTGCTCATTGAAAAATGGCGCAGCGAACGAAAGGAATGACCATGACCACGGTTGTTCAAACCACGAATCTGACGAAAACCTATGGCAAAAATCGTGGAATTGATAGTTTAAATTTACAAGTGCAGCAAGGTGAAGTTTTCGGGTATTTAGGCCCAAACGGCGCTGGCAAAACGACGACAATTCGCACTATTTTAGATTTTATTCGGCCAACCAGCGGCACAGCCCAGATTTTTGGTCTTGATTCGCAGCGCGATTCGGTGGCAATTCACCAGAAAATTAGTTATTTACCTGGCGAATTGGTGATGTATGAAAAAATGACTGGTATGGAGATGTTGCATTATTTTGGCCAGCTACGCGGCAATGTGAGCCAGCAAGAAATTAAGCAATTGGCTGAGCGTTTAGAGCTTGATTTAAAGCGACCAATTCGCACGCTCTCCAAGGGCAACAAGCAAAAAGTCGGGCTTGTGCAGGCATTTATGGGCAAACCTGAGCTTTTAATTCTCGATGAACCGACTAGCGGGCTTGATCCATTGGTGCAGCAAACCTTTTACCAACTGGTGCTCGAAGCCAAAGCGACTGGCCGCACGGTTTTCCTCTCGTCGCACGTGATGTCGGAAGTTGACCATATTTGCGATCGGGTGGGGATTATTCGGGCCGGCAAGTTGTTGGCAATTGATACAGTTAAGGCGCTCAAAGAGCGGGCGCGGCGCACCATCGATCTCTATTTTGCCCAGCCAGTTGAGCCAAGTGCATTTGCCCATATTCCTAATATTGATGGCTTGCAAGTGCTTGGCAACCATGTGCATTGTGCTGTGACTGGCTCGATTGACCAGTTGATCAAAACTGCGGCCCAATTTGAATTACACGATTTGGTCAGCCAAGCCACTGATTTGGAAGATATTTTCTTGGCCTACTACAAAGGAGAAGTCAGCGATGTTGCGTAATATTTTTACCAAAACCATTTACGAACGCCGCCGCTCGCTTTTGTGGTGGGGGCTAGGAATTATTCTACTGATCGCGATGCTGATGGGGTTTTATCCAGCGATGCGTAACCCCGCCACCAGCGAACAGCTTACCAAAGCCATGGAAGCCATGCCCAAAGAAATGTTGGCAGCCTTCGGCGTAACCGATGTCGCCAATTTGATCACGCCAGCTGGCTATATTCAAGGGCGTTTATTCGGCTTTATGCTGCCGCTGATCGTTATGATTTTTACGATTGGGCTTGGCTCACGGGCGATTGCTGGCGAGGAAGAAGCTCGCACGCTTGATTTAATTCTGGCCCACCCAATACGGCGTTCAACGATTGTTTGGCAAAGCTTTGCCGCGCTGAGCGTGCTTACGATTGCTATGGGCTTGATTACATGGCTCAGCTTGTGGATTGGCGCAGTTTTGCTGGATATGGAGATTGGCGTTGCCGAGCTAGGTGCTGCATCATTTAACATGAGTTTGATGGCGCTGTGTTTTGGGTCAATCGCCTTATTAATTGGGGCGGCCACAGGCAAACGCGCCATGAGCATGGCTGTCGCAACGATCTTGGCGGTGATTGGCTACTTTGCCAATTCGCTAGCCAGCGTGATCGATTGGCTTGAGCCATTTCAAAAACTCTCGCCATTCTATTACGCCGATTACAACCAACCATTGAAACACGGCTTCCATTATTTGCCAATTTTGGTCTTGGGCGGTGTGATCGTGCTGTGTGGATTTGCTGCGGTTAAATTATTCGAGCGCCGCGATGTGGCGGTGTAGCAATTAAAATTGATCAGGCGGTTGGATACAGATTAATCTTATCCAACCGCTCTTTTTTATGTTAAGCGAACGACTCGATCAGCCAAGGCTTGCACGGCGGTACGATGGCTAATCAACAACACAGTTTTATCCACCAGCAGAGGCTTGAGCGCGGCTAACCAAGCAGCTTCGTTGGCATAATCAAGTTGGGCGGTTGGCTCATCGAGAATTAAGATTGGGGCTGGTTTAAGCAGCACCCGCGCCAAAGCCAAGCGCTGGCGTTCGCCGCCACTTAATTTGGCTCCTTGCTCGCCAATCCATGTCTCTAAGCCAGCCGGAAGTTTGGCCAGTAAATCACTGAGTTGGGCGACTTCTAAAGCTTGTACTAGATCAGCTTCGCTGGCAGCGGGATTAGCAAGGCGTAAATTATCGCGCAAACTGCCGTTAAACAGCTCGGTATGCTGCGAAACATAGCCAATTTGCTGATATAGATCGGCCAAACGCAACTGGCGAATATCACAATCGCCCAGATAAATCGCGCCTGCTTGAACATCCCAAAAGCGCAGCAACAATTGAGCAACGGTGGTTTTTCCCGCTCCACTCGGCGCTTGCAAGGCGACAATTTCGCCTGGAGCCAGCGCAAAGCTTAAATCGCGCAGCACAAGCTGGTTTTCTACATAGCCAAAATCCACATGCTCAAACCGAATATGGCTTGAAGTTGGTAAGCTGCTTGGCTCAGCAGGATCGCTGACCGCTGGCGGGGCATCGACCAACTCAAACATGGCCTTCGCCGCTTGTTGGCTACTTTGCCAAATATGTGCTGCTTGAATCAGGCTACCCAACGCCTCAAAACTGGCCAACGTGCTTAGTCCAATTACGCCCAAATAAAGCGGATCAAGCTGGCCTTGATCAACAAACCAACTGCCCAGCGCCAACAGCAACAACGTGCTCAACAACACCAAAGCATTCAACAAGCTGGTGCTGGTAATCCGTGCATTGGCCAAACGACGTTGGCTGGTCGCGAGTTGCTGGCTTAATTGAGCGAGCTGCTGCTGCACCAATGGCTCAGCATTGGCCGCTATAATATCAGCACTACCCGCAACCGCTTCAACGACTGCCTGATTCAAAGCCTGTTTTTGTTGATTAACCTTGGCTCCAGGTTGGCGGCTTTGCCACAGGCTCAAGGCTGGCACGCTCATCCCAATCAAGCCATGGCAGAGCAACAACACCAAGCCCAATTGCCAAACAAACGAGCCGATCAAGAGGCTGGTTGCCAAGGCGACCAATAACGCCACCCATGGCGGAGCAATCGCCCGCACATACAAATGTTGCAAGCTATCGATATGGCTAATCGTGCGCGTCAGCAAATCGCCACGGCTGTAGTGCAACAAACGGGCGGGAGCGAGCGGCTCCAAGGCTGCATATAGCCATGAACGCAATTGAGCCAAAATCCGAAAGGTCAAACGATGCGAAAGATAACGCTCAGCATAACGCAACACGCCACGGGCAATCCCAAAGAAGCGCACGCCCAAAATCGCCACCTGCAACTCAGCAATCGAGGGCATTAGGGCGGCTTTGGCAATCAAATAGGCCGAGGTCGCAATTAAGCCAACGCTACTGCCAACCGTGGCAAAACCCAGCCCAATCACAAAGAACACCTGCCAACGTTCGGCATAGAATAATTGTAATAAACGCTTCAAGCGGTTAATCCTTTATGATCTACACGATGCGAGAATGGCTGAAACCGCGAAGCGCACGAAGGATCAGGCTATTGGCTTGTGAGATTCCAACCGATATCCGATAGCCAATAGCCCAAAGCCATCTTCTCCTCTGCGCCTCTGCGTTAAGCTTGCATTTCTTGGTCAACCTCATGCGAAAATTCGATGATTGTGCGTCCATGCCATAGCTCGGCCAAATTGCGCCGAATTTGCTGGGCAGTTGCTCGATCGAGATGGGCAAACGGTTCGTCGGCCAGAATAATTGGGCAATCTTTGAGCATGGCGCGGGCAATCGCGATCCGCTGGCGCTGACCACCACTTAAATTGGCTCCACCTTCGGCTACCAATGTGGCATACCCCGCTGGCAATTGCTCAATAAATTCATCAGCACAAGCCCAACCTGCCGCCTGCTGAATCGCCGCAAGGCTAGCAGCGGGCTTAGTTAAAGCAATATTTTGAGCAATCGTGCCATTAAAAAGATAGGGGTGCTGCGGAATATAGGCGATCATGCTACGCCATTGGGTAAGATCAAACTGATCGATCGGCGTAGCTCCCAGCTTGATCTCGCCAGCAGTTGGCTGAATTAAGCGCAATATTGCTAATACGAGGCTGGTTTTACCTGCACCACTAGGCGCTTGAATAACGCTATGCTGGCCGTGGGGAAAGTGCCAATCGCCTTGTTGCAGCACGTTTGGCCCATCCTCGGCGTAGCAAATTGCTAAATTGTGTACGCTCAGATCGCCCAGCACTGGCTGAATCTTGCCCATAGTTGCAACAGCTGCTCGTGGCTGAGCCAAAAAATGATTAATCTGCTCGGCAGCCTCAAGCCCTTGCATGCCAGCGTGATGTTGCGCACCCAAGGCCCGAATTGGTGCATACACTTCGGGAGCCAAAACCAGCACCAACAGGGCATCGTAAAACTGCAAACTGCCATTCAGCAAGCGCAAGCCAATTTCGACCGCAACCACCGCCGTACTGAGGCTGGCGGTTAATTCCAGCACCAAAGCCGAAACGAAGGCAATTTGCAAAACTGCTAAGGTTGCGTCGGTAAACTTGCGGCTAAGTTGGTCAATCTGTTGAATTTGGGCACGACTGCGGCCAAACACTTTGAGCGTGGTCAAGCCTTGCAGCAAGTCCAACACGCGGGCATTCAGGCGACGCAATTGCACCCAACGCTGTTGGCTCAGATCACGGGTATGCAAGCCGACCAGCACCAACATCACGACACTAACTGGCACAGTCAAAGCCAGCACGATCGCCGATAAACGATCATAGGGCCAAACCCAAGCGATCATCAACAATGGCACAATTGCCGCCAGCATGCGTTGAGGCAAGTAGCCCGCCAAATAATCATCGAGCAATTCGACCGTTTCGCCTAGAATTTGCACTCGTTCGCTAGCAGATTGTTGGCCTTGAGCTGGACCAAGCGCCAGCATCTGCCCAACGAGGCGTTGGCGGAGTTGTTGCTTGACGTTTTGGGCAAAGCGTTGAGCCGCCGATTCGGCCAACCATTGCAAGCCAAAACGCAGCAGAACAACCAAGCTCATCGCCCCAAACCATGGCCACAGCTCAGCCAAACCCAAGCCATCGCGAAAAACGCCTGCAATAATGCTAGTTAAGCCGATGGCAATAGCGACTGTGGCCAAGCCAACCAAGCTGTGCAAGCCAATGCTCAGCCACAACCAAACTTTGCTCGGCTGAAGATTCGGTTTAAATTGGGCCTCAACTGTTGCCATGGTTTGCCTTTATAGAACATAGAGCAAAAAACATAGGGTTGGGAATCGGGCTTTAACGCAGAGGCTTGATAAGGATGAAGGATGAACATCAGTGTAAATCTGTGCCAATCTGTGGCTAAACATACACTTCGTATCTTCACAGTTTCAAGCCCTTCGTGTTCTTCGTGGATCAAAACTTAACTGGCCCCTGAAGCCTGAACCCTGACCCCTTAGTTCAATAGGTCAATTTCGATTTTGTGCTGACTCGTTGCCGGAAAACCCAATAGGTCCAAGCCTGATAGCCCAAGACAATCGGCACAAAAATCAAGGCGACAAAACTCATAATTTTGAGCGTGTAAGGGCTTGATGAGGCATTGTAGATCGTTAGGCTCCAATTCGGGTCGAGGCTCGAAATCATCACCCGTGGGAACAACGCCATAAAGATCGTGATCACTGAAAGCCCAATTGTTAAACAGGTCATGATAAAAGCCCAACCTGTTTGCTTGGTATGCACAAACCAACCAGCACCCAACAAGGTCAACAACGCCGACACTGGAATAATCCCTGGATTTACGCCCAGCCGACTAAATGTGTCGGTTGCGGTGTAGGTTGCCACAATAAATGCCAAAATCAACACTGTGGCCACAGGCCCGATGCGCTGGGCTAATTTCAACGAACGCTCGCGCAGCTCGTCTGTGGTTTTCAAATTGAGAAATAAGGCTCCGTGCAGCAAAAACATGCTCAGCGTGGTCAAGCCCACCAGCAAGGCATATGGATTCAGCAAATCAAAGAAATTGCCCACAAATTGCTTATCGGCATCAATTGGCACGCCGCGCAACAAATTGCCCAAGGCCACGCCCCAAAGCAAGGCGGGCACGGCGCTGCCGAAGAAAATCACCCAATCCCAAGTTGTGCGCCAACGTGGGTCGGCGACTTTACTGCGATATTCAAACGCTACCGCCCGCACAATCAAGGCACAGAGCATTAAAAACAAGGCCAAATAGAAACCGCTAAACAAGGTCGCGTACCATTCAGGAAAGGCCGCGAAAATCGCCCCACCTGCGGTCAGCACCCAAACCTCGTTACCATCCCAAAATGGCCCAATTGTATTGATAACCACGCGACGCTCTTGATCGTCGCGGCCAAGCCATGGCAAGAGCATGCCCACGCCATAATCGAAGCCTTCAAGGATGAAAAAGCCAATAAACAGCACCGCTACCAGCACAAACCAGATACTATTCAGATCCATGGCAGACCATCCTTTCAGCTTAGAGCACTAAATCAGCTTCGACCGTCGCAGGGCTAGCATCGGGAATATGATTGGCTTCGCGCACGATCAAAAAGACCATCACGCCAATCAAGACCAGATAAATCAGACTAAACCCGATTAACGAGGTCAGCACGCTGCCGCCAGAAACCGCCGTCGAAACTCCATCGCTGGTGCGCAACAAGCCATAGACGATCCATGGTTGGCGGCCCATTTCGGTAAAGATCCAGCCGCTGGCGTTGGCGATATAGGGCAAACTAAGCGCCAAGGTCATCAGCCATAAATACCAATTTGGGAAGTTCAAGCGCTTGCGTAAGCTGAAAAAGAGGCCAATGATCGCCAACCCAAACATAGCCATGCCTGAGCCAACCATAGTCCGAAACATCCAATAGGTCATAAAGACATCGGGGGTGTAATTGCCAGGGCCGTAGGTTTGCTCAAATTCAGCTTGGAGATCTTTGATGCCTTTGACTTCGCCATCAAAGCGGTTGTAGGCCAAAAAGCTCAGCAAGCCTGGCACTTTGACCACGAAACGATCGCGTTGTTCGGGCACATCGGCCACCGTAAACAACGACATTGGCGCGGGATCAGCGGTTTCCCAGAGCGCTTCGGCGGCGGCCATTTTCATTGGCTGCACTTTGATCATATATTGAGCTTGATTATGCCCAACCACCATCACCAAAATTGTTGAAACCAAGGCATAGCCCAAGGCCAATTTGAACGAGCGCTGAAAAATCAGGCGATCGGCAGGCTTGGGCTGTTTGCGCAATTGCCATGCGCTAATGCCCAAAACGAAAAATGCTGCCGTAACCATGGCGGCGGTAACGGTATGCGGCCATTGCACCCACACATGGCCGTTGGTCAGCAAAGCCCAAAAATCAGCCATTTCGGCGCGACCATTGCGTAACACATAGCCAACTGGCTGGTGCATAAACGAATTGGCGATCAAAATCCACAAACTGGAGAGCATCGTGGCAATCGCCACCAGCCAAATCGAAGCCAAGTGAGCGAGCTTGGGTATGCGATCCCAGCCAAAGATCCAAATTCCTAAGAAGGTCGATTCAATAAAGAAGGCCATCAAGGCTTCGATGGCCAATGGAGCGCCGAAAATATCGCCGACAAAACGCGAGTATTCCGACCAATTCATGCCAAACTGAAACTCTTGGACAATCCCGGTGGCCACACCAATCGCAAAATTGATCAAAAACAGATGGCCCCAAAATTTGGTCATACGTTTATAGGTGATATCGCCAGTGCGATAGTAGATGGTTTGCAGCAAAGCCACAAAGAATGAAAGCCCGATTGTTAGCGGCACAAACAAAAAGTGATAAACCGTTGTGACGGCAAATTGCCAACGAGCAAGAATCAATGCATCCATACGACGTACTCCTTGAGCATGGATTGTAGGAATGTCTGCCGCAGATGCTTGCTGGCTAGGTGGTTGTAGTCAACATGCACTAATTAAATGGTATCGAATCGCGGGGCTGGCATGGTGGCTAAATCGGCATAATAGCGTGAAGATCCCGCTACCTTAGTGTTAATTTCGTTAAGCAGGTGGTCAGGCGGCCAACGATACTTAACGCATCAAAGCCAAAAATAGGAGCATTGGTGCTTGCTAAATTTCCCTAATAGTACGATTATGTGTAGAATAGAACACGCCCCCAAGCTGTGGGTTGACCAGAGAACTGAAGGTTTCGCCCAATCACCAACGATTTTGCCTGTGGGGGTTGCCATGGCAACTCAGAAAAAATTGCTCGCTTCACGGCCTCAGATAGCCTTAGTTAAAATGAGCGAACAATCTGTGCAACAACGAATAACCGGCGCTTTAGCCGATGAAATAGGGGCGCGTCCGGCAACCTCAACCGCCGAAGCTCGCGCCGCCGCCGTGATCGCTGCCCAAATGCGTCAAGTTGGCCTCGAAGTTGGCGTGCAAACCTTCTCCGCCGCTGCTGCGCCAACCGCAGGCTTGGGCTTATTGGCGGCGATCGGTTTGTTGGCACTCGGCTTAGGCTGGTGGTTTCCCTATCCTTCTGTCGCCTTGATTGCGCTGCTGCTGTTATTGGCAGGCCGCGAATTGCATGGCCCGCCTGTTTTGGCAGGTTTGTTACGTCAACGCCCAAGCCAAAATGTGATTGGAACACGGGCGGCAACCCGTACTCCGCGTGCTCGCATCGTATTATTATGTCACCTTGATTCGCCGCGCATGCTCTCGCCACGCCGTGCCAGTTGGCTACGGGTTTGGTTGCTAACGATTCCATTTGGATTTAGTTTGAGCCTGATTGCGCTGGGGGTAGCGATTTTTCTGCCTGCTTGGCATAGTGTGCTGTTAATTCCAGCGTTCTTTTTATTGCTCAGTTTGCTGGTGGTGATTCGGCGTGAGTGGAAGGCCGATTGGACGGTTGGCGCGGTTGATGCCGCCGCCGTTGGCACGGCAATCGCATTGGCAGCCGATTGGCCGCAACGTGAAGATGTTGAGCTATGGGTCGTGGCGCTGGGCGCAGGGGCTGCCGCTGGTTCGGGCATTCAAGCCTTATTGAATACATATCCCTTCCCCAAAGCCGAAACGTGGTTCGTGAATCTGCCGTGGCTGGGCCGTGGCAACCTCACGATTGTAGCGGGCGAAGGGTTGTGGCGCGAACGCAAACCTGATCCGCAACTCACCAAAATGTTCCACGAACTACAATCTGCCAGTGCTCCACTGATTCGCTCGGCCTATCGAGGCGAACGCTTGGATAGTGCTCGGCTATTGGCCATGGGCTATCACGCGGTCAGCGTGGTTGGCTTGAAATCCGATGGCACAGCAGCGGGCTTCCGTCAACCAGACGATGAAACCCGCTTACTTTCTGTGCCACAAATGGAATTGGCCTTGCGCGTGTTGCGGCGGGTGCTCGACCGCTTTGCCCGCAGCCATAGCAACGAGCCGCAATTACCCTAAGCAAGGCGTTGCTTGAGACTTGGCGCAAACCGAAATACCGTCAGATCCAACACCAGCATAAACAACAACGAAGCGCCGACCAAGGGGAAGGCCAAGCTTGCCAGCACCACCATCAGCAACACGGGCTTCCAATGAGGGAAGTTGGCTGGTAAATTGGGCGCACCCAAGCGGCCCTCAGGGCGACGCTTCCACCACAACACGACCCCTGAAACCGACAGCAGCAACACCGTCATGGCCCCAAACAAGGCTAAAAGTTGGTTGGCAAGCCCGAAATATTTGCCTTCGTGCAGCGAAATCCCCATGCTGACAGCTTTGGGAACCATGGCATAATCGCGCCAGCGAATGTCGGCTAAAATCGCGCCGCTATATTGATCGACGTGAATTGTGGCTTCATCAGCAGGATCATTGGCCACCGCAGCAATGGTGTACACGCCTTTTTCGCCATCAGGTGGGCTAACCGTAAAGCTGGCAATCACCCCACGCGCTTTGGCGACTTCAATCACCGAATCGAGCGTGACGGGGGTTGCGGCTTGTGGGCCTTCGGTAGCGCTGCTTGGCACAGGTGCACTCGCTCCATCACCGCGATGTTCAGCATGATCAGGGTCAGATTGAGGCAATGGCGCTTGTTCAACTGCCCACGGCACAACTTTGTCGGTCGTGGTGTTGAGGCTGCCTGTCAGCACTGTTGATTCAGGAATATTGCTCCAAAGTTGATTGGGGTAACCGCTCCAAACATTAGCAAATTTATCGCCCCAATAACCTGTCCACGGCAAGCCCGAAATCAGCAAAAACAACACAATCAACGAGGCATACATCCCAGGCACGGCATGCAAATCGCGCCAGAAAATTCGTTTGTTTTTGCTGCGCAAGCGTGGCAGCCAAGTGCCCCAAATGCCACTTTTCGAGCGAGGCCACCAGAGATACAGCCCCGAAAGTGTCAGCAAAATCGCCCAGCAAGCGGCTAATTCAATAATCCGATCGCCCGTTGTGCCAATCAGCAACTCGCCGTGCAATTTCAAAGCAACCGTTTGTAAATTCCAATCTTCATCGCGCTCGCCAAGTACTTGGTTGGTATAAGGATTAACGAAAACCGTCAGATTACGGCCATCGCTGGTGCTCATACTAATTTCGGTGCTGCGATCATGGGCATCGCTTGGACGAATTTTGCCAACGCTGGCAGCGGGATAAGCAGCTTGGGCAGCGGCCAATTGGCTAGTGTAGCTTTGCGCCGAGCCACTGGTGTGTTGGACATTGATCAAATTGCCGTACATCAAACGGTCAAGTTGGGGCTTGAACAGATAAATGCTGCCAGTTACGGCTAGGACAATCATCAGCGGCACAACAAACAAACCGGCATAGAAATGCCAACGCCAGATTGCGCGATAGAAAACAGATTGCGAACGGCGTTCGTCGGTGGTTGCTCCGTCGTTGGTGGTTGTGGTAGTCGTCATTCAAAAACCTCGTTGTGGTGCTGGTTGGAGCCACAGGCAGCTAAACCACCTGTGGCGATCGACATTAATACTGTTGTTGCAGACTGCCACCTGGATCACGCCGTTGTGGGGTTGCAGGCTCTGGTAACCATTGTTGAATTGCCGTTATGAGATCGTCGATTGGGTTGCTGCGCCAAACCACCGCATGCCCATTGACATAGGCGCTAGGTGTGCCAGCTAGGCCATTGGCAACTTGCCAACGACTAAACGCCACGATTTCACGGCCAAAATCGGGGCGTTGAAAACAGGCTTCAAACGCTTGACGATCGAGGGTGGTTGCTTGCAGCACTTGAGCTTGGGCTTGTTGACGCGGGTTGGGTGCGGTCAGCCAAGCCGCATCCCGCATCAACGCATCGTAGGCTGGCCAAAATTGACCTTGGCTGCCAGCACATACGCTCATCACCGTGACATCGACCGACCACGGCGAAACTTCAGGCATCGCCAACATATGAATACGCAAGTAGACATCGCCTGAATCGATAAATTGGCTGAGAAAGCCCTTCGATTCCATGGCCAAATGCAGGTCACGGCAATGGCTACAAGTCAAATCGGTATACAAATCGAGCACGATTGGCGCAGTTGGCTTGCCAAGGCTCCAATCGGTGGTCGATTCGCGGGTAAATTGGGGGATTGGTGCTGCGGCAACCGCAGTTGGTTGGCTCGTTGGAAGCGTTGCTGGTGCAGTTTGATCTGGCATTTGCCAAACACTCAGCATCAACACCAGCACACTAATCGCGATGCTAGCCAAACCGCCAACTAAAAAACGGCGTTGGCTAGGCACAATTACACGGCTTGAGAGCATAGGTGGCCGCCTTACTTCAAACTTAATAAATAGGCCACCACGTCATCAACCTGTTGTGGAGTTAAGGCATCGCCATAGCCTGCAAACATCAAGCCTTGGGCAAAACCATCAACCACAAAACCATTGGGATCAACAATTGAGCTATGCAAATATTGGCTGGCATCCTGACCTGCCACCCGAGTAGCGGCGCGATCAGCAATTCCAGCCAAGTTTGGGCCTACCGTTTGCGGCTTACCGGCCTCGACCACATGGCAGCTCAGGCATGGCGGCCCACCAACAATCGCGGTTGTACCATCAAAAATCGCTTTGCCAGCAACAGCATCGCCAGTGCTTGCGCCACTATTACTTGCTATTGGCGCGGTCGTTGGAACCCCGGCAAATACGCCTACTTCTGAATCTTTCGCTGCCGAACCACAGGCAACCAAACCAAGTAAAGCCAAACCTACCAAGGCATAGCGCACACGCAAAAGAATTGTCATGCTCGGAACACTCCCAAACTCAAAAACCCTCACCATGCAGCGCACGATGAGATCACAAAATCATTAATTGTGGGTTGAGTTGGGTTTAGCGCGGAGGGGGTGTGGTCAATTGAAGTTGAAACGAATCAAAGGGGCGTTGAATCAGCCAATTCAAACGGCGCAAGCTGTGCAAAGCGATGACGGCAATTGGCCAAAAAGCAACCATCGCAAACATTGCCACCAAGCTCGTGCCCATACCGGTTTGGGCTAGGCCGCTTGGCGTGCCACTTGGAGTTGAATTGTGCTGAGTTGTAAGTTCGCAGACGAACATGCTGGCTTGATGCGCCGCTGGCATCGTTGGCATTGGTTGGTGTTGCAGCAGACAGTGAATCACACATCCCAATGGGCACACCAAAGCCAGTTGGACAATCATTGCCCAACCTAAAAGAGTGCGCCACGATAGCGTTATGCGTTTTTTCTGGTACCACCCACGCATACAGATTTGCTTCCGCCTGATGTTGCCGCCGAATTGAGCGCTATCTTAACATAGTTTAAGCGGCTTGCGATCAGGTCTTAACTTGATTCAGTAGATCTCTCAGTAGAATTTTTGCATTTTCGATTTTTGTTTCGCCACCCTTCCGTCCCTCCGTCGGAGGGAAACGCAGTGGGTTTTCATCCCCCTGCACCCCCTAAAGCACAATTATTGGGTTACCATCAGACTGTGAATGTATCCAACGTATCTATTTACTAACAGCAATTACACCACTGCTTTTGTTTTCGCCCAAGCAAGGTATCATGGTTGCTAGCATTATTCAGCGTGAGGTAGCGTCGATGCGCATTTTATATTTAGGTACGCCTGAGATTGCGGTTGCACCGCTTGAGTTGTTGCATGCTAGCGGCCATGAGATTGTCGGTGTGGTAACCCAGCCTGATCGTCCGGCTGGGCGCAAAAATGTGTTGACTGCGCCGCCAGTCAAACTTGCCGCTGAACGCTTGGGCATTCCAGTTTTTCAACCAGAAACCCTCAAAGATCCGGCTGCGGTCGAACGTTTACGGGCGTTTGAGCCTGAGGTTGGGGTGGTGGCAGCCTATGGCGAAATTTTGCGCAAACATGTATTGCAGATTCCAGCCTTGGGCTATTTGAATATTCACCCGTCGATTTTGCCGCTGTATCGTGGACCAGCCCCCGTAACTGGGGCGATTTTGGCAGGCGATGACTTGGTTGGCGTTTCAATCATCAAGCTAACGGCCAAAATGGATGCTGGGCCAATTCTTGGGCAGGTAGTGATGCCGTTAGCCAAAACAGCCCGCGCTGGTGAATGGACGGCCCAACTAATGCGCCAAGGTGGCGAGTTACTGGCTCAAGTGTTGCCAGCCTATGCTGCGGGCCAAATTCAGGCTCAAATTCAGGATGATAGCCAAGCTACTTATACCCAAATGATCAGCAAAAACGACGGCTTGATCGATTGGAATTTGCCAGCCTTGGTGATCGAACGTATGACCCGCGCTTATGATCCTTGGCCTGGCACAGCAGTTAAACTCAACGATCAGCCATTTAAAATTCTGCGAGCCAAAGCTCATACCAGTTGGAGCGGTAACGCTCAACCTGGCATGTTGATCGAGCAGCAAGGCCAAATTTTGGTGGCAACTGGCAGCGGTGCACTCGAATTGCTCGAAGTTCAGCCCGCAGGTAAACGCCCTATGGCTGCCAGCGATTGGCGACGCGGAGCCAAAGATATCGAGCATCTCTAGCTTCAAGCGCTGATATTTAACCGCGAAGGACGCGAAGAACGTAAATGGTGTAATGAGTACATGCCTGAATTGCATTTAACTATGCTAGCACTTCAAAACCAACATTCGTGCGCTTCGTGTTCTTCGTGGTTAAAAACAACCTAATCCTCAGCAATCGGTTGCCAGCGATAGGCATCACCATCGGGCACGACATAGCCAAAACTTGGCGTTGGAAAATGGCATGGGGCAACTAAGGTTTTGCCATCACTGACCTGCCGCAAGACCGCTAGGCGAGTGGCATGCGCTTGATTGTTATCAACATCCAACCCAGTAGCAAAACTTGGATGAAACATTTGAATTGGGTTGAAAAAGATATCGCCTGCAATTAACACTCGCTCACCAGTGCCATGATCGATCAACAGCCCAGTGTGGCCCGGGCTATGGCCTGGAGTAAACCAAGTTGTGATGCCTTCAGCCAATTCAAAATCAGCCTCAAAAAATTCTAAATAGCCCTGCTCGTTTAGCCACAACACCTGATCTTGCAAGTAACCAGCGCGTTCGGGCGTATGAGTTTGCATAAATTCAATCAGGCCTTGTTCAGCTTTATGGGCCAAATAGCGGGCATTGGGGAACCGCGCTTGCAATTTGTCATCAACATAATGCGTATTCAAGCCAACATGATCAACATGCAGATGGGTTAAGAACACGGTATCAATTGCCGTAGCATCAATTCCCATCAAACTTAATTGAGCCTCAAGCTGTTGACTGCTCAGCGCTGGCGTTGGTGGTGGCGCTTTGCCCAAACCTGTGTCAACCAAAATCGTGCGACCAGCCTGTTGAATCAAATAGCAATGCACTCGTCCCAGCAAGGTTTCAGCGTTATAAAATGAGCTAGGATAGGCCGCACGAACCTTATCCCAAATTGCGTCGCTGACCGGCAGCATCGGCCATGGCGTGGTGACATCAACGATTGCCGTAATTGTGGTAGGCCCAAGTTGAATTGTGCGCTGTTGCAGCTCGGTTGTCATCAATTAATCCTTTCGTTTGGGTCTATGCTATACTTGTTGAATATGTTGAATTGACGTTCAACTTGATTATATTGAACTATGGTTCAATTTGTCAAGAGGTAATTAATCATGACTGATGATTTAAAATCACCCAAAAAACCCTCGGCGCAACGATCTGATGCGCAACAAAACCATGGCCGGATTATGGCGGCGGCCAAAGCACGATTTGCCAGCGATGGGCCAAGCGCCGCCATGGATGCGATTGCTCGCGATGCAGGCGTGGCGGTTGGCACGCTCTACCATCATTTTGGCTCCAAAGAAGGCCTTTTGAATTTGGTGATTCAGGAGCATTTTCAGGTGGTGACCGATTTTCTGGCGAGCTTGCAAGATTCGGCTGATCCTTGGTGGGCGGTTGAGCAGGTGGTGCGGGGCATGGCTAAACGCCAAATCAAAGATCGAGCTTTTAAAACCATGATTCACCAACATAGCAATTTGATCGAAACCACCAGTCAAGCCAAACGCGGCTTTGATCCAGCGATTCAAGCCTTAATTGATCGTGCGCAAGCGGCTGGTTTGGTACGGCCAGATTTACGAGCTGGCGATTTATCGGCCTTGTTGGCGGGCCTGCCAATCGGCGACGATCAAGCTGAGCAACGCGAACGCTACCTCTTGATTGTGTTGCAGGGGATCAAAAGTGAAAACGCATAAGCATGTATAATGGGGCGGGCAGACTCCATTTGGTGAGTTTGCCATTGAATTTGCTTGCTCAACAACGCATGAAGGAGCGTTTTCAATGCAATACGGCACAAAATTAGCCGAAGGCAAAACCAAGATTATCTATGCTCACCCTGAAGATCAAAGCTTGGCTTATATGGTCCAAAAGGATTCGATTAGCGCTGGCGATGGGGCTCGACGCAATGAAATCGACGGAAAAGGCGCGATCAGCGGTCGCACCTCGGCTAATGTCTTTGCCTTGCTCAACCGCAGTGGCGTGCGCACCCACTATCAATCCGACCCTGAACCTGGGGTAATGCTGGTTGAACGTTGTGAAATGTTGCCCTTGGAAGTAGTCATGCGCCGTTTGGCAACTGGCTCATATTGCCGCCGCCACCCTGAAACGCCCGAAGGCACTCGTTTTAGCCCACCATTGGTTGAGTTTTTCTATAAAGACGATGCCAACCACGATCCCCAAATTTACTTGGAAGGGATTGTTGCAAAGGGCTTGGCGATTGCCGAGGAAGTCAGTTTTATCGAGCAAGAAGGCACGCGGGTGTTTGAGTTGCTTGAACAAACTTGGGCTGAGCGCGGTGTGCAATTGGTTGATCTCAAGATCGAATTTGGCCGCACTGCCGATGGTAGCCTGATCGTCGCCGATATGATCGACAACGATTCATGGCGTTTGTGGCCTGATGGCGATAAGAGCAAAATGCTCGATAAGCAAATTTATCGCAATTTGCAAACTGTTACCGAGGAAGCGCTGCAAAACCTCAAAGCCAAATACGAGGAAGTGCGCGATATTACTGAGAGCTTCCGCTAAATTAGTGCTGATTACTACGCCGCGTTCCATTCGGTGGAGCGCGGTTTTTGCTTTAAGAGAGAAATTGCAAGGGTCGGCGGGCGGCGGCAATTCCAGCCTGCACAATGCGCTGAGCAACTTCGACCCGATAGCGCCAATGCTCGATCTGGCTATCATAGTGTTCGGCTTGGCTTTGCTGGGCTTGGGCATCGGCAGCTTGCGGCTGAAATTGGTCGGGTATCTCCCAATCAAGGCCATCAACTTCGCAATAATTAAGCTTGAAGCCGCCACGATGCAACAAAACAGGCCATTCGGCATCAGTGCCCAGTGCATCAAGCGGCGGGCTATTGGCCAAAATAAAATGCGCCGCAACTGGAGTAAAGCCGCGTGCGCCAGCACTAATATCCATCGGCATGCCAAGGAAAAACGAGGCCATTGTATTGCTAGTACGCTCAGTTTCGATCAAGGCACGGGCGTGAGTGGCGTAGGCTTGCCAAGTGCGGCCAATAATTAAACAATGGGTTTGCGAACGTTGAGCAATGCTGGTCAATTCACTGGGGCGCGTTTCGACCCAACGCAATGCACGGTCAAAATCAATTGCATGAATATAGTTTGGTTGAGTTTTGAGTGCTTCGGCCAAGGCCAAGTGGCGGCCTTGAAACCATTCAGTGGTTGGCACTGCCTTAACATTTGGCAGTTCGTTGAGGCTTTGCAGCAATTGAGCATCAATTGTTGGCGGCGTGGTGATCACAATTGCTCGATACAATTGGATTAATTGGGGTAAAAGCCGTTCAAAACGGGCTAATTCGCCGCGTGGCTGCCAAGCTGAGGCTAAAACTAAGCTCATCGTTGCCCTTCACTCAAGCGCAAATCGACCAGCGTAAGTTGCACCGAACTGCGCCCATTCCATTCGTTGATGCCCACAGTATAAACGATATCGATCTGCGAACCATTGGGTAATTCCGCCAACCAATCGCCAAGGTTAAAGCCAATTGCGGTTTGATAATGGCGACCTTGTTGTAAACGCAAGCGCAAATGTTGATTTTCAGCACCAACCCCACGCGCCTCGATCACCGTTACGCGCCGACTGCAAAAGCGTGGCTGGGGATTTTCTAGCCCAAACGGAGCCATTTTTTCGAGCACGGCCAGCGTGTCAAGATTCAGTTGATCAAACGTCGCCTCAGTATCAATTGGCAACTGCGGCACCATCATCGCATCGGTAATCTGTTGATTGGCGATTGCTTGTAAGCGTTGTTCTAGCGCTGGAATATGCTCATTGGCAATCGTAAAGCCAGCGGCGGCGGCATGGCCACCATATTTTTCAAACAAATCGGCACATTCAGTCAAGGCATTGACAATATTGAAGCCTGGAATCGAACGAGCGCTACCCCGACTGCGCTGTTCTTCTTTGCCCATCACCAGCACAGGCCGCGCAAATTCTTCGGCCAATTTGCCAGCTGCCAAGCCCACCACCCCATGATGAAAATCCTCGCCCACAATCACCAAAATACGTTGATCAAGCTGGCCGCTATTTTGGGCCAATTCGCGGGCGGCCTGCTGCACATCGCGGGTTAGGGCTTGACGCTCAATATTGGTGCTATTTAATTGATCGGCAAAGCCATCAGCTTGGGCTTGATCGGGAGCCAGCAACAAACTATAGGCGATTCGCGCATCGACCAAACGGCCAGCGGCATTAATGCGTGGCGAAAGCCGAAACCCAACGCTACTCGCATCAATTTTGCCTTGTTCAACTCCGGCCACCCGCAACAACGCCTTTAAGCCTGGGCGTTGGCTTTCGTTCATGGCCTGCAAACCAAAATGAACCAACACCCGATTTTCGCCAGTCAAGGGCATCATGTCAGCGATTGTGCCCAGCGCCACCACATCGAGAATGTCACGTGCTCGCAAGTTGTCGGGCTGAATACCTGCTCGCCACAATGCTTCATACAATTTAAAGGCCACACCAACCCCACACAACCCCTTGAAGGGATAGGCACAATCGCTGCGTTTGGGGTCAACCACGGCATAGGCAGGTGGTAAATTGACTGGCGGCTGGTGGTGATCAAGCACAATCGTATCGAAGCCCAACTCGTTGGCGCGGCTAATTTCGGCAATGTTGCTAATACCACAATCAACTGTTACCAGCAAATCAAGCCCTTCCTGATGCAACTTTTCGATTGCTGCCAAATTCAGGCCGTAGCCCTCGCCCTCACGCTTGGGAATGTAGGGGCGCACTGGCAGACCAAAGGCTTTGAACAATTGCATCAACAACGTAACTCCGGTCACGCCGTCGGTGTCGAAATCGCCGTAGACCACGACCCGTTGTTGTTGAGTAACTGCCTGCTTAATCCGTTCGACCGCGCGATCCATATCGTGCAACAAAAAAGGATCGTGGCGTTGTTTCCAATCGATATTGAGAAATTGCTCAACCGCTGCTGCATCGCGCCAACCGCGACCCCATAAAATAGCTGCCAGCAATGGATGATACTCGCCGAGGCTGCGAAGTTGGCTGGGCGAGGCCGATGTTGGCAATTGCCAATGGCGCATAACACGTTGGTTGAGCATAAAATCCCTCACGAGCTGGATTAGTTTGGCGATTGTAGAGACAAGCAGGCTAATCGTCAAATTGGTTTGGCTGAATACTTAAATTATAGAGCCATAAGCAAGCAATTTTTGGCATGTCAAAACGCCGATTAATCACAATCGATTAATCGGCGTTTCGTTAGACGCTCCTATTTTAGCGAGCAGGAATTGACCGAAATTGATTTGGGCTTGGATTGCTTGGCAGCGCCCGCAGCGGCAAGCCTGTTTCGGTTGCTAATTGCTGACGCAACCCAGTTGGTTGGCTGAAATTAGCACTGGTTGTGATTGAGGCAATGTTGTTATATTCAAAATTGAAGGCTTCGTGCAACTCCAAAACTGCGCCATAGCTGGTTGCTAGATTGTAGGCATCGGCCTGAACATACAGCTTAGTTTGGGCTGCAATTCGGTTAGCCCACTCGCTGCGCCGTGCTGAATAATATTGATCGTATGGACGAAGCGTGATCGATTGACCTGGCGCAAGCGCCTCGGTCACACCCCAAACAATGCCTTGGTTCGCGACATCCCACCATTGTTGATTAACATGGCTAGGTGCTGGATTGGGCGCGATATACAAATCGACCCAAAATGCTTCGCTCGTCGCACAATTACCTTGATTGGTGACTGTTACAACCAATTGCTGGTCAACTGTGATACTGCTCACCTGTAAATCGGCATAGCAATAGCCCAACACCAATGGCAAGAAGTTTTGGCTTGTGCCAATAAATGGCGTGCCAGTGGGGCTAGGCGTGTTGCTTGGTGTCGCCGTTGCTGTATTCGTTGGTGTATTAGTGACCGTAGCTGTTGCGGTACTGGTTGGCGTATTACTTGGTGTTGCCGTATTAGTTGGCGTATTGCTTGGCGTTGCTGTCGCCGTGTTCGTGGCAGTTGCCGTAGCGGTTGCCGTTGGCGTGTTGGTTGCGGCGCTTGGCACACAGCCAGCCACCACAATATCATCAACATTCCAGCCAGGAGCACTAACCAAGCTGTCGCTGCCCATGCGGAAGCGCAACCAAACTGTTTGACCTGCCAACGAGCTTAAATCAGCAGTTTCTTCAATGTAAACTGGATAATCGCCGCTCAAGCCAACAAACGCAGATTGTCCTGCTAAGGGATTATCGCTCTCAAGTGTCAGTACGCCATCGTAGCCCGAGCTTGTAAAGAAACTACCAAGATCGTTAAAGGTTACGCCATCGGTGCTATATTCAACCACCCCACCATCATAATAAATATCAAATGGCGTGTTGTTGCGTTTGGCTGAGCGTTCGGGCATTGGGGTTGGTTCACCGCCACCACCTTCGGTATCAAACTCAAAGCTATAGTTATGGTTGAAATACAACGTTACTTCACTCGCGCCTGCTGGAATTGTGATGCCGGCCATCGTCGTTAGCCGTTGATCGCTAATCGTCTCAGGATTATCGGCATGCCACGAAAGGCTGGGGCTATTAAAACTGCTGCTATCCAAGCCCCATGTTGGGCCTGTGCCACTGACATTCCATAGTGGCTCGCTGCTCACGCTATCACTGAACAATACTTGCAGATTGCTGCCTGGCACGCATGCACTCGGCGGAATGGTTGGGGTAACCGGCAAAGCGGTATTGCTGGGCGTTGGCGTGTTGCTTGGGGTATTCGTCGCCGTATTGGTTGGCGTGTTGCTTGGGGTTAACGTTGGCGTGTTCGTCGCTGTGTTGGTTGGTGTATTGGTTGGTGTATTGGTCGCGGTTGGGGTGGCTGTCGCTGGGGGCGCAACCCAACATTGCGAAAACTCCGAGGTTTCGTTGGTTGCAGTATTCGTTGCTAAAATCGTGATGTTTGGGGCTGGGCTGGGAAACAGCTTGGTAAATGCGCCATTTCCAGCGGCATCAGCCGTAAAAAAATCACTTTCTAAGAATTGTTGGCCCTCGCCATAGCCCGAAACATCACAGGTGGTATTGCTGTAAAAAGCCAAACGTAACTCTTGGCTAGCAGTGCTATTGAATGTCCCTTGGACTGCAACCGTTGTACCATCATCGATAACACTGACGACTACTGGATAATTTTGGGTGCTGTTCGGGCCTGCATCAAGATCATCAAGATCGTTGGCAGTCGGGCCATCATTATTAATATCAACACCTAGCTCAGTATTGAACGCAATGATATTTTCGCTAAATAAGCCTTCACCGCCGATTTTGATGTTACTTGGGGTCATTCCGCTCAATTCGAGCAGCGCAATGCCGTCGCCTTGATTGCCAAGCGGGCTATCATCAAGCGCTACGCCGATGCGATTGCCTTGCACGGCAACATTGGTAGGATCGAAAACAAAGTTTACGCCATTGCCATTATTGCCACTAATCAGGTTGCCCTCGGCATCATCGGCGGTTTCGTCGCCATTAGTGCCCAGCACTAAGCCAGTAACTTCATTTTGAATTTGCACCCCAGCCCCATTTGGGCGAGCTACTAAACCAGTGATATTCGTACCAATGTAGTTGCCACTGATGATCGTATCGGTAATTGGCTGATCGCCACCACCAACGCCAACCCCTAGATCGACGTTGCCGCTAATGATATTGCGTTCTAAGCCATCGCTCATGCCATCGCCGTTGGTGCCGATGCGTGTACCGCTTGGACCAAAGCGCAACACGACCCCACGCTGATTGCCAATTGCTGTCGAGCCAGTTGGATCAAGCCCGATAATATTGCCAGCAATCACATGATCATTTGGAAAGCCGTTGGAGCCACCGCTAAATTCGGCAATTTGCACGCCCTCGGCGCTATTGCCACTGATCACGTTGCCTTCGACGGCATCGCGTACACCATCGCCATTGGTTCCAATGATCGTCTCACTGGCATTACCACCGATATTAATACCTGCTTCATTAGGTGTAGCGATGGTTCCGGCTGCATTTAATCCAATATAGTTGCCACTAATTTGATTATTCGATGAGCCATAAATATAGATGCCTAAGGTATTGCCGCTAATGATATTGCGTTCGGCGGCATCACCAATGCCATCGCTGTTGGTGCCAATTGTGACATTGCCAATTGTCGGCCCAAAAAATTCTACGCCAGTACGATTACTGCGGGCAGTATTGCCGTCGCTGGCCACCCCAATATAGTTGCCTGCGATACGAGTATTCGCGCCACCCGAGAATGAAATACCATTAAAAGTTTGGCCAGCAATAATATTGCCTTCGAGCGCATCATTACTGCCATCGCCATTGGTTCCAATCATCGCTTGAGTGCTATTCGGATAGAGCAAAATGCCCATATTATTGCCATTGACGGTTTGGCCGTCGGGTTCGAGGCCGATAATATTTTGAGTTAGCCAAACGTTGTCGCCTTGGACGTTAATCCCAACCCAGGTATAAAAGCTTGGGCTACGAGCAGCGTTCAAAACCAAGCCACGAATTACCGAGCCATCAGCTTCGGCCAGCAAAATTTCAGTATCTGTAATTCCCACAGGGTCGCTCAACCCTGAGCCATCAAGCTCGACCATCAAACTCATTGGCCAAATGCTACAATCGCTGCCTGCTTGACTACAGCCGTCGATTTGGATTTGCGTTTGCAGGGCTGGCAATTCGCTCGTCAGCGCAATCGTTTTTACACCCGCCCCTGGAATCGCAAAATTAATCGTGTCAGCATCAACATTGGCATTCGCCGCGTTAATCGCTTCGCGCAAGCTACAATCTTGGTTGCCAGTGCCCGTGCCAAGAGCATCGCACGCGCCATCGTTGGTATCAGCAACCGTATTGACCACAAAAATCCCTGTCGGCACAAATGGTCTTGGCTGCGCTACAGGTTTTGGCGCGGCTGGCGGCAAATTCAAGGCTCGCAAGCGTTGAATCGTAAGCGGCACTTCGCGCTGAGCAGGCGCTTGATTCAAAGCTTCAGCCCGTTGGATAACAGATTGATCGAGTTGTTTGGCAGTTGGTGGGGCTACCCGTTGGGCAGCAGCAGGGCGATTAAGCAGCGCCCCCGTCACAATCAATAAACCGACCATTCCTAATGAAAGCAAACGAGTAAAACGCAGTGAAAATGCATGCTTCATAGACCTACCTCAAACATCAGCATCGACGACCTCACACAAAACACACCTTTGGAATTAGCCTTGAGTAAAAATTACCAAAGATGCAACAACGAACACCAAATGCTGATGCTTGGTGTCCGTTGTGGTGCTACGCTCAAGGTTATGGCAAGTAATAGCAATTAATCATCAATTGGGTTTATGCTAGGCATGGTTGTGATGATTAATCAAAACTATTGCCACAAATCAGCTTGTTTAGCCATAATAATGCTCATAACCTTGTAGGTGAGCTTGGCACTAACAAAATTTGGCGAATGTAAATTTTCAATTGGTGCTAATTCCATTATATCAAAGGCCACAACCTTAGAGGATTCTTGCACTAGAATACGGGTAATTTCGAGCACTTCGCGCCATGTCAGGCCATCAGGTTCGGGCGTACCAGTCGCTGGGACTAAGCCAACATCCAAGCCGTCAATATCGATTGTAAAATAGACTTGCTTGCCCCGTACAAAATCGCGCAAGGCTTGCAGATGCAACCCATCATGCACATTTTCACTATAAAAGGTCGTAATCCGTGGGTCAGTTTTGATCATGTGGGCTTCGCTAATATCCAATGATCGAATGCCCAATTGCAACAAATCGCCAGCGCCAACATCGAGAATCCGGCGCATCGCACAAGCATGGGAGTGCTTGCTGCCCTCATATTCATCGCGCAAATCGGCGTGAGCATCAATCTGCACTGTCACGAAATCGCCGTGTACCGCGTGGAGGCCTTGAGCAACCGCGCCGGAAACTGAATGTTCGCCGCCCAGCACACACACCAATTTGCCCAAACGTGCAGTTTGCTCAACCGCCTTGGCAATGCTGTGCATAGCGCTATCGGGGTCTTGATCGTTGACATCGACGCTGGGCAAGGTGTGCACGCCCCAGTTTTTGGCTGGCTCAGTATCGAATTCACGATCATAAAATTCGACCTGTTGCGAAGCCTCAATAATTGCCGTTGGCCCATTGACCGTGCCACCACCATAACTCACAGTAGCCTCAAAGGGGATGGGCAAAACTACCACTTTGCTGGTCTCCAGCGTGCTATACTGCTGATCTAAGCCCAAAAAGTTATCGGGAGTAGTATGGGTCATCGTGTTCCTCATTCCACAAAAGTACTATTAAGAACCATAAAGAGAACCATAGAAGCCAACCGTAGAAACGGGTATAATCACCATTGTACGAGACAAACGGGCGCTGACGATCAGCAATTTAGTTGATAACGAGGATACCAATGAGCGTCGAACATGCATTAGCCGACTTTCTAGAAGCCAATCTTGGGCGCTTCGCCAAACATACTGGCGATTTGCTGCGCCAAATTCCCAAATCGCCCTATTCCAAGCTCTCGGACGCAGAGTTGATTCCTCGCATGCAAAAACCATTTGTGGCGACAATTTCGGCTTTGCGCGGTGATTTGCAAGCCTTAATCGATTTTTCACGTCAGTCGATTCGGCTTGTAGCTGATAATCCTAACGCCAATAGCGAAACAGTGGCCCAAGTTGGCGAGGCGATTTACGAAACCTTGAAATTTGCAGCCCGTGAATTGTTTGTTGATAATGAACTAAATTATGCTTTAGTTTTAGCGGTCGCTGCTGAGGTTACCTTTATTGCTAATAAAAATAGCTATCAAGCCTTTGTCGATATCCGCGAAGCCCGCATTCGTGAGCGCGAAGAAACTTTGCAGCAAATGACCAGTGAACTAGATCAAGCCAATGCTGCTTTGCGCGAACTGGCAGCACCAATCGCGCCAATCCACGATAATATTTTGGTTTTGCCCTTGGTTGGCTCGATCGATACCAATCGTGCTCAAATGTTGACCGAAGATCTGCTTGAGCAAATTGTGGCACGGCAATCGGATATTGTGATTATGGATATCACAGGTGTGCCGATTGTTGATACCAATATCGCCAATTATTTGGTGCAAACCACTAAGGCCGTGAGTTTGTTGGGGGCACAAGTAATTTTGGTCGGTATTAGCGCCGAAGTTGCCCAAACAATTGTTGGCCTCGAAATCGATCTGCGCCAATTGTCGGTTCGTGCCAACTTACAAGATGGTATCGAATATGCGCTCGAACAAGTTGGGCTTGGCATTCGCCCATTGCAAGAGCAACGGCGTGGCTAAACTCAATTGGCACGATCAACGTCCGTTAATTTTGCTCGATATTGATGGGGTGATCAATATGTTTGGCCGTTTGGGGCGCGAACAACAGCACATCCCGCCGGGGATTCCAGTGCAATATCCGCCCCAAATTCATGCTTCGATCGCCCGGCTGGCCAAAATCGGCCAATTAATGTGGTGTTCGACCTGGCTGCAACTAGCCAATACTGGCTTACATAGCGATCTTGGCTTACCAGAATTGCCCTTGATCGAGCCATTGCCCGAAAATCCGACGGCGATTTTGTGGAAACTCAACAGCGTTGCCAAGCACCTCGCCGATTGGCAAACCCCGATCTTTTGGATCGAAGATGGTTTTCGGCCTCAAGTGCATACCTGGGCGCAACAACGCAGTAAACAAGGCCGATTTACTCAATTAATCGATGTGCGCGAAACTGGCTTAGTGCCCCAAGTTGTTGATCAACTCGAACGGACGCTGGCTCATTTCGCGGTTTGAGGAAACCAAACGATTCATGTTGACCCATCTTGATGATCAAGGGCGAGCGCATATGGTTGATGTTGGTGACAAAGCGGTTACCCAACGCCAAGCCCAAGCCCAAGCCGATGTGCGTATGCAACCAGCAACATTAGATCTTTTGGTGGCCGGAGAATTGCCCAAAGGCGATGTTTTGGCAACCGCCCGCATCGCTGGAATTATGGCAGCCAAACGTACTGCCGATTTAATTCCCTTGTGTCATCCACTCCCGCTAAGTTCCGTAACGATTGAAATCGAGGCGCATCCTGCGCAATCGCTGCTTCGTATTATCAGCACGGTGCGTTGCACAGGCCGCACTGGCGTAGAAATGGAGGCGCTGATGGCAGCATCAGTCGCAGCCTTGACCATTTACGATATGGCCAAAGCTGTTGATCGTGCTATGGTGATCGAGCAGGTTTTTGTTCGGAATAAAACGGGCGGCGCACGGGGCGATTTCCAGCATCCCCTAACTCCGCTTGATACCTCAGAGTAAGCTTTGATTATCGAGCGTGTAGAGCCTCGCCTGAGACCTACGTTTGTCCCAACGATGTGGCAGAATGGTCATGAAAGGTTGTCTCTATGCGTGCAATTGTCTTTAGTGGTGGAGCCAATCGCGGCTCACTCCAAGCCGGAGCAGCTCTCGCGCTGCTCGAAGCCGGCATTATCCCCGATTTAGTCGTTGGTTCCTCGGTTGGTTCAATCAATGGGGCAGTTTTAGCTTGTCATCCTAGTTTAGCTGGCATTCAACGCATCGCCCAGCGCTGGAAAAGCGTCAAGCGCGAGGATATTTTTCCTGGTGGTTCGTTGCGCTCAGCCTGGCGGGTGGTGCGTGGGCGTGGTTCGCTGCATCATAATCATGGCTTGCGACGCTTTATTCTCTCGCTGCTACCGCCCAATATTCGGCGCTTCAGCGATTTGTCCATTCCCTTTTTTGTCACGGCCACCAATTATCGCACTGGTGATATGCATTTGTTTGGCGATGATCCCCGTGAGCGCTTGGTTGATGCCTTGATGGCCAGCGCTGCCGTGCCACCCTATTTGCCTGCTTATCATTATCGCGGCGAAACTTACCTTGATGGTGGGTTCGTCTCGAATTTGCCAATTGGCGTGGCTTTGCAACAAGGGGCTAGCGAAATTTGGGCCTTGGAAATTGGGCTTGATGCAGCCGCCACCGTGCCGCCGTTTGGGATGCGTGGCTCGTTGACCCGCACTTTTGATGCCTTGATGCGTCGTCAAATGGCTCATGAACGCGAATTAGTGCGCTTGGCAGCTAAGGCTGGAGTCAAAGTGCATCATATTCAAATGTTGCATTACAGTGGGCTTGATGTGCGTGATTTTCGCTATAGCAGCCAATTGATGGATTTGGGCTATCAAAGCGCCAAAACCTACCTGAGTGAACAAAACCAACTAGCACCAGTCGCAGCGCCAATAGAACCAGCTCGTCGCAGCAAAGTCGAGGCGGCTTTACGCACCAGCATTGCGGCTCAAGCTCAATTGGCTCGTTTGCGCTTTGGCATTTTACGCGGTATGTTGCGCCGCCAAGGCTTACCCCAGGATTCAGTTATTCCACCAAGTTAAATTATTGTTGAACTTTTTGCTGATTGGGCGTAGTTGGTTACTACGCCCAATTGTTGTTAAGCGGCGCTGCGCGAACCACGCCCACGAATTGCCCAAACAATGTTGGCAATCATGCCATAGGAGATATAGCTGAGGGGTAAGACATATAAAAATTGGCTTGGCCGAGCAAGTGCCAACACAAAGATCGCGATAAAGGCGATCCGAATTGGCAAGAAGGTTTCAAAGGCGATTTGCTCGACACTAGGGAAACGCAAGGTGCTAATCATCAAAAAGCCAGTAAAGCCAATTAATGCTGTTGCCACATACGGGTTGAGTGCACCAGTGTAGAGCGCCAACGAAGCAGCAGTCATACCCGCCATCGGAATCGGCATACCCACAAAAAAGCGCTTATCCGAGCTGGTAATCAAATTGTAGCGGGCTAAACGGCCAGCGCCACAGCACACAAAAATGCCCGCAGCGATTGTGCCAATCCAGCCAACTTCGCGCAACGATATTTGGTAGATCAGCAAGGCTGGAGCAGTGCCAAATGAAACTACATCGGCTAGTGAATCCAATTCCTTGCCAAACTCGCCACTTACGCCCAACATCCGCGCGGCGCGACCATCGAGCGTATCAAAACTTGCAGCCAAACAAATGAGCACAGCGGCTTTGAAGGCCTGACCATCAACAGCAGCAATAACTGCTAAAAAGCCGCAAAACAGGTTGCCCGACGTAACAAGATTGGGAACCCATGAACGGCGAAATTTCACAGCCATGCTCCAATCTGGGTCAACCCACCTTTGATGGCCTGCCCCTTCTTGACAAAGACGTTGATCGAGCCGCTTGGCACCAGAATATCGGTACGTGAGCCAAATTTAATTAAGCCAAAGCGTTCACCTGCGCCTAATTCTTCGCCAACCACTGGCCATGTGATGATTCGACGAGCTACCAATCCAGCAATTTGGCTAATCAACACTGGGCCATGCTCAGTTTCTAGGCCTAAATAAGCCCGCTCGTTGACGATATCGGCTTCGCCATCCCATGCAGCGCGAAATTCGCCTTGCACATAATCGCGATATTGGACTGTGCCAGCGCAAGGGGTGCGATTGATATGTACATCGAACACCGATAAGAAGGTGACAATTCGCGTGGCTTTGCCGCCAATAAAGCGTGGCTCATCAACTTCATCGATCATCGTAATATGGCCATCGGCGGCGGCGTATAAAATTGAACTATCGGCGGGGCATTCGCGATCGGGGTCGCGGAAGAAATAGCTGGTAAAGGCTGTGAGCGCGAGAGGTAAGATCGCTGCCTTGCGACTAAATAACGCTGTCAGGGCGGTCAAGCCCAAGCCGGCTCCGATGAAAGGCATGCCTTCGATGGCAATACCCGGCAGTGAACGGCGAACACGAGCGCGGTTAGAAGGCATGAAGCGACTCCTTAAAAAAACTATTAGACAGGCCGTAAGTGGCGCTGCAACACGCATGCTTGGATTGAGGCGTAATTATACCATCGTGCTTTGTTAATTTCGCATTGCGTCAAAAATTCGACAGAGTTGGCTTGATTGCATACAATGCCAACCGCTTGCAAGCCCATACCCAAGGCTTGAACTTAGCACATACGAACCCTGCAAAAAAAGGTTTCAGCGTTTAGCCTGTTGGTGCGATGATTGCTTGCAACAATTGCACCACAAAGCGCGTCATATCGATAGCAAAACTACACAAGGTTCGGAGGCAAACAATGCAACCACGGTTATTGCGCTCCTATTACGACCGCAAACTTGCTGGCGTATGTGGAGGCTTAGGTGCTTATTTTGAAATTGATTCAACGCTGGTGCGTTTAGTCATGATTTTACTGGTCTTTACGGGCTTAACGTTTTTGATTTATCCTGTATTGTGGTTGATTATGCCGAGCGAAAAACCTGGGGCAATGCCACCGCCCTTTATGCCGCAGCAGCAAGCGGGGGTTGTGCCGCCACCACAGCAACCATTCAGCAATGTTAGCTCGCCCTATCGCTACGACCCATTTACTGGCCAGCCAATCGCTGAGCAACCAGAAGCCTATACTGGCACAACCGTCCAAGTCCGGCCTGATCAGTATATTCCGCCTTATTCGCAGGCTCAGCAACCAGCCCATGCGCCACGGTCAACCCGCAACAACAAGAAAGTGCTAGGGTTGTTGCTGCTGGCATTTGGCTTGATCACCTTTATCGATAAATTTGGTGGGGCAGCAGAATTTATTACGCCATTGTTGTTGATTGGCTTAGGGATCATGTTGTTTCGGCGGCGTGGCTAGAAGCGGGAGATATTGGTTATGACAGCTGCGACAGAACAGGTGCAACGTCGCTCATTATTCTGGCCCTGTTTGCTGATCGGCCTCGGTTTGCTCGGGGCACTATCGGCAATCAATCTCTTCGATGCCAGTTTGTTTGATCTGCTTGATGAGTTCTGGCCAGTCTTGTTGATCGGGGCTGGCCTCGATCTTTTGGTGGCGCGGAATCGACCACGCTTCGGGCTGGGCTTAGCATTGGTAGTTTTGAGCGTGTTGGGCTTGTATGGCCTTACCTATACTGAACCCAACTATGAAATCTATAGCTCTGCCGCATCCATGCCTCAAATGGCAAAGGTTGTGGTCAGCGAGCGCGGCAGTACGCTTGAAATCAAGCCCGAAATCCTCGACGGTCAAACCTCGATTGCAGGCGTTGTGCAAGCAACCAATATTGGCTTACGTGAACTGAATCCAGATAGCGAACATATCAGCATTGTTTTGGGTCAAGATGAGCCATTTGGTGGTAATAAAGGCCCGCAAACAATTTTGGTTTCGATGAATCACCCAGTTGATTTCGATTGGGATTTGCGTGATGTAACGTTAAATGCTGATTTATCGACCTTGCAAATTGGCAAAGTTGATGCTGAATTAGATGCAGGCTCGGCGGTGATTAGCTTAGCTGAGCGTGGTGAATATCATTTCAATATCGATGCAACCACCTTGGAATTAAGCTTGCCCGTCAATATTCCCGTGCGAATTCAGCGCGATGATAATGCAACGGCATTCAATCTCAGTCGCGATTTGAATATTCAGCAAGTTGATGATGATGTGTATAGCAGCCCCGATTGGGAAGCTACCCCAGAGGAGTATCGCTTAGATATTTATCTTTCAGGATCAGCATCAAGCATCACGATTAAATAAGCCTTTGCCTTGCCAACCGAACCAATCCCGCAGCCATGAAGTTCATGACTGCGGGATTTTTAGGTTAAGCTTGGGCTAATTCAACGTATTCTTGCTTGATAATTTGGTCGGGCGTAACTCCGGCCAATTGCAATAATTCGCTGATGATTTGGGTTTTGCCTTCAGCGTCACGGGCCGACCATGTGCGGCTCTTGATTTCCAAATAGGTGCCTTTGGCCGGGCCACTGGTGATCATGTCGATATTGATCGCAAAATCAACCTCGCCATACATAATCCGCCAGCGGCGGCGATATTTCTCAACTTCGATCACATGATCGGGCGAGAAATATTCACGATAGAAGCGTAACGAACGATCAGCTGGCGCGGTGTAGCGTGCCCGTGAAAGCAAGACTGCCGAGGGCAAATCTTCGCGTTCATTGGGCATGGTCAAAGTCAAATTGTATTTTGGCTCAAGCCGCGAGCCATCAACCCGATGATCTTCACGGTAGCGAATCCGCCCACGATTGGGATCATCGAAGGTGAAGTAGGTATCGTATTGCTTGCGTTCGCTCGCCTTGGTAATTTCGACCGCCTCCGATTCGAGGAAAGCTTCAACGCTGCTAGCATCGTCCAAACGGGCTTTGACTTGAACTTCGAAGATTTCAGCTTGTTTAACTCCGCCGATTGCCAGAATTTTATCCAACAAATTGACTTCACGTTGGCTAAGGAATTGGTTGATCGTTTCGGCGATCCGCAGGGCATTGCTCCGAACTTCGGTTTCATCAAGCGTCAACAATTGGCGATCTTGCAGCACAAATGCCCCATCAATCAACACATGGCGTACATCGCCTGAGCGGGCTGAGTAGACCAAGTGATTGTAGATTGAATCGTTGCTGTAGTTGTAGGCTGGGGCTGGCACGACGTGCAATCCACCCAAATCAACAATTGTGATATCGGCGCGTTTGCCAGCTTCGACGCTGCCAACCAAATGATCAAGGTGTACAGCTTTAGCACCCATGCTCGTAGCCATAGCAAAGGCTTGCTTGGCGTTGACCACAGTGGGATCGCCCGTGACACCCTTGGGCAAAATTGCCGCCAAGTGCACTTCCAACCACAAATCTTGGTCGTCGTTGGATGCAGGGCCATCAGTGCCAAGCCCCACATTCACACCAGCTTGTAGCATTTCGCCATATTTGGCCACGCCGCTCGCCAGTTTGAGGTTGCTGGTTGGACAGGGCACGGCTCCCGCGTTATGCTTTTTGAGCAATTGCATATCGCGTTTGTCGATGTGCACACAATGGGCTGCAATCCCTTTATCGGTAAAGGCATCCAAATCGGCGACATAGGCGATTGGCGATTTATCGACCAACTGGCGAGCTTCTTCGACTTCGCGGGCGGTTTCGCTGAGGTGAGTTACCAGCGGCACATCGAATTCGCGGGCCAATTCGGCGGCAGCGCGATAGATGGTGCTGTTACAGGTGTAGGGTGCGTGCGGCGCAATCGCTGGAATCACCCGACCATGATTTTTCCATTGCTCGAAAAAGCGGCGAGTGCGCTCGAGACCTTCATCGTAAGAAGCAGCATCGGGGGTGGGCCATTTCATCACAGTTTGACCACAGATCGCCCGCATCCCAGCTTGATCGGCGGCGCGGGCTACTTCTTCCTCGAAATAATACATATCGACGAAGCTGGTAATGCCGCCCTTGATCATTTCGGCACACGAGAGGCGCGTGCCATGGTAGACAAATTCGGGGTTAACAAAGCGACTTTCGACTGGAAACATATAGCCATAGAGCCACACATCCAGCTGCTGATCGGCGACGATGCCGCGCAACAAACTCATTGGAACGTGAGCATGGCCATTGATTAAGCCAGGCACAATGGCATGATTGTTACAGTCGATCGTTTGGCTGGCGGTATAGCGTTCGCGCAACTGGCTGCTTGGCCCGACCTCGACGATTGCACCAGCCTGAATTGCCACCCCACCATCACGAATGATCGTGCCTGCTGCGTCCATTGTGACGACGATGCCGTTAAGCAGCAGGGTATCAATTTGTTGTAAAGCCATTTGGCCTCCTTATGTTGCACAAAAGCACAAGCATCATCGCTTGTGCCTTAGATGGCATATTTGGGTCCCGTCTGGCGGGAGGTATTCAGGTGATTGTACCACGATTTCGGTTAAATGTGGATCAAGCGGCGGCTAAATGTTGGGAAAAGACATATTTAGTTGTGTTAACGAGGGTTTGTGCTCCCATTATGAATGCTTGGGTTTCGTGATAATCAAGCACACTATACAGCTGGGCAATTCGTTGGCGCAGGGCGCTGCGGGCAGCATGCCAATAGCCCCAGCCTGTAGCATTCAGCCGCAAACCGCGATCATCGCGGGTGATCCATTGTTGGGCTAATAACCCATCGATCGTGCTTTCGGCGCAAATGCCCAAATAGGGATCAACTGCGATTAATAGATCTGGGCGCGAGATCGGATTATGATGTTTAACAATCGAGCGCAAAATCATGCCTTGGGCCGGGCTGATACCACAGGCCTGCCATGCCAAGGCTTTGGCATCGGCGCGATAGTTGCTCAACGCGGTGCAAACCATCAGGGCCCGTTCTTCAAAAATTACAGCTTTATGAGCGCTAGGCCTTGGTCCATAGGCATATAGCAAATGATCAAGGCAGGCTTGGGTTGGAATCGCCTCGCATAAACGTTCGCCATATTCGGCTACAGCATGGGCCGCAGCTTCCGGCCAAACGTCAAATAATTCTTGAATCAAATCGGCTCGTTCAATCAGATACGCCAAGTAATGTGGCCCAGGTTCGTATTTGCCACGTTCAAGCACTAACCAGCCTTTGCGTAAAGCCTTCTCTAACACACTCGCTACAATCAATGGGGTGTAATAATGGAGATAATTGACATAGCCATGAAGAGTTTGACGTGGATAACGCACAACGGCTTCGATCAGCAATAGATCGCGCCAAGAGCCAAAGGTGCGTTTGCCAAAGTTGTGCCAACGGGGATGGTCGATCAAGCTGTGGTAGACAGCATGAATGGCGGTGGGCAAAGAGTGTACTGTCATCATCGCGCGGCCTCCTCTGAAAGCACATACGCTGACTTTGACGCACAGATGCTCAGTTTATGGTATCCCAAAAGTCATGATCTTATTGATCTAAGAGTACATAGGCGAGGTAGGCCAAGGTTTCTCGGCTAGTAGCTTTGATACTAGCCCAATTCGTAGTTGGGCTATTGGCTTTGACGGGCGCTCCAAAGCTGGTAATGCCATAGTCGTGGGCCATTTTGAGTGCTCGCAAGAGGTGCGGTGGGTCGGTCACAATCAATAAACTATCGATCTGCTGGCGCTGCATTTCATCGTGGACTGCCAATAAAGTGCTACGGGTATCGCTGCCTTGGGCTACACTGATGATTAAGGTTGGATCAATTGCGTGTTCGATCAAATAATCGTAAGCGACCGAAGCTTCTGAGCGAGTGTCGTTGAGGCCAGTGCCACCTGAAACGATGATTCGGCGGGCATAGCCCAAACGATACAAACGAATTGCTTCGGTTAGCCGCGCTTCCAAAACTGGCGATGGCTCACCATCCCATTGGGCTGCGCCCAGCACTAACAAGGCATCAACTGGGCGTAATTCAGCTCGTTGGGCTTGGCGATAGACAATATAACCTGTGCTAATAAAAATTACCGCTGCCAAACACAAGCTGGCGAGTAGCCCGCGGATGCTGCGACGAAGCCATTGTTTTGCTGGTGATTGCATTGCGATCCTTTGCCTTAGTTTGCTGCTTTGTACGCTATCCTACCACGCTCAAGCCAGTTGCGGCGCAATCTCTGCTACAATTTTAGCATCATAACATAGATGAGGTTGCTGATGACTGGACGTTTACCTTTGCTGACCCGCCGTGGCGATACCTTGCGCTACGACCGCGAAAAAGGCATTGTTGCTATATTAAATCGCCGTTTGTATCCGGCCCAAACTTTGTGGGTTGATTGTGCTGATCTTGAAGCCGTGGCTCAAGCCATCGAGACGATGGTGATTCAGGGTGGCCCACCCTTGGCCTATGCTGCTGGCTATGGGTTGGCCTTAGCCCTCGATCAAGCTAGTGACTATTCGTTGGCACAACAGCAAGTGGTTTTAGCCCAAGCTTTGGAACGCTTGCGCCGCACTCGCCCAACTGCCGACGATTTACACACCATTTTGGCTAAGGCCGAACGCTTAGCCTTGCAGGCACTTGAGCAAAATCAAGCTCCAAACGAGGTGGTTTATGGCTATGTTGCGGGCGAAATTCAGCGTGGCGACCGTTCAGCCGAACGTTGTGGCGTGCGAGCAGCCGAGTTGTTGACTGATGGCGATACGGTTTTGACGGTTTGCTATCCTGGTGCGGCCTTTAATTGGATGCTCTACACGGCAGTGGTTAAACAGGGCAAACAAGTTGCGGTCATGCCCACCGAAACCCGACCCTATGGCCAAGGTATTCGGCTAACTGCCTCGCAAGCCTTGGAAATTGGCTCACAGGTGACCGTCATTAACGATAATATGTCGGGCTTTTGTTTTAGTCGCGATATGATTACGGTTTATATAACGGCTGCTGATCGCATTGCGCTCGATGGCTCGATTGCCAATAAAGTTGGAACCTATACCAACGCCGTGCTGGCAAAACGTCATGGTGTGCCGTTTTATGTGTTGGGCTACGATGGCCCTGATCTCAACACCGCAACTGGTGCTGAGATTCCGATTGAAGAACGCAACGGTGATGAAGTGCTAATGATGAATGGTCAGCGCATCGCTCCTGAAGGCGTGCGCGGCTATTATCCAGCCTTTGATGTAACCCCGCCAGAGCTGATTAGCAGCATCGTGACTGATCGCGGAATTTATCGGCCAGCCATGATTCAGCGCTATTTAGATGATAGCAGCGATGCACCACTTGAGGTTATTCCGTTGTTAGGCTAAATTTCAAGCCCAGTGCCAAGTTGTTAGGCTTAGCACTGGGCTTTTTGGTTAATCAAGCGCAATTCGAAAATGGTAGGCGCTGATCGTCAAGCCTTCGCGAAAATAGAATTTATGGGCTTGTTCACGATGAACGCCACTATCAAGATGCAGCTCGTTGCAGCCTTGGGCTTTGGCTTCGGCTTTGAGCCAATCCAACAGTGCTTTGCCATGACCACTGGAGCGTTGGCTAGCTGAAGTAATCAGATCATCAACATACAGCAACATTCCAGCATACAGCATTTCCATAAAACGATAGCCTGCCACTGCTTGGACTTGGCCATCAACCACGACGGCGACCATCCGATAGCCATCGCGCTGGATCATCCTTTGAATTCGGGCGACATACTCTGCTTCAACTAAGGCAGGCCGTAGCTCATGCATCACGGCAAAGGTGCTGGCAATCTCAGCAGCGCTTTCAATTTGTTGAATTTGCATTGGGTTGCTCCACAACAGCATAATCGGGGCTATTATCGCAGGTTTTCGGCATGTCACCCTATCCAAATATGCTCTATGTTCTTAGTCTACGATATTTTTGGCTGCCGCTAAAATCACCATCACCGGAATTAATGCTGTAATTTCAAGGGTGTAATCGCTGCGCCCACGTTGGGTAATAATCCCAGCGTTGCGTAATTCCTTGAGATGATGATATAACTGGCCCGCCGATTGCATATTCAAGCGTTCCAACAGGCTTTGGCTGCTGGCCGGATTTTCCAGCAGGGTCTGGATAATTTGTAAACGCACGGGGCTGGCCAAGGCACTCAATACACCAATGAGTTGTTCGGCAGGGTAGCGCAGCAATTCGCCTAAGCCATATTCGCCCTGCCAAACATAATTGCCAAGCGCCGAATTAATTGAGCCAGCAAACAGAAACGCTCCATGACCAAGCTCATGCTCATAATCGCTGCCTGTGCGTTGTTGTAATTGGCGCACCAAGCCCAAGTTCTCGTCAATGGTTGGCGGTGTTGCCGGAGCTTGGGTTTCTAAGGCACTGACCCGGGCTTCCAACGTGGCAATTCGGTCGAGCAAGGCTTGCGCTGCATCCATGAAATTGGTTCCTCTGGCTGAAATCACCCTATTTTAGCTGGCTTGCGACCGATTGGGCAAATGCAGGCTCTAGCGCTACTTGCACGGCAAATTGCTGCTGCATAAACGTTTGCAGCAGGCCAAGCCATGTGGCATCGGGCAATTGATTGAAAAAGAGCACAACCACCCGCGTTCGATCAGCCCATTCGCCCTGAGCAGGCTGGATAAACATCGCTTCAGTTAGCATTGCCGGCAGGCTACCACCCTTAGTGCCAAAATGTTTGAACATTGCTTCATTGCCAGGAATGGTCATGGGCCATTCTAGATATTCGCGCATAGTTTGCGAAACTTTAGGGCTGATCAGTTGATTATTGCCAACCAACGCCATTACCTTAGCATAATCGCTGGCGCTGCCTCTGGGCATAATATGGCTAAAAACTTGGCCTTGTTCAGCCAAAGTTAGGGTTATTTGGCCTTGATTACGCACAGTTTCGCGCCATGCTGGCTCTGTTTTGTAGCGCTCAGCTAGCGCCAAGGCTTGTTGCTCGATGCTCGCTTGATCCAACTTCAATAAGCTTGGCAGGGTGCTTGAATCGATTGGTGCATCGGGGTTCATTACCAACAGAAAAAGCCCCATAATTGGTAGAATTTTGGTTTGCTGCTGCATTCCTAGTGTTTTGATCGTTTGATCAAGCACTGCCATTCCCAAGCGATCGATCAAATAATCGGTAGCGGCGTTATCGCTCTCGAAAATCATGGCTTGAACAAGGGTTTTGAGCGGCACGGTTTTTTGCGGGTCATTGGCAAAGCCGCGTTGATCGGCGGGAATTTCAAGCCGTTTTAATGCCGCCGGATGTGCGCCGCCATCAGTATTTGGCCAATACCACAGCTCCCAATCGGCCATAGCAATCGGCTCTTCAGGATCAAGCGTGCCCGCCTCGACTGCTTGGGCATAGCTTGCCAAGACCACGATTTTCATGGTCGAGGCGAGCGGCAATGGCATTTCAGCATTGAATTGAATCACTGGATCAGCTTGGTTGATGCTGCCATCGCTGTTGGTGCTATAGCTGACCATCGACGTATTGGCGGCATGTTGGCGTATAAAATCGAGCATTTGATCGGAAGTTTGAGGATTGCTAATTGTTGCGGTGGTTGCTGTCGCCGCCACTGCACTTGGCACAGCCGTTGGTTGAACGCTCGCACCGCCACATCCAACCAACACGATCACTAACATGAACACCCAAAACCAGTTAGCCATGTATCCTAACCTCTTACAATATTCTACTATTCTAGATTATATGAAATAATATCAATAAAATTAGAATATTGCAAGCGATAGTTTGCATTTAACTCAGCCTGCCTGGCACAACCCGCCAATGGCTCCAAGCGACTTTGCGATCGCCTAGTTTAATTTCGCTGATTTCAAAAGCTTGATCAACAAGGCTAACCTTATAAATTTCTGGCTGAATAATATCCCACGCATGAATTCGGACTTTGACCAGGTAGAGTGGATTTTCAGCTGTGCTCTCAGGATCGAAGCCCCAACGATATTCCAAATCGGTGGCTGCGGTGATAATTTGGCGGCCACGGGTCGTGCGATCAGCATTGCTTGACCTAAATTGATCGAGCGCAAGATCGCGGACGGCTTCGGGGAGTGGCGGACGCTTTGGCATGCTTAGCTCCTTAGTTAGCAAGATGTATTGAGTATAGCAAGCGTGATTTAACTAGATGCAATGGATTTGATTGCTATACTCCTTATGATTTAGATTAAGAGGTTGTATGCTATGCGAGATCTATTTAGAATTGAGTTGATTCAGCCAACTCATAAGAATGCTATGTTAGGAAGTATCACCATCAACTCGGCAAAAGGAGAGTTTCAAGAGTTTTTTATGCGTCGTTATCATATTGGACAGAGCAAGATTATATTCGGCAATGGCGCGATGCATTAGAGCGGGTTTACTATATGGAAGAACCAGCAGCGCTTATAACTGATATGTATGACCCTGTTGATCGCGAATGTTTGATTAATTGGTGGCAGTTATATCCTGAAGGCGATATGGTCTATATCTATAATCAACTGCTCTATTTAGTGGTATGGCCTACATTTTCAGAAAAAGATCCATATAAAATTATAGAACCATGTTCAAGTTTCAATGAAGATGGGGTTAAACTTTCAGAGTGGATTATTCAACGCAACGCTATTGAGGCAGGGTATCATAAACTTTGGTAACCTAAAATAGCTAGCCCACTCACAAAGAGTTGAGCGGGCTAGCTATTCATATTGAGTATTTATTTAATTGTCATCGGCAGGAAGATTTGGTGAATGCCAACATCGAAGGTGCCCAATACATCTGGCCCTTGCAACTCGCCATGATCATCGCTGGCGTAGAGTTCGATATTGTAGCGACCACGCGCTGCCTCGTTGAAGGTTACGTTGAAAGTCACATTCATGCTAAAGCCAGTTGGGCCGCTGCCTGTAAAGCTACTGGCTTCAACATCAAGCTCGGCAGTATCGCTGCTGAGGATGGTTTCACTTTCGGCAATCGCTGTGCCGATGATATCACCCTCGCTGTTGAGCAAACTAAATGTGCCCGAAACACCCTCGGTAAAGCGTGCCCACAACCCAATTCCATCGGCATTGACCAAGCGTAAATCAAGGCTATCGATAATCCGCCATGGATCGGTGGTGTGAGTCCAGCTAATCGTGAAGGTTGTTTGCAAGCCCACATCTACGCCGCCTGTATCGGGAGTGATGCTGCTAAATCCGACGCTATTGCGCAAAACTGCCAAATTAACACTATTCGAATCGCCGCCGCCAGGCGCAGGATTGCGCACAATCACACTATGATTGCCCAGCGCTGTATTGACTGGCATTGAGAAATTAATTTGAACATTATTTAAGAAGGTGGTTGGACGTTCAATTCCATCAACAAACACCTTGGAGTTAGCGCCAAAACCTGTGCCGCTGACGCTGATTTGCACTGGCAAGCCAATTGCTTGTTGCACAAAACTATTGGGCGTAATGCTGCTGATAGTGGGCACTGGGTTGCCTGGAGCAATAATTTGGGTGCTAATTTGTTGTTGATTATTGGCGGTAATTGGCTCATCAGCAGGCGAACTAAGCGTGCCACGGCTCGTGATCGTTCTAACTTGGGTTGGCGTAACATTGATTACCACAGTAGCACGGGCATTGGGCGTGAGCGTGCCAAGTGTACAACGCAAGGTCGTGGCATTGCTGAAGCTACATGTGCCTTGGCTAGCGCTAATGTTGCCAAAACTGACCGAGCTATCAAAGGTTTGCTCATAAATCACGCTCGTTGCGGTAATGATGCCTTGGTTGATTAAGCTCACATTGTATTGGAATGGGGTGTTGACCTGCACCGGATCAGCCGAATCGCGCAGGCCGACCGCCAAATCAACTTCTGGCTGCGTCCATTGGGCAAAGCGCTTCGACGATTGATCACCAGCGGTATCGAAAATCCCGCCAACAAATAAGTTATCGCCACGCACGCTCAGGGCAAAGCCACGGCTGGGCGAGAGCGCAACTCCACCGCCGCGAATCCCACTGCCAAGCGGTTGCCAGCGCGTACCATCCCAGCGAGCAATATTATTAACCAAGGTTGGGCTGGCATTTTGAGTGATATGAGTAAACGAACCAGCAGCATAGAGATCATTGCCACGAACTGCCAAAACTTGGGCCGTGCCTTGCCCACCAAAGCCTTGGGCCAACGGCGACCAAACTCCAGTTGTCGGGTGAACGAGGGCGATCGCACTGGTTCCAGCCACGCCATCAGCTGCATTGAACGAGCCACCAACCGCAATCTGCGTACCAAATGCAGCTAACGAAAATACAATATCGTCAGTACCACCGCGCAAAGCTTGCCAGGCTGTGCCATTCCAACGGGCAATATTGTTGGCACTCACGCCGCTAGCAGTGCTAAAATCGCCACCTGCAAATAAGGTTCCGCTGCGGAACACCAAGGCATGAACTGGCCCACCAATGCCTGAGCCAAGCGCCGACCATGAATTTCCGCCGTTGGTACTGCGAGCAATATGATTGACGGTTATACCATTGATTTGAGTAAAATCGCCGCCGATCACAATTTCACTGCCGTTGATGGCAATTGCCCGCACTGAGCCATTGATACTATTGGAAATTTCAATCCACTGCTGATCGCCAATATCCCACTTGGCCACGCCTGCGGTGTTGATTCCGCCTGCCTCGCTAAAATCGCCAGCAACGATCAATTGATCACTGCCAAATGGCGCGATTGCCCGCACGGTATCATTGGTGCCATTTTCAGTTTTGCCAAATAATGGCGACCATGTGCGGGTCGTTGGGTTGAACAGCGCAATATTGTTGATCGCTTGATCGCTGGCGCGGTTGAATTCGCCGCCGACAAATACACCTGAAGTACTCGCATGCACCGCAAATACTGCATTATCAGGCCCGCTGATTGTGCCGCCCAAAGGCAAAAATTGGTGTGGTTGGTTGCTGCCAGTTGGTGTGGGAATAAACAAGCTCACAAAACCAATCGGCTCGAAGATGTTGTTAATTTCGCCAGTGACGAAAAATTGTTCAGTTGTGCCGATGCGCTCGATTTGGGTAATTTTGAGTGGTGAATTTGGTACAAACTGCCATGTCGTGCCGTTCCATAGCCCCATTAAGCTCCCCGACGTTACCAGCCCGCTGGAATTCACCAGACCAAAATAATTGCCCCCAACAAAGATTCGCCCAGGTAATTCGGCAATCGCGCGAATTTCAGATGGTAAATTTGGCGATCCAGTTGGATTAAAGCCACGGCCAGTGAAGGCTTCCCACGTATTGCCGCCGCGCCAAGCTGCCGAGCCGCCCACTGGCGAAACAACGCCTGCACTGGTGAAACTACCACCAACCACCACAAAATTGCTGTTGCGAAAATCGACAAAGCGCACCCGACCATTTACGCCGTTGTTCGCGCCAGTACCAAGGCTTTGCCATGCGTTGCCATCCCATAAGGCGATGTTGTTGGCAACCAAACCATTGGCGCTAGTAAATACCCCGCCTGCCACAATTTGGGCCGTGTTGCTCGGATTGAAGGCTACAGCAAAAACTTGGGCATTTGTGCCTGCTACACCATCAGCCAAGCCGCTCCATGTGCCATTCGTCCAGCGGGCAATTCGATTAACACTCACACCATCAATACTCGTGAAGGTTCCACCAACATACACAATATCGCCATTCGCATCGGGCACAACCACCACGGCATCGACTGAGCCATTAACATTGGTAGCCAACGCCGACCATTGTTGAGTAGCAATATTCCAGCGGGCGATACTATCAGCGGTAATCCCGCCAGCACTAGCGAACTCGCCCACGGCATAGACATTGCCGCTGGTCGAAGCATCGATCGCCTCGATTTTGGCATTTGTGCCGCTGATACCACTGCCCAGCGCAAACCAACGCTCGCCATTCCAGCGGGCTACTCGTGAGGCATTGATGCCGCCAACTCGGCTAAACAACCCACCAACAAACAGATCGTTATTCAATGTCGTAAGCGCATTAATCTTATTATTGGCATCGGCCACCAAATTATCGTTATTCCAAAATTGGTCGTCGGCCACCGCATTGAGTGCCGTGGGAGCCTGCAAGCTTGGCTCTGATTGAGCTGCATTGGCCTGAAATTGCGGCCAAGCGCCACCGATCACCAGCATCACGATTGCCAAAAACTGCACCATCCGTCGCATACATTCCTCCTAATCAATAGGTGAAAACTCATCGCAACGGCAGGATAGCCAGTGACTATCACGCAACTATCACGCTAGCTAGAGAGTTTGTATGAACTAATGTGACATCGGGCAATTTACTCGGCGCTTAGCTGACCATAAGCCAAACGCTTATGGTATACTGCACGCAGAAATGCGGCAAACCACCTGTTGGGGGCGCTCATGGGCAATTTCATTAGCCAGTTTTTTCTCCTGTTAATCCCAATTCTCGAAATCGCGATTTTTGTGCGAATCATCATGTCGTGGTTTGATCCAACGGGTCAATCACGCTTTGCCTTGATTCTGCGCGAAATCACCGACCCAATCTTGCTACCAATCCGGCGAGTTATTCCATCGATCGGCATGTTTGATCTCTCGCCGTTAATTGCGCTGCTGATTCTGCAAGTTTTGCAAACGGTTTTTCAATCGGTTAGCTAAAGCGCTAATTGATTTTTTAGTCATGCCGTGCCGTGGATGCAACGCCCAGTGGGTGGCTTCCACGGCTTTTTGTTGAAAGGATTCAAGCATTGGCACGTCGTTACCTTATGTTGTTGGTCTTTGGTGCGGGGATCTGTACGCTCGGCATCGAAATGACTGCTTCGCGGCTTTTGGCTCCTTACTTCGGTACATCACAGTTGATTTGGGCCAATGTCATTGGTTTAACTTTGCTCTATTTGACGATTGGCTATACCCTCGGCGGGCGTTGGGCCGACCGTCGGCCTGAATTGGGCTTGCTTTGTACAATTATTTTGGTCGGGGCAATTACTGCTGCGGTGATTCCTTGGATCTCACGGCCAATTTTGAAGTGGTCGCTTGAGGCTTTTGCCACTCGTTCAGCAGGTTCGTTTATTGGCTCGTTGCTGGGGGTTTTGGCCTTGTTCTCAGTGCCAATCACCTTGTTGGGCATGGTTAGCCCCTTCGCAGTGCGTCTCGCCATTCGCGATGCTGCCGATGCAGGCAAGGCGGCGGGCAACCTCTCAGCCATTTCGACGCTTGGCTCGATTCTCGGTACCTTCTTGCCGGTGCTCTTCCTCATTCCTACGGTTGGCACAAATATGACAATTTATATTTTTGCCATGGGCTTGTTGGTGCTGATTTTGCCTGGCTTCTGGTTGGAGCGACGTAAGTTGCTGCCAGTCGCTTTGGTGGCCTTGATCGTCGTGGTGGCATTGGCATTTTGGCCGCAAAGCGAGCCAATTAAGGTTGCCGATTGCCGTGGCTGTAGCCTGATTACCGAAGATGATTCGGCCTACAACTATATTCAGATTGTCGAACGGGGCAGCGATGCCAACAAAATGATCGGCTTGGTGCTCAACGAGGGCCAAGCCATCCACTCAATTTACTACCCAAAATTTGAGCAAACCAATAATGCCAGCGATTTGCTGACCAACGGGCCATGGGATTTTTACAATATTGCGCCTTACTTCTACCCAAACCGCAGCATGGAAAGCGTCAACAGCATGGCCATGGTTGGCTCGGCAGCTGGCTCAGTGCCTAAACAATTTCTAGCAATCTACGGCAAAGATTCAGTGATCGATGGAATTGAAATCGATCCACGAATTGTTGAATTAGGCCGTGAATACTTCGCGATGCACGACGTGCAATATTATCAAGCACGCGGCGAAACTCCCCAGTTTCCTAATTTTAATACCCATGTTGCTGATGGCCGAATTTTCTTTGCTGGCAACGACAATAAATATGATATTATCGGCATGGATGCCTACAAACAGCCCTATATTCCGTTTCACCTCACCACCCGTGAGTTTTTTGAAACGGTGCGCGACCATTTAGCTCCCAACGGGGTTGCTGTGGTTAATGCAGGCAAGCCCAATACATCTGCTGGTGGTGATTATCGCTTGGTCAATGTGTTGGCCAGCACCATGAGCAGCGTGTTTGCCCATGTTTATATGATCGATGTGCCGAATAATTTCAATACAATGTTGATTGGTATTCCTGGCGATGTTGGCGATGGCGTTGCCAACTTTGAAGCCAATCTCGCAACCATTCAAGACCCGACTCTGCGCTATGTGATGGAGCAAGCACTGGCCAGCAATAGCAGCAAAAAGCCAATTCGCCGTTGGGATGGTGTAGGCGAAAATCGGGTCTTTACCGACGACCTTGCCCCAGTAGAATCGGTGATCGACCGAATTATTTTGGGGCAGGTTGATGAAGGCCAATAGTATGTCAACCAGCGATTCAGATTCACAAGAGATTAAATTGCGCCGCGCCAAGCGCCCCAAGGGCATTGTGCTGATGGTGCTAGCATTTTATGGAGCCGCCGCGTTGGTGGTGATTTCCGCCTTGGCAACTGGCGGAACTGATGTCATGCCCAGCGACGTGGCCAGTGTAGTCACGATTTACCTGATTGCCTTGGCTTTTGGCTTATGGCGTTTGTGGCGTTGGGCTTGGTTTGCCACCGTGATTATGTTTATTCTCAGCACCTTTTATGTGTTCAGCAATGCCCTGCTGCTGAGCAATTCGATCATCAGCGTCGAGGTGCTTTCGCCATTACTGCTGATTGTGCTGGCCTTGGGCTATTTGCTCTCCAAAGATATTCGCACAATCTATTTGCGCAATGGCTGGGAGCCGGTAGAAGGATGAAGGATGAAGGATGAGGGATGAAGGATGTGAAAATTAGCGGATTATTCGTGCAATTCGTGTAATTCGTGGCTAAAAACTAAACCCTCATGTCCTTCGTGTCCTTCGTGGATCAATTTTTAACCTATAAACACAAGTTAAGGTATCAGGTTTGGTAAGGTCAATGGGATAATAGGGGTCACTGGCCCCTAACCCCCGACCCCCGACCCCTAAAGTTATGAAAACACTTTCACTACTAACATCGGATAATTGGCACGATTACGCCTTGCTCGATAGTGGCAATGGCCGCAAACTTGAGCGTTTTGGCCCAGTTACCGTGATTCGCCCCGAAAGCGAAGCCTTATGGCAACCCAAACTCGATGCCAAGGCCTGGGAAGCGGCTCATGCAATTTATGAATATCAAGGCAAGGGCGAAAATTGGCGTAAACTCAAGCCACACCCTGAAACATGGATGATGAGCTACCAAGGCTTACGCTTCAAAGCCCAACTTACCCCATTTCGCCATGTTGGGGTTTTCCCTGAACACGGCGCACAATGGGATTGGGTTGCCGAACAAATTAAACGAGCAACCGAGCAACCACGAGTGCTCAATCTGTTTGCCTATACTGGCGTGGCCTCGTTGGTCGCTGCTCAAGCCGGAGCCAAAGTAACCCACTTGGATGCTTCTAAGGCTTCGGTCGATTGGGCCAAGGAAAATCAAACAGCTTCACACCTTGCGCCCGATTCAATTCGCTGGATTATTGATGATGCTTTGAAATTTGTGCGGCGTGAAGCGCGGCGCGGCGCTCACTACGAAGGTATTATCATGGACCCACCTGCTTTTGGTCGGGGCAGCCAAGGCCAAGTTTGGCAATTTGCCGAATCGTTTCCGGTGCTTTTGCAAGAATGTCGCACGATTCTGGCGCCTAAACCATTGTTTTTCTTGGTAACGACCTACGATACCCGCTCCTCGGCTTTGATGTTGGCCAACACGCTGGGCGATAGCTTGGCGGGTTTGCCGGGCGAGCTTGAGGCTGGCGAACAAACCTTGCGCGAACAATCAGCAGGTCGTTTACTATCGACCTCGATTTATGCCCGCTGGAGCGCCAAATGAGCCATGAATGCTGGCTGATTCGCCATGGCGAGAGCGTTGCCAATGCTGGCGAGCGCACGCCCGACCCGGCCAGCGTTCCCTTAACGGCATTGGGTTGGCAACAAGCGCATGGCTTGATCGAACGCTTGCCCAAGCCTAATCGGGTGATCGTTTCGCCATATCTGCGCACCCAACAAACCGCTGAGCCATTGCTAAAACACTATCCTGAGCTCCAAGCTGAGGTTTGGTCGATCCACGAATTTACCTATCTTTCGCCCAGCCTCTGTCGCGATACCAACCAAGATGATCGGCGGCCACTAGTTGATGATTATTGGCAACGTTGCGACCCTGATTATCGGCATGGCCCCGATGCCGAGAGCTTTCGCATGCTAATCGAACGGGTGCAAGCCGCCATGCAACAACTCCAAGCCTTGGATGGCATTAGCTGTGTTTTTGCTCATGGCCAGATTATTCGCACCATGCTTTGGCTGCAAACCCAAACCATCACCACGCTTGATCAAGCAGTGATGCGGCGTTGGCATCTTGATGGTGGCAGTCGCTTGGTTGGCAATACTGAATGTATTCGTTTGCTGTGGGAATAATTTAACGCAACCCCGCGCCCAAACTACGTGAGCAAGGTGAGCTTTTAAGGGTAGGACGACGTTGCGAACCACTGCGACGCTGGTTCATCAGTGGATGGATAACTAACTCTAATTGCCCTTGAGGGGGTGCAGGGGGCTTTAATCCCCCTGCGTCTCCCGCCTCGAGGCGGGACGGAAGGGTGGTGATCACGGATGATTGTGAATAACCTACCCTTGAAAGGGATGGGCATGTTGCGGTGTTATAACGGCAATTGAGGCTTGGGCAAGCCTTCTAATTCAGCATATTCATAGACGATTGAGCGCAAGTGATCGAGGCTATTAAGGATAAAATAGTGCTCGTGATAGCCATAGGGTGCTGAAGCAGTGTCGGCAACCCGTTCAATATCGAACTCATAGCGCGGGGTTTCTGGATTGAGCGCGTGCAATAACTCGCCTGGTGATGAGAGCAAACCAGCCCCCAAAACCTTCAACTCGCCATTTTCACGCAACAAACCAAACTCAGTACTAAACCACCAAATCCGTGCAATACCTAATTGCTGGCGTTCATCTTTGGCCGAGAGATACAGCGGCCCAAACAATTGGGCAATATCGGCAAATTCGCGGTTGGTAAAGGCTGGCAAGTGGCCAAAATACTCGTGAAACAAATCGGGCAGCGGCGTAAATTCCAGTTCATGCGGGCGACGAATATAGTTGGTGACCGGAAAACGGCGCTCGGCGATATGCTCAAACCACTCGGTTGGCCCAAGATAGGCATTTTGGGCATCACCCAAAGCCCAGCCAGTTAGCGTGTTTAGGTAATCGCTAACTGCTAATGGGTCGGGCAAGTGCGTGCGATCGAGATTCAAAATGTCGATGCCTTCGAGAAAGAGCTTGCAGGCATGTTGTTGAGCGAGGGGCATTTGACGCTGCCAGAGCGCTGCCCATGTATCGTGATCTTCTTGTGGATATTCCAAGCGGCTGAGCGTTGGCGATGCGGTGGCCATTGATCACTCCTTTGTGTAAGCCATAGGCTGCCAACCAAGCCCAAGCATGGGAGTGGGGGTGGCAGCAGTGCCAAAATCGTTGCCTCGCTATTGTACCAAATCTCAGCCGATTCCCCAACAGCCTATTGCTAGAATTGCATAGAACTTATGTGATTTTCGGCATAAGCCTATTCATTTAACAGTGTTTGCAACAGGTCATCATCAAAGGGCTGTCGAGTGCGCAAATTGCTCAATTGTTGTTCATGGGCATGCACCCGATCAAGCCCTAATGGGCGTTCTTGTTCAACAACTGCTTGCATTAGAGCTTCGGCTGTTGGTACATCACCAAGCTTCCAATATAGTAGGGCGATTTTCCACTGAACGTTTAATGCGATACCTCGATTAAAATGCTGCATAATGGCATATGCTTGATTCAGCTTTTCGATTGATTGGTGATAGTTTTTTTGCAACATCGCTACATTTGCTTGACCTTGCAACATGTAAGCACGCCCTTCATCAAAATTCATGCGCTCAACAATCGTCAGTGCTTGCTCAAAGGCTATTTCTGCTTGGTCAAGTTGATTCAATTTAAGATAAGTTTCACCAAGATTATAGAGTGCACGACACTCATCAGCTTGGTTCTCAAATTTTTGAGCTAAAGCGATTGCCTCAATGAGATAGCTAACCGACTCCTCATGATACCCAAGTAAGATCAGGTTTGTAGCAAGATTATTAACTCGCATACTCTCAATAGCCCCACCATGACCGCTTAATCGAAACAACCTTAAAGCTTCCCGTTCTAACTCTAGCGCTTTTTGCAGGTATGCTTGCCCTCCCATTTCACTGTAACATGTGGCCATATCACCCAAGCACAATGATTGTAAGTAGAGATCGTTAAGTTCTAAATCAATGGCATATGTTCGCTCGTGCCACACTATCGACATTGAGTAATCACCATCTTCGCGATATTGATTCGCAATGGCTCCTGCAAAAAGTGCGGCTTTATCGAGTTCTTGAATCCGTAACGCCGCATCAAATACGAATTCGCGTTCGGCTAAAGTGCTATAACGTCGTCCTATCCGAATCCGACTAACCCCAGCACTTAAAGATCCTAATTCAACCAAGATCTGATCTGTTACTGCTGAAATTGGTTGCTGCAGTGCCCATTGCCAAATTGCTACAATATGGGCATATTCGCGGTCAAAATTATCAATGCTTTGAGTTTGAGTAGCGCCGCCTGCTCGAAAATCCTGATAAATAATTTTGAGAGTTTCAACACTGGCTTGGGCATAATTTAACTGGATTTGAGCTTGTTCTGCTTCGTCCAGATAGCGCCGTAGCACGCTGCGCACCAGGTCGTGCATACGCCAGCGCTCTTGGCGATGCTCGAATTGAATCAAGTTGTGCAAGGCCAATTTATACAGCAAGTTTTCGTTGGCCATGTTGAAATCAAGCCCTGCTGTTGCTAAACCCATGGCGCTGCTAAATTCGGCCACAATCAGGCTGAGTTGACGCGCCAAGGCTTGCAATTCGCTGGGCAAACGGGCGTAACTCAGGGCCAACGATGCCGCCACGCTGGCCTGCGGATCATCGGGGTGTTCCAAGGCAGCGAGTTGTTGCTGTTGATCGTGCAGTTGGCTCAGATATTCATCAACGCCAAGTTCAGGGTTTTGGGCCAAAATACTGGCACTGATACGCAAAGCCAAGGGTAGATAACCACAGGCAGCGGCCAATTTCTGGGCAGTTTCAGCCTCAAGTCGTGGGCAAATTTGCTGAAGCAAAGCGATGGCCTCAGGCTCCTGAAACTCGGTCAGATGCAGTTGAGCCATCAGCGGCATCGCAAACCGCAAGCGGCTGGTGACCAACAAACAACTACCAACTGGCGGGGTTAAATCTTGGACATGGGCCAAATCTCGCGCATCGTCAGCCAAAATCAGCACCCGCTTATCAGCCAACACTGCATGATAAATTTCAAGCAATTTTTCGCGTTGTTCAGGCAATTTGGCATTCGGCTTAAACAGCGCAATCACCGTGCCCAGTGCTTGCTCAATCGTCAGCGGTTGCTCGCGCGAGCCATACAAATTGAGCACAATTTGGGCATCGGGAAAATGCGGAATCAACTGATGCGCCAAATAGATTGCTAACTCGGTTTTTCCAACCCCACCCATGCCTTGAATGCCGCTGATCACCGCACCCCGTGCGGCATTGTGGGCGATATCGATCGCATAGTTAGCTTGTTTGAGTTCGGCTGTACGACCCACAAAATCGGCCAAAATCGGGCGAAGTTGGTGCAACGACGGTGCTTGGGTTGGCGTGTGTGCTTGCGGTTGTTCGTTATTGAGCAAGCTGGTTAATTGTTGAATTAAGGCTTTTTGATAGCGATGATAGGTCGCTTTGTGCACATTCAGCAATGAGCAATAGGTTTCAACTGGCGCACCTGGATAGGTCGTCAAAACGTTCAGCACTGCTTGTTGATTGGCTTCAAGTGGCAATTGCTGCAATTGTTGGTAAAACGCAGTTAATCCACCCTGTTGCTGAATCATGTGCCGCCAATCAGTATGGCTAAGCAAGCGTTCTGGTCGTTGTAACACATCTTGCACGGTGCGTTCATTCCACATTGTCATCATGCCGCCTTTCTCGTTTTATACGAACTCAAAGCTAGGCCAAGCAAAATCAGAGCTAAACTTAGGCCACTGACCCAACCACCAATAACCAAGCTCTTGGGTCGATAGCTGAACTCGACTGTGTGTTGGCCTGCATCAACCCATACGCCGCGCAAAGCATAATTGGTGCGATAGAGTTGGGTTGTTTGGCCGTCAACGCTTACTTGCCAATCGTTGGTATAGGCATCGGCTAAAACCAACAAGCCTGCCGCTGAGGTTTCGACCTGCACCAGCGCCCGATTTGGACTGTAGCTCACGGTAGGAGTCAGCGTTTGGCTCGGTGCTTGACCAAGTGCAGGAATTGGCTGGGCCACAATTGCTTGCTTGGCTGGGTCAAAATCGCTAGCTGCCAGCCGATCAAGCTGGGCTAATTCGTCGCTAATTACCTCGGTTTGATAGACCATCCAGGCGCGTGGCAAAACCTCAGGATTACGATAAATCGTGCCTTCATCGTTGCGTTGCACTAATTCTAATGGTTGATACAGCTCAGGGTTGGGGCTGTTAGGCGTGAAAATCAGATATTCCACATTCAGCATATTCAGCAAACGCCGCTGGTTGTAGGCCATGGTGAAATACGCATGCAGGCTATTGCCACCCTCGCCAAGTTTATGATAATCCTTGCCATCCATCAGGCGAGTCAGCCGATTGTATTGGGCTAAATAGAGCGATTGATAGCCGCGAATATCCTCAAGTCCAAAGGCGCTAAATACATTCGTCGGCATGGCTTGATAATCGGCTCCAAACACGCGAAACACCCCGGGTTGGCTCAGCAGAAAATTGATCTGGCGGGTTGGCGGGTATAGAATTGCCGGATCTTGCAAGGCTGGCTCGGCAGCCAAACTGGCTTGCTGATCAGCGGTTGGCTGGAAGATCGCTGGATCAACGCTAGTGTTGTAGCTGCCGCCATACCAAAGCAAATCGCCCAGCAGAATCAACAAAATAGCAAGATTGCTCCAACGCCGTGGGATGCGTTTGATCAACAACCCCACCAATGCTAAACCACTCAGGCCCAGAATAGCAAGGCTGATTGGGTTGAGTGCCAAACGCAGCATGGTGCTATATTGAGCATAGCGCGAATTGGCGGTGAATAAGGCGATATGTTGCAAAGCCCAACCAGTTACCCCAGGTAAACCTAGTAGCAAGAGGCCGCGTTGCACCCAGAGCGCCCGATTTGGCTTGTTGCTCGGTTGCTGCAAACTTTGTAAGCCAAAGCCCGCCAACAGCGCTATCGCAAAACCCCACAAACTAAACCAACGCTGATGATCGGCGAATTGGCGATAGGGTGGAACCAACCAAAGCAACAGTTGGAGCAATGGTGTACCAATCGCCACCGCAAACGAGCCAAGCGCCAAGCAGGCAAACAGCTTCACACCAGGCTGTTGGCTGCGCCAAATCGCCAAGCCTGCCAAGGCCAAACTTACGATGCCAGCATAAGGTTGAATGCCTTGCAACAAATGTGGTTGCCATGCGCTGGCAGTTTCGCGGGCGGCTCCATCAACAATCGGCAATGCCAAACGCAGCAGCCAAACCATAATTGAGCTAGCCGAACCAAGCCCTGAGCCAATATCAAGCCGTTGGCCTTGAGCCGAAAGCGCAATTTGTGGCAACAACTGCACCGCGCTCAATCCGAGCGCCAAGCCAATTGCACTGCTAAATTGGCCAATTTGTTGGAAGCGTAAGCGCCAAGTTGGCAATGCCAACAGTTGAGCCAGCAGCAAACAGCCAACTCCAACATACACATAGAAGGCTAGTTGAATTTGGCTGACCAACGGCAAGGCCAGCACCAAACTGGCAAGCAGCCAATCGCGCCAACGTTGGCTTTGGCTGGCACGTAGCACCGCCCAAAAACACCACGGCAGCATGGCACAAGCAGCACTAAATTCGGGGAAATGCAGCCAATTGAGCAAAAAGCCGCTGAGCATATAGCCCACGGCAGCGAGCGTTGCTGGCATCGGCTCAAGCTGCATGCGCTGGGCAAATTTAAACGTGCCAATCCCTGCCAACCACACATTCAACAGCGTGTAAATGCCAAAGGCATAGCCAACTGGTAGCAACACAAACAGCCAACTCAAAGGGTAAAAGAAGGCTAACTGACCATCGGCCAATAACGGCGTGCCGGTTAAAATCGTCGGATTCCACAGTGGCAACGCGCCTTGCTCAAGAATGTGGTTAGTCACCAAGCGGCGCGGGTAAATTTGGGTAACCAGATCGCTATTGATTGGATTATTGACTGCCACCCGTTCGTAGGAAAAGCGCCAAGGATGCAGGTGGGCCACGATATCCAGCGGCAAGAAAATGTTGCCCAGCACCACCCGCCACATTAAAAGCAGGGCGACAAAGGTAATGCTGAGATACGGCCACCAGCGTTGCCACTGGCGCAAAAATAGGCTTGGTTGCATGGCGCTCATTCCATTAAAAACCCATGGGCTGAGACTCAACCCATGGGCAACGATCTAATGCTCAATTATACGTCATGAGCCAAGCTGCGAGATTATGGCTGACAAACCGCCCAGCCAATTTCAGGGCTAAGCTGTTGTTTGGCAGAATCGTAGTGTGTGCCGATCAAGCCAGCCACACAGGCCAATGCTTGTTTTGAACCATCGGGCAATTCGAGCGTGATTGGTACACTAGCCAAGCCACTAGGGAAGCGGCGGTTGCTAATGCCGTCGCCAAGGCGTTTGCTGGGAGTAACATTTTTTGCAGGTTGATCAAAAAAGTACTGCACCAGCCTTTCTTGATAGGTTGCGGGGTTGTAGGGCAAATCAAGCTCATGATCAAGCTCAGCATTTAAGAGGGTGGTACGCGGCTGCTCAAACAGCGGATTACGCAGCGTTGGCTGTTCTTTGGCATCTTTGATATAAGGAAAGAGGTCGGCAACCCAGCCCGTGACAACTTCACCACCATACTGATCATAAGGTTTGTAGAGTTGTTGCCAGAAACTATGCGGCGGTTGGCCTTCGCTGGTCAAAATCAAGCCCTCGCAAATTGGGGCTAGCCGCTCCGTCCACCAAAGCAAATCATATTCGGCCAAGCGTTTGACGCGCTCAGCGATTGAGCGCCAATCGGCAGGCGTGCCCAGCAGTGTGATATTGGGAATGCCACAAACGCAAACTGCCCCATAATCAAAATAATGCTCAAAACTTTCCATCAGCCCAATTCGGCTGGCAGTACGGCTAATTGAGGTTGTGGTTGAAAAATCGCATTGCAAGGTTTGGGCAAGTTGGTCGGGTAATGCTTGATTGAGGAATTCTGCCCATAGTTCGATTGCTTGGGTCCATGCTGCTTGACTACTGAGATCATCAACCCGAATGTTAAGTTGCTTTTTAGCTTCATGGGCAACAAAACGCTGGCGCAAATGCTCAGCATGCCGATTGACATGATTTGCAAAGCCTTGAGCGATCGTTAGCCAAAGACAATCAGGCGTGAGCACCAAGGGATAGTGCTGGCTAAAAGCCAGGTGGATTGTTTGAATTAATGGATTATCGGTATTCGTTTTGACCAACAACTGAGCCGGATCATGGCTGGTTTGGATGAGTTGGCGTTTGATCCGAGTCGCAAATTGCGCCTGAGCCACAACCAACTCAAACGAACCTTGATAAGGCTCAACTGCATCAACCACGAACTGAATTGAGCCATGGCTTTGGGCTAAAATTGGGGCGTTTGCAGGCATCTTAATCCTTCTCCATTCAGTCAAATCACACTTAACTCACCTAGCACAGCTAAATTTCATTAATACACCGCCCAACCAATTTCAGGGCTAAGTTGATTGGTATCACGATTGTAGCCTGTGCCAATCAAGCCTGCGACTAGCCTAACGTTCGTTGCTGGTCCATCAATATGCTCGCGATAGGTTGTCGTCACTTTAGCTAAACCACTCGGAAAAATCCAAGGCGCAAGACCGCTTTCTCTCGATTCAGTTTCAAACTCCAACACCTCAGGATCAAATGGCTCTATTTCCGCCAAATTTACCAATGGTTCAGGTTGAGTTGGTTGGATTGATGGTGAGGCAAGCGGATCATGCAAAAGCTGGCGTTGGTGGGCAAGCATTGGGTTACGGCACAGCTGGCCAGGCTTGCCAACTTTCTTGATATATGGAAACAAATCGATAATCCAGCCATCAATTTTGTCATCACAAAAACCACTGGTTTGATGATAGATTTGTTGCCAAAAACGATGCGGCGGTTGGCCTTCGCTGGTTAAAATCAAGCCCTCGCAAATTGGGGCTAGCCGCTCCGTCCACCAGCCAAGATCAAAGGTTGCTAGCCGTTTTACCCGTTCAGCGATTGAGCGCCAATCGTCCGGTGTGCCCAATAGCGTGATATTTGGAATGCCACAGATTGGCATAAAATCATAGTCAAAAAAGGCTTGAAAGCCCTCCATCAATACAATCTGGCTGGCGGTATGGGTGATTGAAGTTGTGGTTGAAAAGTCACATTGCAATGTTTTAACTAGGTTTTTAGGTAAGGTTTGGCAAAGTCGGTCGGCCCAAAAACCAATCGTATCAGCCCATGTGATCCCTTCATCAACCCGCAAGGTTTTTTTGCCTGTATGTTCAACTAAGCGTTGGCGTAATTGTTGATAGTATTGATTAACGTGCGAACTAAAACCTTGGGCGATTGTCAGCCAAATGCAATCTGGGGTGAGCACCAGCGGATAATGTTGCCCATAGGCTAGCTCCAAACAACTCAATAATTGATGATCACTCCCAGTACGGGCAAATAATTGAGTTTGGGTTTGCAAGGTTTTCAGTGGTGGCAGCCCTTGCCAAAGCGGCAATTCTTGGGGTTGCAAGCACCCTGGCGAGCTTTGGCATGGTTCAACTGCATCGACCATGAACTGAATTGAGCCATGGCTTTGAGCTAAAATTGGGGCAATTGTAGGCATCTCAATCTTTCTCCATTAACTTGTGCGATCAGCTTGATAGGCCGATTCGATGATATTGCCAGCCAAAAAACGCGAACGCAGCGATTGCAAGGCGGCTTGTTTGAATGCTGGCGGGGCATCGCGGCGTAACAGCACCCGCTGGGCATAATCGCCAAGGTCTTGAATCACCCGCTCATAACGATAATAGGCCAAGGTTTTGTAGTCAATCCTTGGTTGGCCGTAGCCTTCAAAAAACCATTGTTCTTCATGCTGCTGAACTGGTACGCCGATGACTGAGCCAACCACAAACCGCAAATCACGCTCTTTGGGGGCAAACATCGGGTAATCCCAATCGACGATATTAATCTGTTGAATCTGATCGAGCACAATATTGGCAGTGTGAATATCGCCATGGCTCAGGCCAAAATCGCCAGCATTGGCCCGTAGCTCATGGCCTAATGCGCTGATGCGCTTAATCAGATAGCTGATTTCGACCGATTTGACTCGCCAAAAGTCGATCAATTCGGCGCTATAGCTATCGCCAATTGGCCAAGTATTGATGCTGTTGTGAATTGCCTGAACCGTTGGCAGCCAGAGCGGGTGAAATTGCTCCCATTGCAGCATGTGGCGTAGTGGCGCACGCACTTGCATGGTGTGGATTCGGCGCAATTGTTGACCAAAACTCCGCCATTGCAGCGCCGACATGCCTTGATCCATGCCAGTTGAGCCTTCGATATAGGGGTAGAGCACGCTATGAAATTGTTGACAATGGCCCCAAAGGTGCTGGGTGCGGGTATCGACTGGCGCAACCGCCGCCACTCCCCGATCCTTGAGATAGCGCGATAATAACACCCCTGCCTGATAGATTGAGCCAGTCTTAAGCTTGAGAAAGTAGGGTTGTTCGTTAGTTTGCACATGGTAAATCGCCGCACGTGGGTCGTTACCGCGATTGATTTGCTCGATGCGGTTGGGCTGAATGGCATAGGTTTGGGCGAGGTACTGACGAATTGTGGCAGGGTCGGGGGCAAGGGCTTGCTGCATAACAGTCTTCCTTCAGCGAAATAACTGGCTTGCCTTACGCCCTTGGAAAGCAAGCTAAAACACCAAAAATCGGCTCAGATCACGTGATCGCGGGCTTGTAGAAAAATTTCAAGTCGGGCTAGAGCCTCGGCCATGTTGGCGCGACCAAAGCCTAAACGCACAAAACCAGGGTAATCGTAGACTTCGCCTGGCACCATCAAGGTACTTTGTTGCTCGACTAAATCCAACACAAACTGTTGGCTATCCTTGGTTTGCTGCAATTGCACAAAGCTAATCGGGCCTGCAAGCGGTTTGTGCCAACGCATACGATGTGACCAACGCGCGAAAAAGTCATCCAATAGGCGCAAATTGGCATGCACAATCTGCAAGTTGCGGTCGAGCAATTGTTGGCGGTTGCGCAAGGCCAGTGCTGCCAAAAACTCACTTGGGGCTGCATTACACAGGCTGGTGTAATCTTTGAGTTCTTGCAAACGCTGAAAAAGGGTTTGATCATGGGTCGCAACCCAGCCGATGCGCAAACCAGGCAGGCCATAACTTTTGGACATTACGCCCAGCGATGTGGCCAATGGGTAGGCATCGCAAACCGCAGGCAGCCGATCAGCCGGATCATGTTCAAGCTCGCGATAAACTTCATCAAAGAAAAGTCGAATTTGGCGGCTGCGGGCAATTTCAACCAAGCGCTCAAATTCATGCAGCTTGAGCTGCGCTCCGGTCGGATTATTAGGCGTGGTTAATGCAATCAGCTTGGTATTGGGCCGAATCTGCTGCTCAAGCCAATCCAAATCGATCGCCCAAGCGTTATCAAACTCCAAACGCCATTCGCTAATTGTGGCTCCAGTTGCGCGGGCAACCTCATAGTGCGATTGATAGCAGGGCATTTGGATAATCGCATGATCGCCAGCCTCAAGTACCGCATTGAAATACCAAAAAATTGCTTCCTCAGCGCCAGCAAAGACTAACACTTGAGTCGGATCAATTGTGGTATAGATTTTGGCAATTTCGGCACGCAGATAGGGCGCACCTGGAGCCTCGGTATAGCCCAACCAGTGTTGATTAAATTGCGCATTGGCCTCTGGTTCTAACGCCAACAAATCGCCAATCGTCACTGATTCGCTATCGGATGAACCAAGCATATATTTGGCACTAAATTCAAAAGGCACAAAAAAACGTTCAAGCTTGAACGGACGCAAGTGCATAGGTTGGGTTCCTTGTTGCTAAGGCTGACACACGGCGAGGAGCGGTTGATGCTGGTGTGTTGGTTAATAAGTATCGACCTAGCAGTTTTGAATGTCAAGCAGCTTGGGCAATATCCAGCTGCTCAATAATCACAACTTCCTGTACTTCGTGCTCTTTGCGAATTTCTCCTAAAAGCCATTTGCTCTATAATTCGAATTAATCTTTGGTTTAGAGGAGCATCGTAATGGCGCAGGTTGTTGATCTCACGATTTACCCGATTAAATCGACTGCTGGAATTACCCTCGATCAAGCTCGCTTGGAGTTGCGTGGCTGTGCGCATGATCGACGTTGGGCAATCGTTGCCAGCGAAAATCGTCGGATTCTGACGGCTCGCGAACATGGCAACCTGTTGGCAATTCAAAGCCAGGTTGGGCCTAATGGCTTGCTGGTGCATTTGCCAAATCACACCGAGTCGATCGTCTTGCCCTATTTATTGCAGCCAATTGAGCGGGTCAATTTATGGGCCGAGGAACAGCACCCAGCCATGGTCTACAACCAAGCAATTAATCAAGCATTTAGCGAATATCTGGGAATCGATTGTTTGGTGATTTATATGGGCGAAGGTTGTGAACGCCCGCTGCCAAGCGATATGCCATCGGGCTACACGGGCCGCACCACCGACCGCGTAAGTTACGCCGATGATTATCCAATTTTGCTGGCTTCACAGGCTTCGTTGGCCGATCTCAATCAACGCCTTGAACAACCAGTCAGTATGCGCCATTTTCGACCAAACATTGTGATCGATGGCACACGAGCCTACCAAGAAGATCAATGGCAGTGGTTGCAAATTGGTGAATGTTTGTTTGAAGTCGCTCAAGCTTGCCCACGTTGTGTGCTGATTACTGCCGACCCAAGCACGGGCCAAAAACATGCACAGCAAGAGCCATTACGCACATTAGCTCGGTATCGCAAAACTGCCAATGGCGGCGTGCCATTTGGCATTCAGCTCGTGCCACGTAAATTGGGCACAATTCGCCACGGCGATCAGGTTGTCGTGCTCAAACAGCCTGTATAATCAATTGATCACATTTTTTAGGAGCAAACATGAGCGGCCAACAACGCAGCGCAATCAAACCTGGCATCCAAGTGGCGATTGTGATCAAGCAGGATCAGGCTACTGGCAAGACCACCACCGGCATTGTCAAGGATATTCTGACCAAATCGCCTAACCACCCGCATGGCATCAAAGTGCGCTTGGTAACAGGTGAAGTAGGGCGGGTCAAGCAAATTTTGGCTGCGCCGAATGGCTAAAATCGCCCTACTTCACCTAACCAATCGTTAAGGAATCGCGAATGACTGCTGAACTCAAGGCGGCATTTGGCCAGTTTTTCGATTGTACTGATCTGCGTTTTCTTGATGAACTGCTGGCACAAGCTGGCCGAGGCACAATTCCATGGCAATATGTTACGCCATGGGAGATTCGCTATCTCGTCGAAATTGATGCAGAAGGTTGTAGTCTCGAAGTCTATGCCATCAATCGCTTTACCAACGATCAGCATTTAAAAATTGATAGCGCAGGCGTAATCAGTCATTTGCCTAGCCCAATTGGCTATTACTCCTACGATCCAGCGATTGAAGGCGACCGCGAGGCCCAACAACAAGCGATGTATGTATATAATCGGGCAATTTACGCTGAACTACGTGCCAAAGGCCTAATTGAACCTTGACAGTGATTCATTCGACTCCTTAAAATAGCAAGGCTGTGCTATTTAATTGGAATGGAGCAATTGAATTATGGATATTGATGCGCTGTGGGAATATGCTGATCCTGCTGTGAGCGAAAGCCGCTTTGTCCAAGCCTTAGCCGAAACCAACGGCGACGATCAGCTTGAACTGCTCAGCCAAATTGCCCGCACATTTTCGTTGCGTGGGCGGTTTGCTGAAGCGCATGAACGGCTCGACCAACTCGAAGCCCAATTGTCCTTAGGGGGCGAACGACCCAAAGTGCGCTACTACCTAGAGCGAGGCCGCACCCATAATTCGGCTGATGAGCTAGAAATGGCTCGTTATTTTTTTGCCCAAGCATGGGAATTGGCCAGCCAAGCGGGTTTTATCGGCTTGGCGGTTGATGCCGCCCACATGTTAGCAATTAGTTATGGCGGCGATCAACAAGCGCTGATTTGGAACCAACGTGGCTTGGAGCTAGCCCGAACCTCTGATGACCCCAAAGCTCAAGCGCTCATTCCAGCGATGCTCAATAATGCCGCTTGGGATCTGCATGAACGAGGCGAGTTTGTTGAGGCTTTGGCATTATTCAAAGAGGCCGAACAGGCATGGCTGCAACGCGAACGCCCGCGCCAAATCCAGATTGCCCGTTGGTCGGTAGCGCGATGTTTACGTTCATTGGGCGAATATCAATCGGCGCTAGCATTGCAACAAACATTGGCCGCTGATCTGCAAGCCGCAGGCATCACCGATGGCTATGTTTTCGAGGAAATTGGCGAGAATTTAGCCGCCTTAGGCGAGCATGAGGCAGCTAAACCTTACTTTGAACAAGCCTACCAAGCTTTAGAGCAAGATGAGTGGTTTGCCCAAAACGAGTCAGCACGCTTGCTCAACCTTAAAATTCGCGCAGGCAAAGCCTAATCACAGCTGAAACCTTGAGCAAATATAGTCGGGAATCAGGGGCATAAAGCAGGTTCTCATCAGGATTAGCCATCGATAAGCTATCCACAATGGTAAAAGCTGAATTCTCGTCCCTGCATTCTCGCTAGAATGGTATCCAATCCATATCCGCGAATCGCGTTATGGTACAAACGCCCCAGTGCGATATTCGATAATAAACCGCGTCCAAAGGGCCAATGAAGCGGCGATGATGAACAAACTAGCGGCAGTGGCAGTTGCTCGCCCGAACCGCCCGCGCTGGGCTAAAGTCGCCAAACCAACACCGCCACTCAAAGCTAAGGCTGGCAAGATAAACAGCCACCACCGCACAGTTTGTTCCGACCAAAGCAACGAGCTAAGCGAAAGCACGAAGGTTGCCAGCCAAGCCCAAATTGGAGTTGCTAGCCGTGATAAGCCTTGACGCAGGCTAAATGCACCGCCCAAGCCTACCAACCAAAACCAAGCCGGAACTCGCCCATCAAGCGCAATTAGATCGTTCCAGACTACGCCCCACAATTTTTGGCCGAACGGACGTGGCGCTGGGCAAATCACACCATTATTGGCAAGGGTTGGATCGCCCAAGAAATTGCTGTAATACAAGCCAACAGCCAACACGACGGCGCTTGTCCCAACCATCACCAAACGCCCCAGCACTTGCCACTGTTTTTGCCAAACCAAGAATCCCGCCAACGCCACGCCCCACAACCCGAACGATAACATCGTGCCACTATGCTGTAAGGCGGCGATCGTCAAGCCAGCAATCAGAGCTGGTTGCCATGTTCGCGGCTGGTTGCTGGCAAGCCATAAGCCCAGCCACGCTAAGATTGGTATGGCAATTGCCTGCCCCAGCACATTACTCCATTCGCCAATCACCATTGCCCGCAGCATCGCTAAAGGAGCAAGATAGAGGCTGGCTGCCCATAACGCCGCCCGTGCTGGAGTTCGTGCATCGCGGGTGCGATCAATCAGCCACCACAACAACGGAATCACCAACGCATCAGCACACGCACCAACAACCTGAATCAAAATGCCACGATTAACGCTGGCAGGCAGCAATAAACTTAAAGGTTGCGTGATGAGATACGTGCCAGGGGGATAGGGCGAACGGCCCGCACCTGCGGCACAAGGCAAACCTTCAGTAAAGAGTAAATCGCCGCTGCCCACACTCGCCAGATTATTGACATTCAACAAGAGATCGCTGAAATTAGTTTGAGGATGGCGAATGCCGATCAAGCGCAAAGCCAAGCCCAAAGCGGTCATGCCAGCAACTAAGGCAATTTCGGGGTTTTGGCGGCGCTCAGCCAACCAACGCCCAAGCCCAGCTACCAGCAAACAAGCCAAAGCAATTGTGCGCAACTGGCCAGTATCAATCGTAATCACCGTCCGCACGGTTGCCAACAAAACACTTAAGCCGCTGCTGGTCACCAAGATCGCGCCAGCCGCAGTCAGCGGAGCCAAACCCGCCAAAGCAGCACCAAGCCCAACCACAATTACAACGAGCAGCAAATCGAGCCAAGCAGCCCATGGCAGAAACCATGTATGGCTTAACGGCTGAGCCTGCATCCGATACAGCACCACTCCCAACAAACGTGGGTCAGGGCTAGCATTGTAGGTTGGGGCTTGTAATTCGAGGGTTAAACTGCCATCGCTGCTAGCAGGGGCGAACAGATGCAACGTGCGTTGGCCTGGTGGCAAATCGGTACGAATTGCTGCACCATTGGCTTGCAGTAAAAACGGGGTTTGTGGCACTGATGGCGGCGCTAAACTCAAGCGAACCATATGGGCACTACCATTGAGATACGGTACATCAATCGTCGATTCGGGTTGGGTCCAGCGATAGGTTTCATTGGTGGTGAGATCAACCGTGGCTGGTTCGGGGGCATGCACATGGTCAAGATAGGGCTGATCGTACATCAAGGCAAATTGCTCGCCTGACTCGCCAATGACTAAATCGCCGCCAATTGCTAGGTTGAATGGGACTAAACGTTGCCAGCCAAGCCATAACAATAGCCCTGCAACCATGCTACTTAGCAGCAGTGGCCGAGCATATCGACCCAACGCCATTTGCACAAACGCCCCTTAAAATCCACTACCACGAATGATCAACAGCAGGCCAACCACAATAATAATTGCCCCAAACATCTTTTCGAGGGTCAAGGTTTCGCCCACAAACCACCAAGCAAACACAATTGTGGCAACGTAGCTTAAGCCCAGCAAAGTATAGCCAAGCTCCAAACGCCACCAAACTACGCTGCTAATCCAGGCTACAACTCCCACAAACAGCAAAAGCAGGCCTAGCCAAACTTGCCAACGGCGTATGCCATAACGCAGCACTTGCCAAGTGCTTAAACGGCTCGAATGGGCTAGTTGCACCCCAACCATCCCCGCTCGAACGATCAAATTACCCAACATCATCGCCAGTACTGCGCCAATGATCCACCACGTTTGCATCATGCTTGTTGCTCGTTCGTTTGTTAGGGGTCGGGGATCGGTTTTCGGGGATCGGGTTATGCAAGGGTCATAGGCTTTTGGTATTCAGTTTCCACTGCTATTTGTCGATCCCGACCCCCGATCCCCAACGACCGACCCCCAATTAATTAAATACTATGCCCACCGCGAAATAAGAGGCTGACTCCCAGCAAAACCAAGCCGATTCCGGCGAGGGTTTGCCACGACATGCCGCCGCCAAACCACCACCAATTGATCACCACCAACAGAATGGTGGCGATGCTCCAAAGTGGGTAGAAGAAGCTGAGTTGGCGGCGAGCTAGCAACGCCAACCATGGAATCAGCGAAAGCAGTATTAAACCAATCCCCAACATGCCCCAAAAACTTTGGCTCACCTGCCATAAGCTTTCAAGGTTATGTTGAGTTGCGCTGAGCAGAGCCTTGCGATAACACAATTGACCAGCGATGAGCAAGCCAAGCGCACTGCCAAACAAGCGGATCGCCGTGCCATGCTCGCCAAGCCCGCGTTTAATCGACGCGGCTAAAACGGTAAACTGCATAATCACAAATTCCACTGCGAATAGCCCAACGGCGTTGGATGGTAAAGTAGGGTGCGAACAAACGCCCATAATCTTCATCTTGGCGAATCGCATCACCACGATCAAGCCAGTGCATCAAACGCCCAGGCAGATTCCACCAATCTTGGGCTGGAATATCTTCGAGCATCAAAATTTCGCCGCCTGGTGCTAAAACGCGGTGTAATTCGCGGGCAGTGATTTGGGCTAAGGCATCATCAAGGTGGTGAATAACGCCGACAATTAACGCTGCATCAAAACTAGCATCGCCAAAGGCCAAAGCATTGCCGTTCATCACCCCAAAGCGGTGATCGCTCAGGGTCGCAGCGTAGCGCACATAGCCTTGCGAAAGATCAACGCCCATATAGCTGTGATGGGGAAACGATGAGGCAAATTCACCAGTGCCACAGCCAAAATCCAAAAAACGGCGGGGCTTGGTTTGCAGCCATGGCGTAAGTTCATCGGCAATAGCGGCGCGTTCGCCAACATAATTATTTTCAACAATTCGCCGCAACGTGGCCCATAAAGCTGGACGCTGGGCAATATTGGTTAAAAAGGCTTGCATATATATTCTCAATAACTAAATGTATTTGGCGATTATACCGAATGATTGGGTTTTTGGGCGAGGGTTAAAATTGATAGCCCAAAAGGAAAGCTAGAGCCTGATTCAAGCCATCGGGCCTCGAAGCGCATGGCTGTGCCAAACAATTTATTGGCCAAACGTCCAGGCAGTTGCATCGCCGATTCATTGGTTGGGGCACTTGGCCGAATCCGCTCAATCAAGCGTTGGAGCAAAATCAACGGAAACAACAGGCTGTTAATATACGAACTGCGCTCAATTGTGAAATTGGCAGCGCGTAACAACTGTTGTACTTCCTTATTAGTGTAACGGCGACGGGTATGCACCGAGCGATCATGGGCTGAATAGAGCCAATGATAGGCTGGCATCCGCAATAACACCCAACCACCTGGCTTCAAGACGCGATAAATTTCCTGTAACGCGGCGACTTCATCAGGGACAGCTCGATGATACAACACTTCAAACGAGGTTACCAAATCGAAACTTTCATCGCGATAGGGCAAGGTCAAGACTGAACCTTGAGTTAATGGTGCATCGGTTTTTTTGCGCCCCAACTGCACGGCTGCCTGCATCAGATCCAAGCCATAGGCTGGGCCATAATCGCCTAATAAATAAGCGACATTGCCCGCCGTACCACAACCAGCATCAAGCGCTCGCCAAGCACGCTGGGTCGGCAATTGATCAAGCCATGCTTGGGCAATTTGGCGCATGCCCACATACCACCAATGTTGCTCCTCGACTGCCGCCATCACGCTATATTCGATATCTTCCACAATGTTGCCTTTTAGCAAGAACTCCGCAGAGACTATACCACGATTTATAGGGATCAGGTGTCAGGGGCTAGGGGCTAGCATTCAGACACAGAGCATTCCAGCCTAAGCATTCGGGCAATTTGTGGCGACAAGCCTTAACCTTCGTGATCTTCGCGTTCTTCGTGGTTACGATACTTTACCGCAGAGGCGCAGAGGAGAGCAGGGCTGTTGGCTTTGGACTAGCGGAGGTTGGTTTGAAATCCCAATAATTCTTCCCATAGCCAATAGCCGAGCGCCTATAGCCTTAACCTTCGTAATCTTCGCGTTCTTCGCGGTTGCATATTGCTGACCTCTGACATCTGACCCCTGATCCCTCATCCCTTCGTGCTCTTCGTGGATCGGTTTGAGCAAATTGCTTGTTACAATAGCCAACAGCATGATTTCAACTAGAAAGTTTGGCAATGTTAACCAGCAAACATAATCCAGCAATTAAGCAAATTCGGGCTTTGCGCCAACGCCGTGAACGTGAAACCACCGGCCTTTTTTTTATTGAAGGTATTCGCAATGTGACCGAGGCAGTACAAGCCCAAGCCCCGATTGAGCAATTGATCGTTGCGCCCGAGCTGTTGCGTAGCCAATTTGCCCAAGATTTAGTTGAGCAGCAGCGCCAACAAGCCACAACTATTCTCGAAGTCAGCGGCGAGGTGTTTGCCAGCCTTTCGAGCAAAGATGGCCCACAAGGTTTGGCAGCGGTAGTACGCCAACAATGGGCCAGTTTAGCCGAGGTTAGGCCCGACCAAGGCTTGTGTTGGATCGCGCTCAATGCGATTAGTGACCCTGGGAATTTGGGCACAATTTTGCGCACTGGCGATGCAGTTGGCGCAGCAGGCGTGATTTTATTGGGCGATTGCACCGATCCCTATGATCCAGCAACGGGGCGAGCCAGCATGGGAACCTTATTCAGCCAACGCTTGGTGAAGGCAACCTGGGCCGAATTTAGCCAATGGCTTGGCCCAAGTGGCTTTAATTTGGTTGGGGCGGCGGATTCAGCCAGCAGCCACTATCGCAACTATGATTATCCCCAACCGTTGATTTTGCTGATGGGCAGTGAGCGCGAAGGCTTGGATGCCGAGCAACAAGCCCAATGCCAAGCCTTGGTCAGCATTCCCATGCGTGGCCAAGCCGATTCGCTGAATTTGGCGGTGGCCACAGGCGTGCTGTTGTATGAAATTCTGGCTCAAGCTTCGGTAAGCAAGGCCTGAATGGCGGCAATCGCCTGCTGATTTGAGCGATAGTGAATGGCCTTGATGCCAACGTTTCGCGCAGCTTCAACTACCACTTCAATATCATCAAGGAAAATCATTTCGTGGGGCTGAACCTTGAGTCGTTCGCAGGCCAAACGATAAAACGCCGGATCAGGCTTTTTCAGGCCTTCTTCGTGCGAGTAGATGATTAAATCGCAGATGTCTTCAAAGCCATAGGCGGCTTGTTCGCGCTGGCGTGCGCCCACAAAACTATTGCTCAAGATGGCGGTGATATAGCGTGGGCGTAGGCTGGCAAAAAAATCGGCCAATTCGGCATTGAGTGTGCCTAAATATTCAGCCCATAAATCGGCCAAAAAAGCGGCTAATTGGTTAGAATCTAGGCCTAAGCGTTCGGCAATGCCAGCCTCAACTGCTTGTTCGCTGATTGTGCCAATGCTGCCACCAAGCCAAAGATCGTGTAGCTGTTGATTGATGCTGCCCGCAGCCAAACCCAGTTGTTGCTCCCAACGTTCAACCCAATCGGTACGCGGCGTAATTTCCAATACTCCGCCAATATCAAATACAATTGCTTTGATCATGATTTTGCTCCAAATACGCTTGATCATGGCAGAACTCCAAGGCCGATTGCAATGATAAACTGCTGAAAAGCGCCAATCCGATGCTCTGGTATAATGGCACGTTGTTGTCGATGAAACGATTTGAGGCTGGTTTGGTACAAAACTGGTGGCAACGCCGCGCTGCATGGTCGCTGCGTCAATGGATCATTACAATCGCAAGTGTGTTGCTGATGGCGCTATGCTTGTTAACCGCGCTTTATCAGTTGCCGACCCATGTGCGGATTGCCAGCGACGGCTTGGGCGATCAGCCTTTTTTGGTTTCAAGCGAGGCACTTGGCCAAGCCGCCACCGATCTTGGCACGGTCTTCCCCGATGAACTCGACGCAATCGGCGGGCGTTTTCGCTGGACACGCGGCAGCACCCAAATTCAGATTCCGGCACTCGGCGCACATAGCAGCTATACACTTGAGCTTGATTTAGTTGGCTGGCCCGATGATGTGCTACGCAGCGATTTACCTCAACCATTTGTGCATGTGTTGGTCAATCAACAGCTTATTGCCGTATTTGAGGCCAGCAGCCAACGCACCATCTATCAAATAAGTACGCCAGCGCTCAATCAAAGCAATCTTGAGCTTGAATTACGCCTGAGCCACGACCCACAGCAACTTGCCCCCTTGGATAATACCGCCACCTTCACTGGCACAACACTGTATCCCAACGACCGCCGACCTCATGGTTTGCGTTTGTATGGCGTTAGCGCCACGACCAATACTGTAGGATTTAATCTGCCTGCCTGGAGCCTAATTTGGCGCGTAGCAGTGGCCTTGGGCTTGATCCTCTTGGCTGGTTGGCTCTACCCGCGTGAGCGTTTGCCATTGTTTTTGCTTGGGTTGCTCTTGGTCGTTTTTTGGCTGACGCTAGGCTATTTTGCCCGTCACTGGCTGTTACCATCGTTTGAGTTGGTGCTGTTGGGGCTTGGGTTTGTGGTGGTTTGGAATTGGCAACGCCAGATTATTGATACTTGGTTACATTTCCGTCAACGCTTGTTACAAGGTCAAAATCTTGATTATGGTTTAGCAATGGCCGCACTGATTGGCCTGCTGGCTATCAGTTGGCCCAGCCTTAGCCAAGCCGCCAACGAATGGCTCCCCAAAGCCAAAAAGCTCGATCCTGGGGCAATTATTGTGGTTTCGTTGGCAGTAGCTAGCTTGTTTATTGCAGGCTTCTACTGGGGCGATCTCAATCGGCTGCTCGATCGGCTCAATCGGCGTTTGCGCACCCGCCAAGGCTTGGGCTGGGCCTTGCTAGGCTTAGTGGTTGGAGTTTGGTTAATTTATAGCTGGGGCGTAATTCGCCAAATTAACTACCTTGGCAACGCCGATTACTCCGATAATGGCGTAGTTGCCCGCAACTTGGTGGCGGGACGCGGCTGGGTCGTTGATTATGTAACCCAATTTTTCAAACTGTATCCCAATGGCGACGTGACGCGGGTGCAAGAAACCTGGCCAATGTTGCAACCAGTCTGGATCGCGCCATTCTTTGCCTTGTTTGGGCCTGAACCGTGGGCCGCCAAAATCCCCAATCTGATCTTTTTTAGTTTGTTGTCGATCTTGGTCTATCGAATTGCCCGCCAGTTGTGGGATCAACGGGTTGGCTTGATTGCGGTGCTGTTGGTGCTGATCAATCGGCATATGTTCCGCTTGATGATCTATAGCACCTCGGATTTGGCGTTTGTGCTGTTCTACACAGCGGCGATTTGGCTGCTCTGGCGTAGTTTGGCAACCCATAGCAAAGAGCGCTTACTTGGCTCAGGTTTAATCATCGGGCTGATGTGTTGGCAAAAAACCAGCGCCGTGATTGTGGCAATTGGCATGGGTTTGTGGCTAATTTGGCGTTTATGGCAGGTCGAAGATCGCTGGAAGGCCTATCGAACTGCCGCTTTGTGGTGGGTACTACCAGCAGTTTTAGTGTTCTCACCCTATATTGCCCGCAACCTGCATGAATTTGGCAAGCCCGCCTTTTCGACCGAAAGTTATGATGCCTGGATCATCGGTTACACAAATTTCGATTCGATCTACAATATCTACACCAACGAGCAAGGCTTGCCCGGCAGCAACGGCTTACCCGAGCCAAGCTGGATTCTGCGTTGGGGCTATCAAAAGACCTTTGATAAAATTGGCAATCAATTTGAGGCGACCCGCAACTATTTGTTGCCAGCTAGCCCTGCCTTGGGTATGTTTAGCGGTCGCGGCAATTTGATGGGCAATAATGATCAGGGAGTTAATGGTCAGCCCTATGTGTGGTTGATGTTGGGTGCGTGGCTGAGCTTAATTGGGTTGATTGCTGCTCGCCACCAACAAGCCAGCTTGATCGCTTTGGTTGGAGCGAGTTTCACACCATATGTGCTGTTCTTGGCGCTGTATTGGCATGCCGACGAAGAACGCTATTTTGTGCCATTAGTGCCATTTTTGGCCTTGCTGGCAGCTGGCGCGTTGGTGGCAATTCACGATGCAATTGCTCGTTGCTGGAACCAGCGTGGTCGTCCGTTGGCCTTGTTGGTAGCAGCTCAACTGCTGGTGTTGGCGCTCACCCCAGGTTGGGTCGAGGCCGCCAACAAAAGTGCCACCGTCGCAGGCAGCGAGTATGCCGAATGGCAACCCGATTTGCAGGCCTTCGAATGGTTGCGCCAAAATACCCCACCAGAGGCAGTGGTGATGACTCGCGTGCCATGGCAACTCAATTTTCATGCTGAACGGGCTGCTGTGATGAATCCAAATGTGGCCGATTTAGCAGTGATCAAACAGGTTGCTGACTATTACAAGGCCTCGTTTATTCTGGTTAATGCTGTGCAAAACAACAAAGATCAAGCCCAAATTGGCTTAGGCCGCTTGCTCAAAGGCGAGGAGCTACCTGGGTTTGTGCTACGAGCCAGCTTTGCGGGGCCGAAAAATCGCACAGTCTATATCTACGAAATTCAATAAATACAGTTTGCTGGAGCCAAAACTGTAGCTGCAATGTACCAACGACTCCAAACTGATTGATCATCATACAAGGCTATTGCATTGATCGATAGCCTATGAGCGAATAGCAAGTTATGCGCATACTCATGATTGCGTCGTCGTTTCCCAAATATCCAGGTGAGATGACCGCGCCCTTTATCGAAGAAATTGCCGCCGCCGTGGTTGAGCGTGGCCACGAGGTGCATATGCTTTTGCCCGATCACCCCGAACTCAAACGAGGCGATCAGGTACGAGGCATCCACATCCATCGCTATCGCTATGCGCCGCATCCGAGCTTAAATGTTTGGGGTTATGCTGGCGCGTTGCATAATGATGTGCAAATGCGCAACGCCGCTCTTTTGGTTGCACCCTTAGCAGTTGCTTCGGCGTGGCGCACTATGGCTCAGCTTACCGCCCAACAACCCTTCGATTTAATTCATGGCCACTGGTCGATTCCGAATGGCTTTCCGGCTTGGTTGCTAGCGCGGCAACGTAAATTACCACTGATTATCAGCACGCACGGCTCGGATGTCTCGGTGGCTGAGCGCACTGCCCCGACTGGCTGGATCAATACAGCGATTATGCGCTATGCCTCGGCTATCACCGCGCCATCGAGCGATCTAACGACGCGGGCGGCAGCTTTGGGCGCAGAACCTGCTAAATTGCATGTACTGCCCTATTGTGTCGATGCTGTTGATTTTCGGCCCGACCCCGCCGCTGGCGCAGCGTTTCGCCAGCAACATGGCCTCGATGATACTACGCCGTTGCTATTTACGGTTGGGCGTATGGTCGAGAAAAAAGGCTTTCGCTATTTGGTGCAAGCCTTCGCTCAGGTGCTAACCCAGCACCCAACCGCCAAATTGATGATCGGTGGCTATGGCCCAGGCTTAGAGCAACTTATAGCCCAAGCCGCCGATTTGGGAATTGGCGAGGCCGTGCTATTTCCCGGGGCAATTGGCCACGATGTCATTAATAGTGCTTTGAATGCCGCTACAATCTTCATCCTGCCTTCGGTGCGCGATCGCAGTGGCAACGTTGATGGCTTGCCCAACACTCTGCTTGAAGCTATGGGCGCGGGTCGGCCAATTATCGCCAGCAAGATTGCCGGAGTACCTGGAGTAATTACTTCGGGCGAACATGGCTTGTTGGTAGCACCCGCCCAGCCACAAGCGCTGAGTGCCGCTATCAACGATCTACTCAATCAACCAGAACGGGCTAGGCTGCTGGGCAAAGCAGCACGTTCACGGGTCGAAAACGAATTAACTTGGAATCGTTATGCCGCACGGCTTGAACAGCTGTATACTGCGGCGATTCAGCCGACATGTTAACAACAATCATTCTCGTGCCAAGCTTGTTTGGCACATGGTTTTCAGTTTCGCATAGATGCCAATCTATGAAACAATAAAGGATTTAGTGTGAGTACCTTTGCAGATTTACGCAGCGCGATCGAAACACGACGTGCTCAAGTTGGGGTTATTGGCATGGGCTATGTTGGCTTGCCAATGTTGGCTCGGGCAGGCAACGTTGGATTCAATGTACTGGGTTTCGATATTAGTGCTGAACGAATTGCCAGCATCAACGAGGGCGTAAGCTATATTGGCGATGTGCCAAGCAGCGATTTGGCCGCACTCCGCAATAATAAGTTGATCGAAGCAACCGCCCAATTTGAGCGATTGCGCGATTGCGACATTATTATTATTTGTATGCCGACCCCACTCAACGAAGCTCGCGACCCCGATATGAGCTATATCGAATCGGCGACCAACGAGATTGCCGCACGACTTCGCCCAGGCCAATTGATTATTCTTGAAAGCACCACCTACCCCGGTACCACGGTTGAAGTGCTCAAACCAGCCTTTGATGCATGCAATCTCAGCGTAGGCGAAGATTATTTCTTAGCCTTCTCGCCCGAACGGATCGATCCAGGTTCGGTTAATTTCAAGGTGCACAACATTCCCAAGGTAGTTGGCGGGGTTACGCCGCAGTGCAACGAGCTAACCTCGTTGTTCTACGGCCATATCGTGACTGCGGTAACCGAAGTTTCATCGCCAGCCGCCGCCGAAATGACCAAACTGTTCGAGAATATTTTTCGCAACGTCAATATTGCCTTGGTCAATGAATTGACCCTGATTTGCGATCGCATGGGCTTGAATGTTTGGGAAATTATCGATGCCGCCGCGACCAAGCCATTTGGATTTATGCGCTTTACGCCTGGCCCAGGTTTAGGCGGCCACTGTATCCCGCTTGATCCCTTCTATTTGGCTTGGAAGGCGCGGCATTATGATATTTCGGCGCGTTTTATCGAGCTAGCAGGCGAGATCAACTTGACCATGCCACGCTTTGTGCGCGATCGGATCAGCCATGCCCTGAATGATCAAGAACGCAGCATCAAAGGCTCGACGGTTGTACTGCTCGGTGTGGCCTACAAAAAAGACATCGACGACTATCGTGAATCGCCAATTTTCAAAGTAATGGATTTATTGGCAGCTGATGGGGCCAATGTGTACTGTTGCGATCCGCATGTAACCGTATTCTATGATCACCATAATCATGAATACCAAACCGTGCCGCTGACCGATGAACTACTACAGCAAGCCCATTGCACCGTGATTGTGACCGATCACAGCGACTTTGATTATGCCAAGATCGTTGAGCAAAGCCGCGTGGTTGTGGATACCCGCAATGCCACCCGCGAAGTCAAAACCCACCGCGAAAAAATTCGTTTGTTGTAGTGCTAGTTTTAACCACGAAGGCCACGAAGCGCACGAAGATTAATTACTTCGTGTCCTTCGTGCGCTTCGTGGATCAATAACTATCATTCTTTATGCTCTATGTTCTATGCTCTATGCTCATGCTTTTGCCTTTTACTACTAGTCATGCTATACTAATCGACGGTGTGCCAGCCATTGGGCTGGTCGCTAGTGACGCACGTCGTCTGCATGGCACCGCTCCTGCCGATCCTTTGGGTGATTGGTTCAGTGCTGGAATAACTGCGGCGGCGGAGGAAAACATTATTTTGTAAGGAGTCATCCCTTGACCGACACAACTACCAACCGTGTAGTGTCGCTGAAGGCCCTGCTTGAAGCAGGTGTTCACTTCGGCCACCAAACCAAGCGCTGGAACCCCAAAATGCGTCCGTTTATTTTCACGGATCGCAATGGGATTCACATTATCGATTTGCAACAAACTGTCACCAGCTTGCAAAGCGCCTATCGCTTTGTAGCCGATGCAGTTGCTGGCGGCGGCAAGGTGCTCTTCGTAGGCACCAAGAAGCAAGCTCAAGAAGCTGTGCGCGATGAAGCCACCCGCTCAAATCAATTGTATGTGACCCAACGCTGGATGGGTGGTTTGTTGACCAACTTCTCAACCATCAAGCGCCGCTTGCAATTCTTGCACGATTTGGAAGCTCGCCGCGACCGTGGTGAATTCAACTTGGTTACCAAGGCTGAAGCATTGAAGTTGGAAGACGAAATCGTTAAATTGAACCGCGTATTCGGCGGGATCAAAACGATGGAACGCTTGCCAGCAGCCATGTTCGTGATCGACCCACACAAAGAAACCTTGGCAATTAGCGAAGCTAAGAAGCTGGGCATTCCAGTCGTGGCGATGGTTGATACCAACTGCGATCCCGATCCAATCGATTACCCAATTCCATCAAACGACGACGCGATTCGCGCTATCCGACTGATGGCTGGCAAAATTGCCGACGCAGCTTTGGAAGGCCAAAACCGCCGTCAATCACAACATATCGAAGAACGTGCTTTGGCAGAACAAACCAAGTACGAAGAAGACGCATTCTAGGCCGAGGTCATTCCGGCCTGCGCTCGCGAATGCCGTCCTAGTATCGATAGACACCCAGACCCCGGACGAGCAACAATGCTCGTCCGTTTTTACAACAAGGAGAATACCCTGTGAGTATCTCGATGGATCAAGTCAAGGAACTCCGCGAACGCACCGGCGCTGGCATCCTCGACTGCAAGAAGGCGCTGACGGATACCAGTGGCGATGTTGACGCTGCAATCAAGATTTTGCGCGAAAAAGGCTTGGCCGCCGCCGCCAAGAAATCATCACGCGATGCCAGCGATGGCCGGATCGAAGTTTATGTGCACCCAGGCAATAAAGTTGTTGCCATCGTGGAAGTAAACTGCGAAACCGACTTCGTGGCCAAAACCGACGATTTCAAGAAATTGGCCTATGATTTGGCCTTGCACGTTGCTGCAACCAACCCATCATATGTCAATCGCGAAGAAGTGCCAGCTGCCGAAGTCGAACGCGAACGCGAAATCTTGCGCCAACAAAATGTCGATAGTGGCAAGCCAGCCAATATTGTCGAAAAAATTGTTGAAGGTCGCATCGAGAAATTCTATGGCGAAGTGGTCTTGCTCGAACAAGAATTCGTCAAAGACCCCAGCGTCAAGATCAAAGATTTGGTCCAAGAAGCGATTGCTAAATTGGGCGAAAACATCGTTGTCCGCCGCTTTAGCCGCTTTGAAGTTGGCAGCAACTAAACAGTGCGACGATTGGCGCAACCCAATCTATTCACTCTTCAACCGTCGTTTGTGGATTGTTCTCAATCCGCAGGCGACGGTTTTTTTCTGAAATCACGCAGGTGTTTGTTTCTTCCTTGCTTTTGACCTTTTGACTTTCACTTGGAGGGTTCTGGTATGCAACCACGCTACAAACGGGTTTTGCTCAAGCTCAGTGGCGAAGCATTGGCTGGCGATGGTAAAACCAATATTTCGCCTGACGTGTTAAACTATATGTCAGCCGAGATTAAGCCATTGTTGGCGCATGGGGTGCAAGTGGCAATTGTGCTTGGCGGCGGCAATATCTGGCGTGGTGGCCCAGCAATCAAAGCTGGAATGGAACCACCCCAAGCACATTATATGGGCATGCTGGCAACAATTATCAACGCCTTAGCCTTGCAAGATGCGCTTGAGCGGAACGGCATGCAAACCCGTGCCATGACCGCGATTAAAATGGATGAGGTGGCAGAATCGTACATTCGACGGCGAGCGGTGCGGCATATGGAAAAAGGCCGAGTGGTTATTTTGGCCGCTGGCACTGGTAATCCTTATTTCACCACCGATTCGGGCGCAGCTTTACGCGCTGCCGAACTCGATGCCGATGTGATTCTGATGGCCAAAAACCGGGTTGATGGGGTGTATAGCGCTGACCCACGCACCGACCCCAAAGCAACCAAATTTGACCATATCACCTATCTTGATGCCCTAACCCGTGGCTTAACGATTATGGACAGTACGGCGCTGACCTTTTGCATGGATAATAATCTTCCAATCATTGTATTTAGCCTCGATAGCCCAGGCAATTTGGAACGAATTGTGCTAGGTGAGCAGGTTGGTACCTTGATTAGCAAAGCCAGCACTGAAGCCCCCGCTACCGCTGGGTAGCATTAGCCAAATGACAAGGAGTTTTAGTATGACGGTTAAAGATGTTTTACGCGATGCCGAAAGCAAAATGAAAAAGAGCATCGATTCGTTGCGCCATACCCTTGGTGCTGTGCGCACGGGCCGCGCCTCTCCCGCCTTGGTCGAAGATTTGAAGGTTGAATATTATGGCTCTGAAATGCCGCTCAACCAGTTGGCCAACATCGCTACCCCTGAATCACGGATGATTACGATTCAACCTTACGATCAAGGGGCAATCAAGGCGATTGAAAAGGCCATCCAAAATTCCGAGTTGGGCATCAACCCCAGCAACGATGGCCGCGTCATTCGCTTGGCGATTCCCCAATTGACCCAAGAACGGCGTAAGGAGTTGGTCAAGCAGGTCAAGGCCAAAGTTGAAGATGGCAAAGTCGCGATTCGCAATGTGCGTCGCGAAGCCCAAGATGCCATTCGTAAATTGCAACAAGATAAGGCCATCTCGGAAGATGACGAGCGCCGTGGCCAAGAAGAGTTGCAAAAATTGACCGACCGCTTCCAAAAGGAAGTTGAAACGATCGGCACAACCAAAGAAGCCGAGGTCATGGAAGTCTAGGACTTGTGGTTGTTGGCGAATTATAGCTTGGCCTACCACCAGTAGGCCAGCGCTTAATGCAACGCAACTGACTGTCCAAGCCCGAAAATCCCCCATGAGCCAAGTGTAAGTTTTGATTCTTGCAAGGCTCATTTCACCACCGCACCCCATGCGGTGGTTTTTTAATTTTTTATCTATCAGCCTAGGTACTATATGCTACTATGACCTTTTTCCTACAAGGGTTATTCCAGGGCTATGGTATGCTTTTGGCGCATTGCCCGATCCACACCCACATTTAATACATTTGAGGATGCCACCATGCCCGATCAAGATCACAATCAAGCCATCAATCGGCGGCAGTTTCTCAAGTTGGGCGCTATGTCCGGGTTGCTTGCCAGCATGCCCGAGCTAGCCGCTGCCAACGAGGGAAGCCCTATTCGGCTACGAGAGCCAGAGGTAATGCAGGTTGGAGTTATCCTGCCCACAGAATTGCACAGCCATCGTGCAACGCTAGCGTTTTTGGCAGGTTTACAGTTTGCCAGCGAGCAAGCAGCAGTTCCCTTCCGATTTAATCTTCAAACGCCCCAAAGCCTCAGCCACCTATTCACCGCCAAGGCTGCGACGGCGGATATTTGGCTCAGCCTTGGCACAGCCTTCGGCATCCAAACCTTAAGCGACTGCTTGCCCAATCAGGCGATCATTGCTGCAACCTTGGGCGAACATTTCGCGGTTGCCAACCCCAGCCCCAATCTGTTGATCAATAGTTTTGGCCTGGCCGATGCTGCTTGGCAAAGCGCAGTGTGGGCTAGCCAACAACGAGGCAAACGCGCCGTCATCATTCGTTCAACAGCACTCAGTGGCTACGATTGTACGTGGGGTTTTGCCCAAGGTCTATTGGTGGCAGGCGCTGAGTTAATTGGCGATTTTAACTTCGATTCAGCTGATCTGGCCGCCAAAGTTGCCAGCCTCAATCCTGATGTTGTGTACCTAGCGCTCAATGCCGCTGAATCACAGCAATGGTGGCATAGCTATACCGCCAGCAGCAAAACCTTATGGATTACCCCCAATGCCACGCTCGATGCGAAATTAGCGCAACGGCTGCGCAAACAAGGGTTGGATATAGCTTATGCTGGTGGTTGGAGCGTGGCGAGTAATCCAAGCTTTCAACAGGCATTTAGCAAAGTGTCTGGGACTGAAACAACCCACCATCATGCACTTGGCTACGATACCGCTTTGTTGATTGCCAGTGCTCGGGCTGGGCAAAAAACGATTCGCTACGATGGATTGCGGGGGGCAACCAGCATTAACGCCTATCGCACAAGCCATGCTCCAACCTATTTGCACTTTTTGGTTAGCCAACAACGCCAAGCAGCACCAATTAGCTTGGCAGCGCTTGATCAATCTAGCGTTCAACAGCGGCTTGATTCAACGCGCAGCGGCGTAATTCAACCGTATTTTGAATAAACACAAAGACTCGGTTTGCTTGATTCTCTAGGGTTTGGTGTGCTGAAGGAGATCACCGATGATTGGATTAGCAGCCCCACTGAGTCTGCGGGCAGCGACTCCCAACGATGAGTCGCTGCTGCTTAATTTGTATGCCTCGACACGGGCAGCCGAATTGGCGCGGGTTGATTGGGATGAAACCCAAAAGACCAATTTTATCAAAATGCAATACCGCGCCCAACATGCCCACTACATGCAACATTACCCCGATGGCAGCTACCAAATTGTGCTGCATAAAGCCAAACCCGTTGGCAACTGGTACACATTTCAAAGTTCAACCCTGATGCGCGTTTTAGATATAACGATTCTGCCGCAATTTCGCGGACGCGGCATTGGTCGGCAACTCTTGACCCAGTTTATCGCTGAGGCCAAAGCTAGCCAACGCCGGATTCGTTTATATGTTTATAAAGAAAATCCTCAGGTTCAGGCTTGGTACGAGCGCCTAGGATTTCAAGCTGTCGGTGGCATGAGTATGTACACCGAAATGGAATGGCGGCCTTAGTTTTTGGAGGATCGCACATGGGACAACCGTATGTTGGTGAAATTCGCATGTTTGCAGGCAATTTTGCCCCAGCCGGCTGGATGTTCTGCGCAGGGCAGATATTACCAATCTCAGAGAACGAAACGCTCTTTCAATTAATCGGCACAACTTATGGCGGCGATGGAGAATCGACTTTTGCCTTACCCAATTTACAAAGCCGTTTTCCCTTGCACCAAGGCAACGGGTTCATTTTAGCCGAAACTGGTGGGGTTGAACAAGTCACCTTGATTGTTTCCCAAATCCCTAACCACACCCACCCTGCTTTAGTGAGCGCCAACAATGGCACAACCAATATTCCGCAAAACGCCATTTGGGCCAAAGCTGGCTCAACCAACCTGTATGTTGCTGGAGCAACACCCGGTGATATTTCGCCGTTTGCCGCCAACGCCGTTAGCCAAACTGGTGGTTCGCAGCCACATGACAATATGCAGCCCTTTTTAGCTGTCAACTTTATTATCTCATTGTTTGGCATCTTCCCATCACCAAGCTAGGCGAAAAAAGCGAGCCTTGAATCGTTAAGTAGATGTAGTTATTGAGGTGCTTGTATGTCAGACCCATTTGTCGCTGAGATTCGGATTGTTGGCTTCAACTTTGCACCGCGTGGCTGGGCTTTTTGTGATGGTCAATTGTTGCCAATTTCGCAAAATACTGCTTTATTTTCGTTATTAGGTACAACCTACGGGGGTAATGGCAAAAGCAACTTTGCCCTGCCCAATCTCCAAGGCTGCGCCCCCATGCAGCCAGGCCAAGGCCCAGGCTTAAGTTTACGCGACTTAGGCGAAACTGGCGGTACTGAAACCGTTACCCTCTTACAAAGTGAAATTCCAAGCCATAACCACACCTTTAATTTTGTAGCACTTGATGGGACGAATGCTGACCCAACAAATAATATCTTTGGGGCCAGCGAATCAACTGATACCTTCCGCAATACGGCTGATACAACCTTATCACCGCAAGAACTTACATTAACTGGCAATAACCAACCACATAATAATATGCAGCCCTATCTGACCTTGAATTTTATTATTGCCATGCAAGGCATCTTCCCACCACGTGGCTAAGTTCGAACGATTCGGCATCCAGCTATTTAAATGAGGATGAATTACTATGGCAGAACCATTTTTAGGCGAGCTTCGCCTGTTTTCGTTCGTATTCGCCCCGCGTGGCTGGGCTTTGTGTAATGGTCAATTATTACCAATTAATCAAAATCAAGCCTTATTTTCGTTATTAGGCACAACCTATGGTGGCGATGGTCGCGTCAATTTTGCTTTGCCCGATTTACGCGGGCGTATTCCGATTCATATGGGCAATGGACATACTTTAGGTGAACGCGCAGGCGAGCAAGCCCATACCCTCTCGATTACAGAATTACCAACCCATAATCATATGCTTTCAGCTTCAATCCAGCCCGCCAATAGCGCTAGTGGCTATCCGCCAGCCCGTTCGAGTGGGGTCAATGGCTACACCACCGCTGGCCCAACTGGCACAATGAATCCATTGGCCGTCGGTAGTGTTGGGGGCAGTCAAGCCCACCTGAATATGGCTCCATTTTTAACGATCAGTTTTTGCATTGCCTTACAAGGCATCTTCCCATCGCAGACTTAATAGGTTGAGGATTTAAAGGTATGCACAATCAGCGTTTGGGCATTGGTATGCTCGTCCCTTTCGCAGTCGATCGATCAGCGATTGCCGAGCAATTTGAGCAAGGCTTGCGTAGCGTTCTGGCTCCCAGCATTCACGATGGCATGATCAAGGATGTTCATGTGGTTGTTGAAGAAGTTGGGGCTGGGGTGATTCTGCTTGAGCAAAAAATTCAACAATTGCTTGGCAATCGCCATGTTGATATTTTAGTGCTGTGGCTGCAAAGTGGCTTAATTGAATACATTACGCCATTTTTGGAGCGCATGCCACGCCCAACGCTGGTCGTCAACCTTGGTGAAAATATTCCACGCACGAGCGAACAGCATCCGTGGATTGTTCAACACAGTTTGGGATTATGGCAGGCCCATCATGCGCTTGGACGTTGGGCAGCGGAACAGCTGGGCCGCACCACCGTGCATGCCTTGAGCCACTACGATAGTGGTTATGATCTGCATTATGCCCTTTTAGAGGGGTTCAATCAGGCTGGTGGCGAGACAGTTGGCCACTACCTGAGCCATGTTGCGCCTGATCGCGGCAATTTTACGCCACTCTGGCATTATTTGGCAGAAACCCCTAGCGATCTGCTCTTTTATACAGCATGCGGCCCTGAGGCAAAACAATTTTTAGCGGCGTGGGCGGATAGTCCATTGCTTGGCAAACGATCGTTAGTCGTTAGTCCGATGGTTTGGTTTGAAATCGAGCCTGAGCTACGCTCAAAACTAGCCCTAACGACCTGTTTGCCATGGCATCCGGATCTCCTTTCGTCAGCGAATGCAGCAACAAACCCCTTTGAAGCATTGGCGCAGCTTTTAGGCCTAGAAGCTGGAGCTTGCCTGGCTCAGGCACTGCTTGAGTCGCCCAATTCCGATGATCAAGGGTTGTTGCAGGCGCTGAACAACGCAACCTGGACGACCCCACGTGGCTCAATCGAACGTTATTCAAGCCAACAAACCAGTGTGCCACAGTTGTACCTTATTCAAGCTCATCCAACCGATCAAACCAGCAACCAAGTTATCGCGCTTGAGCTTGCGACACTTGATCTTAATCCACTGCTTCGCACCATTGAACAAGCGCCGCGCAGTGGCTGGCTCAACTCATATTTGTGTGTCTGATGAAGGTAACCCAAACAGAAAGGTATCCCGCTGTGTTGAAACAATCTCGACTTTCTGCTGTGGTAGCGGCACTCCTCGTTGGAGTGCTGTTTGTGCTGCAAGGAAGTGGAGCCTTTGCCGCTCCAAAGCCTGTGCAGCAAGCCCAAACGTCGGCTGAACGCCCCATGGCTGCGCCCCTCCTCGGCTCCAACGATGTGTTGTTGAGCGATATGGGCGGGCTGGGCAATGCTGATGGTAGCATTGCTGTGAATCCTGTGGTTGCCTATAACGCCACCGATAGCCAATATCTTTTGGTGTGGGAAGGCTTAGAAACCGCCACTGGCTCGTTAAACTTGCATGGTCAATTGATCGATGCAGCGACTGGTGCTGAAATTGGCACGAATGACTTTTTAATTGCCGATGACGCTGATGTTCAAGATGCCTATGGCAGACCACAAGTGGTCTGGAATAGCGTCAACAATGAATATTTAGTCGTTTTTGAAGGCGATAGCCAGGTTGCGGCTGGGCTTACCAACGAGCTTGAAGTATATGCGCAGCGGGTTGCCGCCAACGGCAGCTTGATTGGTGCGCCATTGCGGGTTAGCCAAATGGGTGCGGATGGCGTAAATACACTTGATGCCTTCGAACCAGCTGTTACTTATAACGCCACCAATAATCAATATGCAGTGGTTTGGTATGGCGATGATATGGTTGGCGGACGAGTCGAGGCTGAGTTTGAAGTCTATGTGCAATTGCTCGGCTTTGGCGGCGGTAACCTGATCGAGGTTGGCGGCGACGTTAAGGTCTCTGATGTTGGCACGACTGGCAGTGCAACCATTCGCCCAGAAGACCCGAACATTGTGTGGAATAGCGCCAATAATGAATATTTAGTCGTTTGGCGCTCCGATGATAGCGGCACTGACGGCGATTTTGATGTTTATGGCCAACGCTTGAATGCCGCCCTCACCGAAATTGGTGCAGACGATTTCTTGATCGCCAATAATGCCAATCAAGATTCGTTTGATATTAATGTTGGCTATAACCCAACCAATAATCTCTATCTGGTGCTTTGGTCGGGCGATAACGTCACCAACTCGGTCTATAACGTTTATGGCCAGATCGTCAGCGGGGCAGGAGCGGTAACTGGTGGCCTGTTGACCCTCTCATCAACCAACACAGGCGTTTCAACTGACCCAGTTATTACCTATAACTCGCGGGATAACCAGTTTATTATTGCCTGGATGGCTCCCAGCGCTGCTGGTAATACTGAACGCGAAATCTTCACCCAAAAAATTAATGCTGCAACGGGTGCTCGCCTCGCCCCCAATGATGTGCAAGTCAGCGATATGGGACCAAATGGCAATGATAGTTTCTTTGCCAATGGCTTTATTGGGATTGCCTACGCTGGACAAACTCTCAACCATACCTTGGTTGTTTGGGGTGGAGCTGATAATCGTGATGGTCAAACAATTGGCGAATCAGAAATTTTTGGTCAATTGATTACGCCAATTCTGAATGTACGCAAAACCATCACCAGCAATACTACCAACCTTGATGCCTTTGACACCCTGACCTATCAAATCGAAGTTGAACATGCCACGGTGGTTGAAGGCGCTGATACGGTTTCGTTGAGTTTGGCCGATGGCTTTAATCTCAACCTGACCGATGATTTACCTCCCCAACTGAATAATGCCACTATTGTCAGTGCGATTGTTAGTGATGGGGCAAACAGCACCAATGTCGCTGCCAATCTCTCGGTTGGTAGCGGCGATCTCGCAACCTCAACTCCATTTGGCTTGCGCTATCGCTCCAATGGCAACAACAGCGAAAAATTAACCTTAGTGCTGAACACCAAAGTTGCCAATACAACGGTTGCCGGCGCAATTTTTGGCAATGTTGCCAACGCGACGTGGAGCAATACCAGTTCACTTGGCAGTGTTACGGGCTTGACTGATAGTAGCGCGAATGTGAACGCCACAATGGCCCGCGCCTTTACGGTCAGCAAATCGAGCCTTGAAACTAATGCCTTGATCGATCAAAATATTACCTACCATCTTGATGTTGGCGTGATTGAAGGGACGACCAATAGCTTACAATTTGTCGATACCCTACCTGCGAATACCAGTTATGTGCTAGGCTCAATTAACGTTAGTAATAGCAATGGGATGACGATCAGTGGTTTGACTGCCAATGTTAGCGGCCAAACCTTGACGATCAATGCAAGTAGTGTCGTCAATCCAGGTAATGTTGATAACGGCGCAACCGCTGATAGCGATGTGTTCCGCTTATCCTATCAAGTAAAAGTACTTGATGTGCCTGCCAATGTGAGCGGCGTGGTTTTGACCAATAGTGTCAATGCTTCGGCCAGCCCAAGCCAAGTTGATAACGGCAATACCCATAACCTGACGATTGTTGAACCATTCTTGGATGTCAGCAAAACGATTGTTGGTTCATCCTCGGCGGTCGATGCTGGCGATACGGTGCGCTACCAAATTCGGGTCAGCCATACCGCTGCTAGCACTGCGTTTGCCTATGATATCGGCCTGATCGATAACTTGCCAACCGTGCTTGGTTCGCTAGCTGTGGAATCCGCCACGATTAGCGATGGCGCAACCAATACTGATGTAACCAGTAGTTTTGCGATCAATGGCTCAGGCCAGCTTGCTAATACAGGCCTAATCAATCTTGATATCAATACCAATGGCACAGTTGATCAATCCTTGACGATTATCGTCAGTGGGATCACCAAGAATAGTGTGGCTCCTGGCGCAACAATCGCCAATACTGCCAATATTACCTGGCGCAATGCAACCGCGTTCCAGCGATCAAACTACAACGATTCAGGCAGTGCGCCAAATATTTCGGTGCCAACGCCGTTTAATGTTACCAAATCGGTAATTGCAGGTAGCACGCCAACGATTGGCAGCATTGTTACCTACCAATTGAGTATCAATGTCTTAGAAGGTACAACCAGCAATATCCAGATGGTCGATACCTTACCTGCTGGAATGAGTTATGTATCAGGTTCAACCTTACTCAATGCCAATGGGATGACTATAGCTCCGGTAAGTATCATACCAATTGGACAACAGTTAACCTTCGCAACTAACAGTGTGATGAACCCCGGCAACTCCGATGCGCCAAACATCATGGATACTGATAGCTTTACAATTTCGTATCAAGTTCGGGTTAACGATGTGCCTGGCAATGTTGCTGGGACGGTATTAACCAATGATGTTGATGCAACTGCCGATGGTGTCGCAGCCGATAACAATAACTCGGTGAGTGTCACGGTGCGCGAGCCACTCTTGTCGATTGATAAGAGCATCACGACCAGCACCGCCGGGGTTGATGCTGCTGATACCGTGCGCTATCGGATTGAAGTCTTCCCCCTAGCAGCAAGCAATGCCAACGCCTTTGGCCTCAATGTCAGCGATGATATGCCGGCTGCGCTACAAGGCACGGTGATCGAAAGTGCTACGATCAGCGATGGCGCAACCAACACTGATGTCGCTAGCAATTTCAATATCAATGCCAGTGGCGATTTAGTTACTGTCACACCAGTAGACTTGACACTCAATACCAACGGGCCGAGCGATCAAGTTTTGGTGATTGTGATGCGCGGCACGGTTCGCAACACCGTCAACCCAGGTGGCACGATTGCCAATGCCGCAATCGTTACATGGCGTAATAGCGAAAACCTGCAACGTGGCAGCTATACTGCCACCGATCTTGCCCCAAACATCACGATTCCGGCCAGCTTTAGTGTTAGCAAGACGGTTGCTGCCCCAGGTGCAAACGTTGCCGTCGGAGCAACTGTCACCTATCGCTTAAGCACAACGGTGATTGAAGGCACAACCAATAATCTGCAATGGGTTGATACCTTGCCCGCTGGTATGAGCTATGTACCAGGTTCAGCAACCGTTGAAAACGCCAATGGCATGACTATTCCTAGCTTGAATGTCTCATTAAGCGGTCAAGTGCTGACCATCGGTGCTAGCAGCGTAGTTAACCCAGGCAATGTGGATAATGCTGCTGCTGCTGATACTGATAGCTTCACGATTACCTATCAGGCTACGGTCAATGATGTTGCTGGCAATGTTACTGGCACGGTGCTAACCAATGATGTTGATGCAACTGCTAATCCAGGTTTGAGCGACAACAATAACTCCGCCAGCGTTACCGTGGTTGAGCCAATCTTGGCGATTGATAAGGCACTCACGACCAGCGCGGTTGGAGTTGATGCAGGCGATACCGTGCGCTACCGCATTGAAGTCTCGCCACAAGCTACTAGTGACAGCAATGCCTTTGACCTTAATATTAGCGATGATATGCCCGCTGGCATTATAAATATGGTGATTGAAAGTGCCACAATTAGCGATGGTGCAACCAATACCGATGTTGCCAGTAGCTTTAGCATCAACGGCAGCGGCGATTTGGTCACGCTTACGCCGCCAGACTTGTTGCTCAACACCAATGGCACCAACGATCAACGCCTAACGATCGTTGTAGCTGGTCAAGTACGCAACCAGATTAATCCAGGTGGCACGATTGCTAATGCCGCCACCGTGGATTGGAGCAATAGCGCAGGAGTCCAACGCTCCACCTATACTGCCACTGATCTTGCCCCAAGCATTACGATTCCGAATAACTTTAGTGTTACCAAAACCGTGGCTGCCCCTGGCCCTGAAGTTGGCGCAGGCGCAACCGTTACCTATCGATTGAGTACAAGCCTAATTGAAGGTACAACCGATAACATTCAATGGGTTGATACCTTGCCTGCTGGCATGACCTATGTGCCAGCTTCAGCCGTCGTTGAAAATGCCAACGGCATGACTGTCAATGGTTTCGCGGTCAATCTCAGCGGCCAAGTGCTAACTATTAGTGCCAGCAGCGTAACCAACCCCGGCAATGTGGATAATGCTGCTGCTGCTGATACCGATAGCTTTACGATTACCTATCAAGCAACGGTAGCAGGCAACGCCACCAGTGGCACGCCATTAACCAATGATGTTGATGCCAGTGCCGACCCAGGCTTGAGCGATACCAACAATCAAGTCACGGTTACGGTGGTCGAGCCAGAACTCACCATCAGCAAGACAATCAATTCAGTCACCACGGGCATCGATGCGGGCGATGAAGTACGCTACTTCATCAAGGTTCAGCCAACCGCTAGCAGCGGAGCCAACGCCACCAGCGTGATGATTACCGATACCTTGCCAAGCCAATTGAGTGCTACCAGCATTCTCTCGGCAACGGTCAGTGATGGGGCAACCACCACCGATGTGGCTGGCAACTTCACGATTGTTACTGGTCAATTACGCACCACTGGCAACCTTGGGCTTGATCTCAACACCAACGGTGCTAACGACCAAGTATTGACCTTGATGGTTCGCGGTCTGGTAGCAGACTCAACCACGCCACTGAGCACAATCAGCAATACTGCCGACCTCACGTGGCGCAACCCTGGCGGCATCTTCAATGCCAACTATAACGATAGTGCTACGGCTCCCACGATCAATGTCGCGAGCAGTTGGGTTGTTGGCAAATTTATTGTTCCGCCAACGACCCAAGTCAGCATCGGCCAAGTCGTAACCTACACTGTTAGTACGACCGTGATTGAAGGTACAACCCTCAATCCAGTTTGGGTCGATACCATTCCAACTGGTATGAGCTATGTCCCAGGCTCGGCGCAAATCTCGAATGCCAATGGTGTGACGATCAACAATTTCAGCGTCTCGCTCAGCGGCCAAACCCTGACGATTAGCGCAACCAGCATCGTCAACCCCGGCAATACCAACAATGCTGGCAACGTTGATATCGACACCTTCTTGATGACCTATCAAACAGTCGTCGGTAATGTCGCTGGTGGCACGGTTTTGACCAACGACCTTGATTCAAGCGCTAGCCCAAGCTTGATTGATAACAACAATCAAGTGTCGGTAACCGTGGTTGAGCCAACCTTGAGCGTGGTCAAGACCATTACCACCGCGACGGGTGGGGTTGATGCTGGCGACACGGTACGCTACCAAATTCGCGTAGCTCACGTGCCAAGCAGCAACAATAATGCAACATCGGTCTTGCTGACTGACACCTTGCCATTACAACTCCAAAACCTGACGCTGGTTTCAGCGATTGTCAGCGATGGTGCAACCAGCACCAATGTTTCTGGTAATTTCTCGCTCAGCGGTGGTGTGCTCCGAGTAACTGGCAATCTCAATCTTTTGATCGATACCAATGGCTCGAATGATCAGGTACTAACGGTGGTTGTTCAAGGAACAATTCGCGATCTGATTACGCCAAACTCGACAATTGACAACTCAGCAACCACAACATGGTCGAACGCTAGCGGAGTTAGCCGTCCAGTCTATACGGCAACTGGTTCCGCCCCAACCATTACTGCTCCAAGTGTTTGGAGTGTGACGAAGGCAATTTCGCCAGCAGTCAGTACGGTTTCGCCAGGCCAAGTGGTTGAATATACCTTAACCACGACGGTACTGGAAGGCACAACGACCAATCCTCGCTGGGTCGATACCTTGCCTGTTGGTATGAGCTATGTTGCTGATTCAGCCCAGGTGCTCGATGCCAATGGCATGACGATCAATGGCTTTAGCGCTAACGTGAGTGGTCAAACATTAACGATTGCGGCCAGCAGCGTGGTCAACCCAGGCAATGTCAATAACGCCGCAGCAACCGATAGCGATAGCTTTGTAATTCGCTACCGAGCCATGGTTGATAACGACGTAAGCCTTGGCACAACCCTGACCAACGACGTTGATGCAACCGCCGACCCAAGCCTGAGCGATAACAACAACTCGGTTAGCGTGACTGTGCGCGAACCCGACTTGACGCTAAGTGTTGCTGAAACCAGCGATGCTCAACTCGAAGCAGGCGATCCAATCACCTTTGTCGTGACGGTCAATAATCCTGCTGGAGCCAATGCGCAGGATGCGAACACGGTTGCGATTACCAGCAGCTTTACCAGCAACCTCAGCAACTTGAACATTGTGAGCGCCCAACAAACTGGCGGGGCAACTGGTGGTAGCTTTGCAATTGTTGGCAACAACCTGCAAACTAATACCCCAGCAAGTATGCCAATTGGCTCACAAATTGTCTTGACGATTAGCGCTGAAGTGAATAACACTGCTGCTCCGGCTAGCTTGGCAGGCATGCAAAGTGGCGTAACTTGGCGCAACGCAGCCGATGTGAGCTTGCCACGCTATAGCAAGACCGATAGCATTAATGACTCAATTGCTTCGTTCTTTGCAGTAACCAAGGCAATTGTGCCAGCCGCTAGTACGGTTTCAGCTGGCCAGACCGTCACCTATACCCTCGAAGTTGAGGTGATTGAAGGCAGTACCAGCAATATCGTGCTAACAGATACCTTGCCAGTAGGCATGAGCTATGAAGTTGGCTCAGGCGCAATCTTGAGCAACGGCGGCATCACGCTGAATAACTTTACCGTGACCAGCGTAGGCCAAACAGTGATCTTCCGCGTCGATCCAGCGACCAATCCTGGTAGCTACCCAAGCGATGGCCTCGATACCGATAGCTTTAGCTTGATCTATCGTGCAACCATCGGCCAAAACGTGGCTTCAGGTACGGCCTTGACCAACGATGTTGATGCAACGGCTAGCCCCAACCTGAGCGATAACGACAACTCGGTCACGGTAACGGTGGTTGAGCCAGACCTCAACATCAATTTGAGCAAACTTACGGCTGATGGTGGCGTAGATGCCGCCGATAGAATCCGCCAACAACTAGTGATTAGCCATACCACCAACAGCTTGGCCTCGGCCTATGATGTTGATTTGAATGTTGACTTGCCAGCAAGCTTTGGTACGCCAACCTTGATCTCGGCGATTGTCAGCGATGGTGCAACCAGCACCAACGTCAGCGGCAACTTAGGCTTCGATGCCAACGGTGATTTGATCAACACTGGCAACATTAATCTCTTGATCAACACCAATGGCAGCAACGACCAACGCCTGACCGTGATTGTGGAATACACGCTGCCCAATAGCATCAACCAAGGTGCAACGGCAAGCAGCGAAGGCTCAATCACCTGGAAGAATGTTAGCGGTTCGCAATTACCAAGCTTCACTGATGATAGCAATGTGTTGGATTACAGCGTAGCAACCAGCTTCGCGCTTGAAAAAGCCGTGGCGAACACCAGCATTGCAAGCACAGTTGGCAGCCAAGTAACCTTCGGCGAAGTTGTGACCTATGTCTTAACCGCAACTGTACTCGAAGGCACGACCAATAACCTGAGCTTTGTTGATAGCCTGCCAGTTGGTTTGACCTATGTCGCTGGTTCGGCCAGTGTAGCCAACGCCAACGGAATGACCGTCAATGGCTTGACCGCTAACCTCAGTGGCCAAACCTTGACAATTGCTGCCAGCAGCGTGGTCAACCCAGGCAACGTCAACGATGCTGATACGATCGATAGCGATAGCTTTACCATCACCTACCAAGCAACCGTCAATGGCAGCAGTAGTGTGGTGCGTGGCGCGAAACTGCTGAATAGCGTCAACGGTAGCGCCGACCCAAGCTTGACCGATACGGTCAACACCGCCACCGTCGATGTTGCTGAACCAACCTTGACCATCGTGAAGGCAGTTGATGACAGCACACCTGACTTTGGTCAAGTGCTCGATTATACCTTGACGATTGAACACACCGCTCAAAGCAATTCGATTGCCTATGATCTGCTGGTTGCAGATAGTTTGCCAACTGGATTGAGCGCGGTTGCTGGCTCACTAAGCGTTATCTCAGGCCCAGCTCCAACCAGCTTTGTAATCAATGGCTCAACCATTGAAGCAACCTTCGCTAGCTTCGCAACTGGCTCAACCACAGTCCTAGGCTACCAAGCCCGAGTCGCTTCGCCACCAGCTTTGGCAATTGGCGCAAGCTTGGTCAACGAGGTTGATCTCACCTGGACTTCGGCCAGTGGCACGGTCAACTTAGAACGCAGCTACAACGCCAGCGATGATGTAACCGTCACCCTAACTAGCGTCGATTTGGCAATCAGCAAGCAAGTTACACCAAGTGTTGCAACACCAGGTACACCAGTCACCTTTACCATCCATTTGACCAATACTGGCAACCTGCAAACCAGCAACATCGTCTTGACCGATATTGTCTCGCCATTGCTGACCAACGTGAATGTGAGCAGCCAAGGCCTGACGATCACCGATACGGGAGCCAACCCAAGTTACGTTTGGACGGTCAACGATCTTCCAGCGGGCGCAAGTGGTTCGATTCAAATTTCGGGGATTATCAGCCCAAGCTTGGCGAGCGATACAACCTTAATCAACAATGTCAGCGTCAGCGATGATATTGACCAACTGCTGGCCAACAATAGTGCTAGCGCGATTGTGGCCTTGGTTGTGCCACGCATCAGCTTCAGCCTCAACAATTACGAGGTGGTCGAAGCAACTGGCAGTGCAACCGTGACGGTTCAACTGAACGCACCAAATCCAAATAGTGCAGTTCAGGTAACCTTTGCCACTAGCAATGGCACGGCAACGCTCAGCGATTACACCCCAGTCACCCAAACGCTGACCATCCCACAAGGTCAAACCAGCGTTCAAGTGATTGTGCCAATCATTGATGATAGCACCTATGAACTGAACGAAACCATCTTGTTGAGCTTGACCAACCCAGCTGGCACAGCCTTCGGCACACCAATCACCAGCACAATCACAATCATCAACGACGATCGAGCCTTGGTCTTCATCCCAATGGCGACCAAACCAGCATCGGTTGACGTAGTGGTTGATAGCATTCAAGTGCTGAACGGCACAGTCCGCGTCACAATTCGCAACACAGGTTCGGAGCCACTGTCGGGCGGCTATTGGGTTGATGCCTATATCAATCCATTCCAAGCACCAACCGCAGTCAACCAACCATGGAATAGTATTGGTCTCTTCGGGATGGCATGGGCAATTCCAACCAATGCGCCTGTGCTAGCGCCGAATGCAACCCTGACCTTGATCAGCGGTGGCCAATACTATCGCTCAGATTTGAGCTTCGTGCCACCAGGCCAACTCAGTGCTGGCAGCCGAATCTATGCCCAAGCCGATTCGTTTGGCTTGACCAACTATGGCGCAATTCTGGAAACTCACGAAATCAATGGTGGAACCTACAACAATATTCGCGGGCCATACATTGTGCCTGCCAACACCACCTTGGTCTTTGACGAGCAACGCCCAAGCACCCCAGAAGATTTGACTGGCGTGCCAGAACGACCATTACCACGCTAAACCCAAACGAACGCTTAACGGAAGTCACGGGGCAGTACTACTGCCTCGTGATTGTTTTAACCACAGGAGTAAATCTCAGTACTAACCAAGAAGGGGACTACAGATTGACATATGTATAAGCTAGTTATGTTACTATGGCAAACAGATTCGGGAGGTTGCCATGGAACTAACAGGCACATTCAACAGCTTTCCTTTACGTGAATTACTCGAACTGATGCAGCAAAGCTCAATGTGTGGCGAGCTTGAAATTGTCGGCAAACATGGACGTGGCTTGATCCTGACCCGCGATGGGTTGGTGCGCCACGCTGAATATAACGATAAAGTTGGGCCAGAGGCAGTTTGGCTGCTATTTGAAGAACCCAACGCTGAATTCGCGGTGCGCGATTTACGCGAGCTAACCCAAGAAACGATGCTCTCGGATGCAATGAGTTTGTGTGACGAGGCTGAGGATCGCGCTCGTTCATGGAGCGAATTGCGCATTTTCATCCCTAGCGATAATGCGATTCCCTATATTCGCAATGGGGCAACGCCCAGCCAACCGCTCGATTCGATGGCGGTGGCAGTGGCACGGACAATCAATGGTGAAAGTAGCATTCGCCAAATTGCAGAACGTTTGATCATCGAGCCAATCGATGTTTCACGGGCAATCGTCCGCTTGATCAAAGCTGGCGTAGTGGCAATTATGGGGGTTGATCCTGCTAAAAGCTTAGCAACCAAGGTTTTGGAGCCAACGACTGCACCGATGCCATTGGCTAGCTTAACGCCAACCCTAACCCCAGCCAAACAACCTGAGTTAACGACGGCTCCACTGCCCACCCAACCAGCAGCAACGCCAGCGAGCGATATTAGTCGCCCAAATCAAGGTGGTTTGCTTGGGCGTTTGGCTCAAGGCCCAGCTCGCCGCTAAAAAATATTGCAACAGCTTCCTTGATTGGCTACAGTGCTCCCGTGCTGTAGCCAATTTGTTTAAGTAACGTTAAACAGCAGCCCAGAGCAATCATGGCTACAGGCCGAAGGCTCTCGGCTAGCGGAACAGTTGGTGGTATTGCAATAGCCTATAGCCCAAAGCCAATAGCCTATAGCCTGATTACTTCGTGCCCTTCGTGAATCGACTACATACCCAACAAGGTTTTGACCGCATGATAATAATCGACCAAGCCATCGATGCTAACCCACTCGTCGTCGGTGTGCAAGCCTGCACCTTCTGGCCCCCAACAGACCGCTGGAATTCCGGCATCGCTGTAGAAGCGGGCATCAGAGCCAAAATGCTCACGGAAGAGGTGGGCTTGGCGACCAAGGCTGGTTTGTTGAGCGTCAACAATGCGTTGTAAGTTTGGCTCCTCGGCTGGCGTATTTAGGGCCGTGCCACGATGCAAAATCTGCACATTGGGGTTGGGTTCGCTGCTCGTCGCAAAGGCTTGCTTAACGTTATCAATCACCGCATCAGCACCTTCTTCGGGTGTCCAGCGAATATCAAGATTCAGTTGGGCATTGGCTGGAATGCGATTGCCAGCATCGCCGCCTTTGATAATCGAAGGCGTAACCGTGGTGCGCCAAATTTCTTGCGCAGGCGTTGGATAATATTCGTACAAACGCCCAAGGCCACTTGCCAAACGCTCAATTGGATTCACGCCTTCCCAAGGCCGCGAGCCGTGGGCTGGCACGCCTGGTTGCTCAACCGCCAGCCATAAAATGCCCTTGGCTCCATGACAAATATTCAGGTTGGTCGGCTCGCCAGCAATAAATAAATTAGCCTGCCAGCCTTCATCACGCAATAAGGCCGTGCCATTAGCTCCGCCAATTTCTTCATCGGTGACAAATTGGAAACTAACACTGGGGCGTTGTTCAGCAGGTAATTGGGCAATTTCTTTAATAATTTCAATGTAGACCGCCGCCGATCCCTTCATATCTTGCGTGCCACGGCCATACAATTTGCCATCACGCTCGAAGGCTTGCCATTGCTCAGGGCGGGCTGGCACAACATCCAAATGGGCATTTAAGATAATATCGCTGCGCAGTTCTTGGTTGAAATTGACCACCAACATTGGGTAGCCATTAGCATCGCGGTGATGCAGCAAGGCCGCTGGATAATCAGCCAACTCAGCTACCACCAAATCGATCACTGGCTGCAAATCGCGTTTTTCGGCGGAAACACTGGGAATCGCCACCAAGCGCGTGGTCAGATCAACCAAACTTGTACGGATTGACACACAGAACCCCTTTCGATAAACCTGACTGTATTGTAGCAAAAGCCCCAGCGCATCACGCTAGGGCTGAAGGTGGAAATCTTGCTGCATGCTTTGATCTAGCGGCCTGGACGTGCGCCAACCTGCACTTGCACATCGCGAGTACGGCCATTGCCCTCAGCCACAGTAACCGTAATTCGATCACCCGGCTGGGTCGTTAATTCCAATAATGAAATCACATCGCCCGATTCGAGCATTGGCTCACCATTGACCGCCACAATCACATCGCCAACCTGTAAACCAGCCTCAGCAGCAGGGCCATTGTAGAGTTGGGTAATAATAACGCCTTTGCTTGGCAAATTGTTAACTTCAGCAAAATAGCTATCAACACTGCTCAAGGCTGCGCCAAAGAAGGGGTGGGTATAGCTACCATCGCGAATAATGGCGGGAGCAACCAGCTTAACCAAATTGACTGGCACAGCAAAACCCAAGCCAATATTCGCGCCCCGCCCTGATGGATCGAGAATAAAGGTGTTGACCCCGATCACTTGGCCTTGGCTGTTGAACAACGGCCCGCCCGAATTACCAGGGTTAATTGCTGCGTCAGTTTGCAACACTCCAGGAATTGAAAAGGTACTACCGCCGCCCTCATTCTTCGCCCCACGAATTGCACTGATGATCCCTGCCGTGGCAGTCCGATTTTCGCCGTAAGGATTACCAATCGCCACCACGACATCGCCAACTTGTACCGCCGCCGAATCGCCAAATTCGACTGGAATCAAAATATTGGCATTCGGATTGCGAACCTTAATTACTGCCAAATCTGAATCGCTATCAACCCCAATTACATCGGCAATCGCCGCCTCGCCATCGACAAAATTAACCAACACACTGCGGCTACTGCCAACAACGTGATTATTAGTAACGATATGGCCTTGTTTATCGATCACAAAGCCAGTGCCCAGCGATTCGCCTTGGCTGCTTTGCACATCGATGCGGACTACCGAAGGATTGCCCCGATTATAGACCGCGCGAATCACATTGCTATAGGCATCAACCCCAGACTGATTGACCGGCATCTGGGCGGCAGCGGTTGCCAGTGGGCCAGTTGAAGGCACAGCAGCGGCATCGGCCACACTGGGCTGAGCCGTCGAAGCCTGATTGACCACATCGCAACTCACCATCAACAGCATGCCCAGCAAAATGCCACTCAACATCCAGCCCAAACGATCACGAAGCTGCATACAACCTCCAAATATCAAAACATCGGGAATCTAGAGCGAGTATAGCAAAAGCAGCGCCATCCTCCTACGGTCAAAGTTGGCTATAATTGTCCTAATCCATGTTCAACGATTGTCACTCGTTGTTGCTAGGACAATCTGTTAAAACACATACTATTGGTTTATTGCTCCACAAGGATGGCTCTATGTTTGGTTCATTTATCGCGCGGCACTTCGATTTTCGGCCAGTTGCGGCTCGCCAATGGGTTCAATTGATCTTTGGCTTGAGCATGTATGGCCTCGCAATCAGCTTTATGATGCAGAGCCATTTTGGGTTGGGGCCGTGGGATCTCTTTCATCAAGGGATTAACAAACTAACTGGCTTGAAGGTCGGTTTAGTTAGCGAACTAGTTGGCTTTGCGTTAATGGCGATGTTGCTGGTGGTTGATATTCGCTTTGGTTGGGGCACAATCAGCAATATTATTTTGATTGGGCTGGTCACCGACCTAACGATGCCGTTTATTCCTGCAGTAAGCTCATGGCCATGGCAATTGGGCTACTATCTGGTGGCCTTGGTATTGTGTGGCATTGGCATCGGAGCCTATATCGGGGCCAATATGGGAGCTGGCCCGCGCGATAGTTTTATGCTGTTTTTGGTGCGGCGTTTCAACTGGCCTGTGCGTCACGTTCGCACTGGCATTGAGCTTTCGGTGCTATTTTTGGGCTGGATCATGGGCGGCGATGTTGGTTGGGGCACGTTATTGTTTGCGGTTAGCATTGGGCCTGCGGTGCAATGGGGCTTGAAATTATTCAAAGCCTTGCCGCATTCGGTCAAGCCTGAGCCAGCTGTGGCGGAGCCAACCGAAGTTGCACCCTCAGTTTAATTAAACAAAACCACGCAAGCAAAAACCACGCTAGTTCATCCTAGCGTGGTTTTGTTCTATTTAGTAAGGGCCAATTCAAACCAGCTTGGCGGAATATTGAAGAACAATTGGGCTTCCCACCAGCCGATAAATAGCACCCAAAGCGTCATAATCAGCCAGCGTCGATAGCTTTTTGCCCCAATTATCAAGGCTAAGGGAATTAATGCTTGGGCCACCCAACTGCACCAATACCCAACTTGGGCCAAATTATCCCATTGTAATCTGAACATTGTGATATAGGTTAGCCGCAACGGAGTCCAAGTACATAGCAGAATCAACGCAATGGTTTGGCTGATCGAGCGCCAGGCAATCCCCTGTGACAAGATTGGCGTAGCCGCCGTTGGCCGTGCCATACAATCTCCTTGTGGAGTCGCAATTAAATATCGATAGTTTGGTTATAACAAAGTGGGTCATTTCAGTCAATGCAAACGAGGATGACTCAGGGTGCGATTTCCTTCACCACGCTGGGGATATCCTAAAATAAGCGTTCTTGGGCTGCATCGGGGTCAATTGGGGCTTGGCGCTCAAAACTAAAGGCTGGCAGTTCAGCCAAACTGGTAATGCCAAAAATGTGCAAAAATTGGCTGGTTGTGCCATAAAGCACTGGCCGACCAATTGTTTCAGCCCGACCAACCTCATAAATCAACTCACGCGCCAAGAGCGAACGCACGACTCCACTCGAATCGACCCCGCGAATTGCTTCAAGCCCAGCCCGCGTTACTGGCTGACGATAGGCGATAATCGCCAAAACCTCAAGCGCTGCTGGCGAGAGTTTTTGTGGTTGGCTGACCCCTAGAAAGCGTTCGAGGGCACTAGTAGCTTCAGGAGCACTAACCAATTGCAAAGTACCAGCTTGATCTTGCAGCCGAATGCCGCGCCCATTGAAGCGCTGGCGTAAATCAGCAATCAACAGCGGAATGTCCTGCTCACGCAATTCGAGGGCATTGGCCAACGTGGCATACTCAACCGGATCGCCAGCGACAAACAGCACAGCCTCAGCTCGCAGCAAGACATCGGGGTGTAAATGCTCGGTCGGGATTGGCATTGGCGATAGTAATTCAACTGGCTCAATCAAAACAGCAGGCTCAAACTCAGGGTTTGCAACTACCTCAATTGAGAACGATTCGGCTTCAATTTCTGGTTGGTCAGTTTGGGCAATAGGCATAGGTGGTGCTTGATCTACATTCATTGCTAGCTGGTTTGGTGGCTTGGCGAAATATTGAACCAACTGGGCAATCGCCAAGGCAAACAGCCTGAGCCAATGGCGCAGCAATGTTTGAATTGATGATTGCCCAGTCATGGAATTTAGACAGTTGCTTCGGTTCGAGCAACTTTAACTTCAATCCGCCCAAGGCCAATTTTGTTGAGCATAATTTTGCGCTTGAGGGCTTGAATATTTTCGCCATTGGGAATCGACTTAGGACATTCTGAGCAGTTGAACACGGTATGGCAGCGCCAAACGCCGGTTTCTGAGCCAACAATATCTAAGCGAGCCTTAATCGCGGTGTCGCGTGAATCTTCGACAAAGCGATAGGCGCGAGTTAATGCTGATGGACCATAATATTCGCCATTGCTCCAGTGAACTGGGCAGGCCGAGGTACAGCAACCACATTGATTACAGCTAGCGGCCAAAGCGATGCGGTTGGCATCTTTGGGGCTTTGCAAGCGCTCCTTGCCATCAGCAGGCTTGGCGATGTCGGTGACCAAATAAGGCAACATCACAGCATCTTTAGCAAAGAACGAATCGAAATCAACCACTAAATCGCGAATGACTGGGAAGCCTGGTAATGGCCCTACGGCAATTTCAGTGCTATTCAAGGACAGCACACGGGTGGTCGAGGCCAAGCGATTGCGACCATTAATCATCATGCCACAGGAGCCGTCGATGCCCGATTGCGAGCCACGCCGAAAGGTCAAGCTGCTATCTTGCTCGTCTTTGATGCTGTTCAAGGCATCAAGAATCGTGGTAAATTGATTTACCTCAACATGATAGACCTGATATTTGGCGGTAAAATCGGTGGCAGCATCGAAGCGTGGCACACGAAATGTTACTTTCATTGAAACTACTCCACTAGGTTCTAGCGCTTAGAGCGCAGCCACGCTTGCTTTTGCCACAGCATCGGCCACATCGAGCAGCCGATCAAGCTCTAGGGCTTCGAGCAATTCAGTATTAAAACGCCGATTTTTATCGTGCAGGGCAATTTGGCCAAATTGTTCACGCAAGCTATGCACTAAACCAACGTGTTGTTCATCGCTGGCCGCAGTATGGGCCTGGCTATTGAAGGCTTGACGCAGGTTTTTGCGCACAAGACCCAATTTGTGGCTACCTTTTTGGCCGAACAAGCCTTCGATTTCATCGCTGGCATTGCTGGTGGCGTAGCTTGGCACATTGCCATAGCTAGCCGTGCCCAATTTGCCGGCAATTGCCGCGCCTGCCAGTTTGGCAAATACCACCGCCGCCGCCAATTCGTTGCCGGGCAAGGCTTGCTCGCCATGTACGCCGTTATTGGCGCAAGCCCCAACTGCATACAACCCTTCAAAGCCTGCCACACTACCGTTGAGGTCGGTTGGCAAACCACCAAGGCTCGATTGTTGGGTTGGCTTGACTGGAATTAGATCTCTGCTTGGATTAATGCCTGCGAAATCTTCGGCGTAATCCAATAGGTGTGGGTAGCGCTCTTGAATCTGGCTGGTTGGCAGATGCCGAACATCCAACCAAACATGGCCACCAACGCCCTTGCCAGCAGCAATTTCGGCGCTAACTGCAGCGGTTACTTCAGCCAAGCTTGCTTGTTCGTTGGTAAAGCGTTTTTCGCTGGCGTTGAGCAGATGTGCGCCATCGGCAAGCACTTGTTCGTTGATAATCAAGCCAGTATTGGCCACGCCCAAGGGATGGAAATTGACCAAATCCATGCCTGTTAGGTTGATGCCAGCTCGCAAAGCAGCGGCATGCCCATCGCCAGTTGAGGCATATGAATCGCTGGAATTGGCGTAGAGTTGACCATAGCTGCCAGTTGCCAGCACCGTTACTTTGGCGTTGATAACTTCGATTTCGCTGCTGCGAATATCGAGCACACTGACACCGCGCACGTTTTTGCCATCAACCACCAAGCCCAGCATAAACCATTCAGGATACACTTTGATGCCAAAGCGCACGACTTCGCCATACAAGGTCGTGACAATTGCGTGGCCAGTTTGGTCGCCAGCGTTGGCCAAGCGTGGTTGGCTATGGCCATAGCCAACTTGTTGGGCGATGCGGCCACTCTTCAAGCGGCTAAATGGCAAACCCATGTGCTCTAGCTCATACACAGCGGCAGGAGCTTGCTCGCACAGCGCTTTGACCGCAGCGGCATTATTGCTTTTGCCATAGGCCAAGGTATCGCTGATATGCGCTTCAACACTATCACTGCTACTATTACCTAAGGCGGCGGCAATGCCTGTGCGTTCGACGACCGAAGCCGCCCGAACTGGATACTGTTTGGTCACAATCGCCACATCGGCTTTGGGCGCGTTACGTTTAATTTCAAGGGCGCAGCGCATCCCAGCGATGCCACTGCCAACCACAATTACATCATGCTGAATCACAGACGACACTCCTTATGCCAAAGCCCACAACGTCCAGAAGCCCAAAATTGCCCCAGCGATACCCAAGACAATCAACAAAAAGTTGATCGTATGGCGCACAGCGCTATTGGTTGTCCAGTCGTAGATGACATTGCGAAAGCCGTTGAGGCCATGAAACAGCGCACAAATTAACAAAAGCCCTTCGTTCAGCACATACCACAGTGGAAATGCGCTGAAGGTTTCGCGCATGCCGTTATAGGTCAGTGCTGGCGTATCAAGCTTGGTGAAATAGGTAAAATACAGGTGGATTGGCAAAAACAGCAACAAACCATACGAAGAAAGGCGTTGCAGAATCCACAACAGCGTGCCCGCACCAGGTTCCACTTTAACCTTTTGAGCGCGGCTTGTAACGCTGATAACATCTCGGTGCACCATTGAAGCGATTCCTTTCCAGCCGTTACGCCGCCAGATTGGCGATAATCTTAATAAAGAGCAGCACAAACAGCGCCACCGTCAAGACCAACGAAAGCCAGAAAGAGGCTCGTTGGAAGCGAGCGCCAAAACCTGCCTCAAGGGTCAAAACCCGCAAGCCAGTTAGGGCATGCAACACCACCAGCGCCACAACCACCGCATGGGTAATATGCCAGAAGGTCGTGTTGTACGCAGCCATCGCCGTGTTGAAGGCCGCCGCAGCGGTGCCAGCCGGCTCATCGCTGGTGCGAATTACCGTGCTCAATTCCCAAATGTACGTCAGCATATACACCGTGAGCAACAAGCCCGAAAAACGGAGTAAAATGCGCGCTAGATACGAGGCACTCGTTTGATAACGGTCCAAAATCGTGCGAGTGGACACGTAACCTCCTTATTGATGCTGAATTCCAAATTACTGGCTAAGAGCCTGCAAGCGTTCCACAAAAAGATCAAGCTCTGTCTCTAAGGTATAGAAAAATGGCGATACCCGCACATGGCCAGGCCGATGATCAACGATTATCCCCTGCTCAGCCAAGGCGGCCACCAGCTTAGCATGCTCGGCACTTTGGATCATCACGATCCCTGCATGCTGCTGTGGGTCGCCAGAAATAGTTAATTGATAGCCTGCATCGCGTAACTTGGCCACCAAATAGGCCACCAGTTCGCTGGTGCGCTGTTGAATTGCCGCCACGCCATGGTCAAGGATGATCTGCATGCCAGCATGGCCAGCATAGACCGCCGATAAAGCAGGCGTGCCAACTTCAAAGCGCCGCGCATCGGGAGCAAACTCGAAGTTGTTGGGGTCGAAGGCAAATTGGTTGGCATGGCCAAACCAGCCGGCAACCGTTGGTTTAAGCTGCTGAATCAGGCTTGGGCGGACATAGCATTCAACAATGCCTGTTCCACCAAGCAGCCACTTCAAGCCCCCAGTCATGTAGAAATCCAGATCGCTGGCAACCACATCGACTGGTACTTGCCCCGCCGCCTGATAGCCATCGATCAGGCATAATGCGCCTTTGGCATGGGCTAATTTGGCAATTTCAGCAATTGGCTGAATTGTGCCACTAGCAAAAAAGACATGTGAGGTAGCCACCAAGGCCGTGCGCTCATCAATCGCAGCCTCGTAGGCTTCCAATGGCACATGCACGCCATCGGGCGATGGCAAAAGCACCACCTCAACCTCAGGATGCGCCAACCATTGATAGGGAATTGTTGGAAAATCGAGGACGGTTGAAATCACCTTGGGCCGTTGGCGATAATCCAAGGCACTGGCGATTACCGAAAGAGCCACGCCAACGCTAGGAGCCAAAGCCACCGAGCCAGCCGGAGCATTAAATAAGCGTTCGGTGGTCGTGCGTAAAGCAGCGCACTCACCGAGCCAAATCTTATACCACGCCGATGCCCCGTACTCTTCCCATAAATCCAAATGCTGATTAACTGCCGCACGCACGCGGCTGCTCAATGCGCCAAGCGAACATGTATTTAGATAGGTTTTGCGGCTCAAAATCGGGAACTCAGCCCGACTAGCCAACCAATCACGCGGTGCAGTGCTCATGGTTGTAAACACAAATATCACCTGCCGATCAGAAATTTCTGATCAGAGGCTCGCGAATCAGCAACTCTAGAAACTTGTTTGGATTATAGCGCAGTTTAAGGGGAGTGTCGAACGCAAATCAATGCCTTCTAAATCAGCAATTTTAGCCAATTAGGGCAATCAATTCTAAAAAGGCGGATTGGCTAAAACTCAAATTTCTACTATCATAGAAGCTTAGCACAACCATAGCGATTAATCAGCCAATCTTTATTTAATGCAGAGGCGCAGAGCAAGCATGGCTATAGGCTACAAACACTAGACTATCGAAAAATCTGCTAGTATCCCCATAATTTCCGATAGCCAAAAGCTCATAGCCCATAGCCTTCATGCCCTTCGTGGTTTCAGCCTGCGATTCCTCAATGCCTTTCGTAGCTCAACCTGCTATGGAACCCACACTGGATAGCTACCATACTCAAATGCCTGAATCGCCTGCGTTGCGGGATTCCAGACCAGAACTTGCGGCGTTGCATAGATTGGCCCAGCCTCATCACAGCTATAATCGCCCTTGGCAAAGGTCAGCCAATCGCCAGTTGGGTTCCAAGCTGCCCCATGAATTGCTTGCCCATTATCGGCCAAAATCGGGCTTAAATTGGGATTGCGGGCTGGTGTACTAAAATCTGGAGCCTGCACACTCAACACTTGTGCACCCAAACAAGCACTAATATGAAAATTATCAATATAGGCGATTTGTTCACGCTCTTGGTTAAATTGCAACCGCAAAATCCCATTGCCGCCGATGTCGGTCACGGCTTGGGGAGCGCCATCAACCACGGCCCACCATTGCATACCATTGCCCGATGCTCCCAGCAAATTAACTTGACCACCATGAAAATAGATTTGGTCGGCATAGCTCAAAAGTTCATCAACCGCCCAAGTGCCATTTTCATCTTCCACTAGCTCAAGCATTGGGCTAAATGCCCCATCATCAAGGTTGGCTGTGCCAATTTGATTGCCATTATGCACTAGCAACCCAAGCCCATCGCTGAGCCAAGCAGCACGATAACCAATCGTGCTCACCACGGTACTGGCAGGCGTAGCACTATTCAAATCATACACATCAACAAAGGCCTCGCCCATGTCGGTTAATTTGAGCAGGGCAAATTTGCCATCGCCGCGCGGCGACCAAATTGGCTCAAAGCTACTCGGCAAGCTCAAAAGCTCTTGAAAGTCGGTGGTGTAAATATGCAGAAAATCGCCTTTGAACAGACTCAAATAATTCAGGCTGGGGTCGATTCCCAAGCGTGATAACGGTAATGACCCTTGTTCTTTGTAGGCCGTTTGCAAATCGCCACCAGTTGGCGTGATTGAGTTAATTGCAAATCCCAAGGGATCGATAAAATAAATTCGACCTGTTAGCAGCGAGGTATCGACCAAGGCATTGGGGTCGTCAAGCGTTGGTGTAGCAAGCTCGGCGGTTGGCTCGCTCGGAGCTAAACTTGCGGTAGCTAGCACCTCAACTTGGGCGGCGGTAGTTAGGGTTGGCGGTGGTGTAATCGTTGGCTGAACTGCTTGGCTGCCACATCCAGCCACAAGTAACAAGCTTAGCAGACCACTGAATAAGCGTATACGCATATAAACTCCTCAAATCAAAAAAGCGTGCCTTGGTTATAGCACGCTCCTGATCAATTCACCACGATAGCCAACTTAATCGCATCTGAGAAAAAGCTGATGTTATGGTTGCAATTGGACATCCATATGTACGGTTTGCTCGATTGGCACAGCCAACGATTGGCCAGCATCTTCACCTTCAAGTTTCATAATGACTGACATCGTTTGGTCAAAGACGTTTGATTTCAACATCCCAGTTTTTTCATCAATCACCACAACACCCTTTTGGGTATTGCCGTTTTTACCATTTTCAATAGTCATTTTGATATTTTCATCTTCGGCCAAGCCTGGAAAGTTGAATTCGCCTAAGGCAAAATCGCCAGTCAGATCGAAGGTTGCCAAGCCCGCGTTACGTTCTTTCAAGGTATAGGTATTGGTCAAAACCATCGAGAAAATTTGCAAATTCAGATCGGTTACATCTTGCCATGAATCGCCAATCACCATAGGTTTACCACCAAATGGAATAATTGTGGCTTTAGCATAGCTTTGCTCAAGTGTTTTGGTCAGCATATCACGCATCATGGCAACTTCAGGCGTGATTTCATTCTCACCGAGCAGCTTGTCGATCCATTGATCCATGCCATCGATCTTGTTAACCGATGCTTCCGGGCTTAGGGTAATCGTGATTGGTTGGCCAGTCATGCCAGCAAATTGGGCCAACTCTGGAGAATCGGTGCTGGCAGCTGGATCAGTTGAATCGTAGGTCATGGTTTGATCAGCGGTTTGGCTTTCAACCCGAATCGAATCAATCATAACCTGCATCACGGTTTCACCTTCGGCTGAGACCGAAATGATATTTTGTTGCATCGCCATCGTGGTTGTAGTCACTTGAGTTTGCTCAGTGCCAAACATACTTTGGGTGGTATGTTGCACTTGGGTCGATGTATAGCGATAGGTTTGATTTGGCTGAACATTCAATTTAAGCGTTAGGCTTTCACTGTTGGTGGCGGCTTGTTCATTTGTGCCACAAGCGACTAACCCAACCAAAACCAACAATACTAACATCCGTCGTAGCATAAAGAGGCCTCAATTGCACTAAAAATCCAAGATCGCTCTCGCCGATCTTGGCATCTAATCGTACTAACTATACTCGATTTTTATTGCAATAGTTCAGCCTTCTGATGGATTTAGGCTATTTTGCGGGCTTGACGACTAGCTAAGGCATATAACACCGTGGTGATGGTGAAGGAGCCACTAGGAAAGCTGAAAAAGTAGCGGAATGAAAGCAGCGCCAAGCCCAACGAAACAGCACTATTAAACCGCCAGATCGAACGCAAACGGGCCAGATCATTGCCAAACGCTCGCATTATCAACAAATTCAGGCCACCATAGACAATCAGCAAATAGCCCATGGCCAACGAAAAGCCCGTATTGAGTTCGAGCATGGTGCGTTGGGCGGCAGGCAATTGCACCTGAATTTGTTGCAAACGAGCAGCAGCACCTGAGTTGGCCGAGGTTTCAAATAATTGAAAATGCGTGTGACCAACCCCAACCAAGATAAAAATCCAAGCACTGAGCTTGCCAAAAAAACCTGGTTTCATTGATGTACTCCTTGAATAAGCTGCTTGTTTCGTGGTGCAGCCCACCATGTTAGCCCTGCCAAACCAGCCAATAACAACCATTGCGGAGCCAACCAAAGCTGACCAGCCAACAAATTCAGTCCTAGCCACAAGCCGCTATAGGCCAAATATTGCCCAACGATCAGCCGTGCTTGAGCGTTCGGCTGTGGATGCTGCTCTAAGCGCCAAACTTGATAGGCCAACCAACCAAGATGGATCGTGATCATGTGCCAAGTTGCTAAAAGTTCTAGGCGTGGGCTGGCGGCCAAGGTAGTTTGGTTCATGGCTTGAATCCCCGTTAATTGGCCGCCAACCCCATGAATTAACGCCGTTGCCCCACCAATCAAGCCTACAATTGTGGTTCGTGCTAACATCATTGCTCCTATATCGTTGACTGACCCGCCAAACCAGCCTTGATCATCTGGTTGACGACAATATGATGAAATGGTCGAATCACATTAAAATAAACTGGCCCTGTCCAAGCGTGATAGCGCACAATTGTGACCGTGTGTAGGTTGTAATTGTCGCCACCAAGCGGCTCCAGCACAATCGCCAACCAAGCAGTGAGATGCGATTCGCTGGCCGAGGCCACCAAATATTGGCCTTCGGCAGCGGCTGTCACCTTGAAAAAGCCCAAGTTTTGGCCAACTTGCATGGGCACTTGCTCAGGTCGTAGCTGGTTTGAGTTGGGTATGCCTTGCTGGCGCATGCCCAATAAGCGCACAAAACCCCAACGAATCGCATACAAACTTTGCATCCAACGGGGGTTATAGCCGATCATGGCTGCAATAAAACGGCGTAACTCATGCTCAGGCTGGGTTGTATGAATTTGGCGCGTCTTAACATCAACATGATTCGCTTGGGCGATCAGCGGTGCCAGTATTGGGTGCTGCGTGATCGACATCGGAGCCTCCTGGAATTGCATATAAACGTAAAAATTCGTCGTAGATTTGGCGTAAACGGGCCATTGGCAACATTGGTTGCATCAAAATAGCGCCCAGCAAAATGCTATAACCGTGTTGAGCCATTAACAAACCGCGCTCAGCATCGCCAGTGATCGCGCTACACAGTTCGGCCACGAAACTTATGCGCAAATGATCGATGCGTTCGATCATGGCTCGAACCTCAGGATCAGTTGCGGCCCAGCCGCGCATGGCAATCTCCACATCCCATGGGTCATTGGCGGCATAAATTGCCACAATCGTTAGCAAATCGAACAAAGCGCGTAATTTTTGAGCTGGATCGTGATAGCCCGCCAAGTGCTGAATCACATCCAAGGTGTCTTGTTGCTCGAATTGCTGCAACAGCGCCGTTTTGTAGCTTGGCCAACCGCCAAAATGATGATAGAACGAGCCTTTGGTCACCCCCAGATCGGTGGTTAAGCGCTCAATCGTCAAGGCTGCCACCGATTCACTGCTGAGAATGCTCAAGCCATGCTGCAACCAATCCTCACGTCGTACTCGCGCCATATGGGCCTCCGTTATGCCACAACTAAAACATACCATACTGTATGGTATTGTCAAATCAGGTTAAAACTCTAAAAATATTATCCATGAAAAGCTTTGACATTGGCTAAGCTGGCGACCTACAATGATCAAATGGTAAGGAACGGCCCTGACCACATGGAGAAATGTATGACGACTTCAGAACAGCCTCTCGCACCTACGCCCCCAATGGGTTGGAACTCGTGGAACATGTTTGGTAGTACGATTCATGAAGATTCAGTCCGTGCCACTGCTGACGTGCTGGTTAGCTCAGGCCTCAAGGATTGTGGTTATAACTATGTGGTGATTGATGATTGCTGGTCAACCAAAGTTGGCCGCGATGGCAACGGCGATTTGGTTGCCGACCCCGAAAAATTCCCGAGTGGCATCAAAGCGCTAGCCGATTATGTGCATAGCCTTGGCTTGAAAATTGGCATCTACTCCGATGCAGCACATTTGACGTGCGCCAGCTATCCTGGCAGCTTTGGCTTCGAGGAGCAAGATGCCCAATTGTGGGCTTCGTGGGGCATCGATTTCCTCAAATATGATTTTTGTTTTGCCCCAACCGACCAAGCCACTGCGATCGACCGCTACACCCGCATGGGCGAGGCTTTACGCAAAACTAAGCGCCAATTTCTCTACTCGTTGTGTGAGTGGGGTGGCCGCAGCCCGCAGCTCTGGGGTCGCTCGGTTGGCGGGCATATGTGGCGGGTTACTGGCGATATTTTCGATAGCTGGGTTGATATTTGGGTTGCGCCACACAAATATTATGGGGTAGGCGTTGATACAGCGATTGATATTGCCGCCAATTTAGCCGAATACGCTGGCCCCGATGCCTGGAACGATTTGGATATGCTGGTGGTTGGGTTGAAGGGCAAGGGTCAAATCTCCGGCGGCGGCTTATCATTCATCGAATATCAAACCCATATGTCATTGTGGACGATTGCCTGTTCGCCCTTGATGATCGGCTGCGATATTCGCAATATGGATCGCGATACCACCAGTTTATTGACCAATCGCGAAGTTTTGGCTGTCAACCAAGATAGCTTGGGGATTGCTGGGCGGCGCGTGAAACAAACCGGCACCTGCGAAATTTGGAAAAAACCGCTCGCCGATGGATCACTGGCGGTTGCCTTGATTAATCGTGGCGCAATTGGCAGCGATTTAACCTTGCGAGCTAGCGATATTGGCCTGCTGGATACGCCGAAATCGGTGCGTAACTTGTGGGAACAAGCAGATATTGCCGAGTTTGGCGAGGCTTGGCAAACCCGCATTCAACCGCACGAAACATTATTGCTCAAAATCAAAGCCTAAAGTTCGCAGCAAAAACCCCGTGAGATCGAAATGATCTCACGGGGTTTTTGCTTAATTCCTAGCCATCATATTGAACAGGACACATATAAACCTTGTAGACCGGAGTCTGAGGCACTGAGGTCGCGGTTGGCGTGCGAGTGGGGGTATTGGTTGGAGTACGAGTTGGCGTATTCGTCGGCGTATTGGTTGGGGTACGAGTTGGCGTATGGGTAAAGGTTGGCGTTGGTGGCGTACCCGTTGGGGTATTGGTTGGGGTACGGGTATTCGTTGGGGTGTTGGTTGGTGTGCTAGTTGGTGTATTGGTCGCAGTATTGGTTGGCGTGCGTGTAACAGTTGGCGTAGCCGTATTTGTAGACGTGGCAGTTGGTGTAGCCGTTGCAGTGGCAGTAGCGGTATTGGTTGCCGTAGCCGTTGGGGTATGGGTAATTGGCGTTGGCGTGCCCCCACCCAATTCACCCGAATAGCTAAAATCGTCGATCGCCAAGTAGTTGCCATTATCGTTAGTATCAACAATATAGTGACGGAAGCCAATCCGGCCTACCGTGGGTTGGCTCAAACCACTAAGGGTATAGGTGAACTGGGCCCAATCGTTACATGGATAGCCATCGCTCCCATCGGGATCATTGCCTGTATCGAGATCGGGATTAATCTGGCCAAGTAGATTCGAGAAATTACCAGTATTATTGCCACTAGCGACATTCGTGCTCGTTCCGGCGGTGCTATAGCGAATATCCAAACGATCAGGATTTAAAGGGCAATCAGCAGCCCGCGACCAAAAGGAGACAGTCTTACCATTTTCTAGCAATAACGGTGGGGTTAACAGCCAGTTGCTAACGATTGATGTATCGCCACTAATTGATGCCCGCCAAGAAGATGCTGCATACGAATCATCATCACCTGAGTGTGAATCAAAATAGTTATAGCCATTCGATTTGCCTTGTTTCCACACGATGTGTTGGCTCGTGTTATCGTTGCGTGGTTCGCTGCCATTCACCACGAACCACCCATCCGCCAAGGCATCGGAGAATGAATCGAAATTTTCATTCAAAACCGTTGGCGCATTAGGTGCTTGCGGGCGAACCCAGCCTTGTAAACCGATTCCAACCAACAAGAGTATCCCTAATAGCGAGGCTCTAAAGCGTGTTGCCATTGTCGATCGACCTCCCAAATAATTAGTGCAGATAGCCCTAAGTATAAGAAAACACTTAACAATCTGCAACATGGAAATGGGAAGTTAGTACTAGGTAGCTTGGCAGCACTGGCAGATAGCAACTAGGACTATCTGCCAATACAAATGCTTGATTAGCCGACTTTTACCACAATCTTGCCGCGCACCCGACTACTTTGGATGCGTTCGTGGGCCGCTGCCATGGCCGTAAAATCGTAGACGTGCTCAACTTCAACCCGCAATTTTTGGCTATCGATCAATTTGGCAATCTCGGTTAATTGGGCTTGATCAGCATGCACCAAATGGTTCAGGCTTTTGCCAGCGTGGGCTGCGGCCAAATCGGCGGGCGGCGCACCAACAATCGTTACCAAGCCAGCTTGGGGCTTTAACACTGCATACGAACGTGCTTGAACTTCGCCACCAACTGTATCAAACACTACATCAACTGGTTCAATTTGTTGCTCAAACGGCGCAGCAGTGTAATCGACAAATTGATCAACACCCAGTTCACGCACAAAGCCTTCATTCCGAGCCGAAGCCGTAGCAATCACATGAGCGCCGCGTAATTTGGCCAATTGCACCGCCACATGGCCAACGCCGCCAGCCGCTGCATGCACCAGCACGCGATCGCCAGCCTGCAACCCAACCAGATCGAATGCTTGCCAAGCAGTCAAGGCCACCAACGGCACGGCTGCGGCTTCTTCAAAGCTCAGACTTTGCGGTTTGGCAGCAACTTCAAGCGCTGGAGCTACCACATATTCAGCATAGGCACCGCTAGGAGTGGGAAAATTGACCATACCATAGACTTCATCGCCAAGCTTCCATTGGCTAACATTCGAACCAACCGCAGCAATTGTGCCCGCCACATCCCAGCCAAGCGCCACCGGAAACGCTTGCTCTTCGAAAAAGGCGATCATGCCTGAGCGCACTTTATAATCAACCGGATTGATGCCGATAGCATGAACTTTAATTAACACTTGATCGGCGGTAGGCTCAGGCCGCGCAATTTCTGCCTGCACTAATTCGTCAACGCCGCCATACCGATTAATTTGAATTGCCTTCATTGTCGTCATATCCAGATATCCTTCCATCTATACAAATATTGCTTGCACTTAGTATAAAGCGTGCTATGATTTTGACAAGAACGCACAATTTTGTTGGGTACTAACAATTTTGATACTATTGGATTGCAAAGGGCTAAATCGTATGTGTCACGATTATGGATTCAGCTATTCATGCCCGGTTGAGGCGACAATTGCGGTCATTGGCGGTAAGTGGAAGTGTGTGATTTTGTTCCATCTCTGCGATGGCAAGAAACGATTTAGCCAATTGCAGCGCTTCTTGCCATCAATTACTCAGCGTATGTTAACCCTACAATTGCGTGAACTTGAGGCCGATGGCGTAATTACGCGGACGGTCTACCCCGAAGTGCCACCACGGGTCGAATATGCGCTGACTGATTTTGGTGAAAGTTTGCGGCCAATTTTGTTTTTGATGCGTGATTGGGGTCAGGAATATCGCGAGGCAGTTGCCACAACCAAAGCGCGGCAAGCGACGAACGTCAACTAAAGTTTACTCAGCCTGCAACAAACGCCGATAGGTTTGCAGGGCGAGGGGAATGCGCGGGCCATACCAGGTCAATAATTGGCCATCGCAGCAATCAATTCGCGCAGCCAAGCCTTGCAATTCATCAGCATCGGCTTGGCTAAATGCATAGGGTTCGTTGGGCAGTAAAATCCGATCTGGTTGCAAGGCCGCAATCTCTGCCAACCCCAAATGTGGATAGCGCCCCGCTGGATCAGCCAAACAATTGCTAGCCCCACAGCATGCCAATAAATCGGCGGCATAGGTCGCTTGGCCAACCCACATCCAAGGGTCGCGCCAAATTGCCGTGGCTACCCGTTGTTGGGTGGTTGGTTTTAGCACAAGTTCAGCCTGAATTGCCGCAATCAACGAATCAGCTTGTTCAGTTCGCCCAACCATGCCCGCCAATTTGGACAAGCTAAGCATTGCTTGCTGTACGCTTTCGATATCGCTCACATAAATCGTTAGGCCTGCCGCTTCGAGCGCTGCAATATCACGCTGGCGATTTTCTTCCTTATTGGCGATAATCAAATCTGGGGCCAGCCCAATAATCTGCTCGCGATTGGGATTTTTGGTTCCGCGCACTTTGGGCACTGCCGCCACTTGTTCAGCGGGCACAATGCAATAATCGGTGATGCCCACAACCTGCTCGGCCAAGCCCAACCAAAATAAATACTCAGTCAAACTTGGCACCAACGAAACAATGCGTTGTGGCACATACTCGAAGTGCAGCAAACGATCCAAATCGTCGGTTATGTCAAATGAAGAGTTGCCCAACCACATATCCCACAAAATTCAAAATTAAATTATAGAACAACAAGCCATAGGCGACACTGATAAAGGTTTCTTCATAGGGCTTGGAGAAAAGCACTCGCAGCCCTTTCAAACAAGCTGCCATAAAGAGTAAACTGAGCGCCAAACCCATCACCAAACCAACAAACGACAGAAATCCACCAATCAACGAAAAAAGCCCGCCTACAACCAGCATGATTGGCGGCCAAGCCATGGCTAAGGCCGTCGCAAACTCATCACGTTGGCGAAAACTCAAACGCTGACGTTGGGCAATAAACGAAATTAACGCCACAAAGCCCGCCGTATGCCCAACCACATTGACCAACAGCAATTGGGAAGCCTGCTTGCCCGTCGAATGATTCACTAACATCGCGATCAGCAACAATAATAAACCACTGACAAATGCGCCAACTGCCGTATAAATTAAACTATTTTTGAGCGAGCCACGCCCGCGAACCAGGCCAAAGGGCGGCTCACTGGGCTTGCCAGCCAAGGCAATCGAGGCTTGCAGCAGTTCAGGTAATTGCATAGTTGGGGCGGGAGTGGTTGGCGGCGATGATGGAGCAGACTGAGATGACGATGGCTGAGTATTACGAAAACTCATTGGAATCCTCCACGCAAAGAGCGAGATTGCAATAGTTCGCGGTAGGTGGCGAGGGTTTGTCGCGCCACAACTGGCCAATCGAAGCTGCGCCGCACAATCGCTGCGCCAGCAGCACCCCATTGCGGCCAATATTCGCGCAAATCGAGGGCTAACCGCAGCGCATTGGCCAAGGCCCGCTGATTGTTGGCTGGCACAAGCAAGCCATTATGGCCGCTGATAACTTTATCAGGAATCCCACCAGTCGCAGTTGCCACCACTGGCAAGTGATGAATCATGGCTTCGAGTGTGACCAACGACGAACCTTCATACAAGGTTGGATGAACGAACAAATCAACATGTTCATACAGTGAATGCAATTCACGATCACTCAGACGACCAAGCAGGCTGACATGTTGCGCTAAGCCTAGGCTTTGGGCTTGCTGTTCAAGCGCTGCTTGCTCTTTGCCAGTGCCAACCATCAACAAACGCCAGCTTGCAGGCAGCAGATCACGCAATTCGGCCAAGGCCGCCAAGAGCAGATGATAGCCCTTGTTGCGCTCCAAACGGCTGACAGTCAAAAAAACCACATCGTGGTCGGCGAGCTGCAAGCGCTGCACCAACTCATTACCAATTTGCCCATTAACCTGGCCCAGGGACTCGGCCACATCAATCGCCGAGGGCAACACCGCAACCCGCGCCGAATCAACGCCCAACAAATTTGGTAGATCGTCGGCGGTACAGGCATCGGTGGCAATTGCACAATCAGCTTGGCGGTGGCTCCACGAATATTGGGCGCGAAACGGGGCATAAGCAAGCTGTTTGCGCCAATCAACATTCTTATATTCTTCCATGCCATGGGGATTGGCCAATTGAGGAATTCGGCGCAAACTGGGCTGCTGTTGACGCACCAATCCCCAGCCCAACGCACACAAACCTTGGGTATGCACAATATCAATCTGGCTTTGCTGGGCAGTTTGGGCTACAGCACTAGCTTGTTGCCAAGTAAAAATCGGATAATTAAACTGTCGCCCGATAATGCTATTTGGTCGCAACCATGGGCTAGTACGATCATAACGGGTTTCATGCAGTTCAATCAACGGGTTTTGACACAAACGAGCATAGGCCTCGCCAGCAGTTGGCGCATCATGGGGAATCGTTTGAGTCCAAAGATCGAGCTTAACCCCCAAATCGCTGAGATGGGTCACCAAATGAAAGACATGGCGCTCGATGCCGCCAAAGCCATGCAACGGAAAAACTGCCCGACAAAGCATGGCGACACGTAATTGGTGATCGATTGAGGCTCCTGGGATTATTGCCATTGCACAACCAAACTAAGCAATTTCCCCCTCGCTCGCTGGGCGGGAGAGGGGGCTAGGGGGTGAGGACATCTACAAACTACCAATAGGATTCGCGGAATTCGCGGTAAAAGTTTACGGTATACTCGAGACCTTGGCGCAAACTCGTGGTTGGCTGCCAACCCAACACTGCTTGAATCCGGCGATAGTCGCTATAGACGCTGCCAATGTCGATGCGGGCTTTTTCAGGGGGAAACGGCACCAAACGATATGAGCCAGTTCCTGCAACTTCCGTCAAGGTCGAAATCAATTGCAAATGGCTAATTGGCTCAGGGCCGCCGAGATTAAACACCTGACCATCGGCAGCCGGATTCATGGCTGCTAACAGAAAAGCTTCAACTGCATCATCAACATAGGTATAATCACGCTGTTGTTCGCCATCGCCATAAATGCTAATCACTTCATTATCAAGTGCCTGGCGCACAAACCAACCCAAGGCAGTTTGGCGAGCGTGGCGGACCAACATACGTGGCCCATAGGTGTTGGTCATGCGCAAAGCACAAGCCCGAATCCCATAGACATTATTATAAAGAATGTGATACCACTCGCCCGCCATCTTGTTGATGCCATTAACATCGGTTGGGTGCAACAAATGCTGCTCATCAACAGGCACGTAATCGGGGCGGCCATAGATTTGGCGGGTGCTCGCAAAAACAATTTTAATCGCTGGATTATTGTGGCGACAAGCCTCTAAAATTGAAAGCTGCGCCCGACAATTAATATCCAAGTCGTTGAAGGGATTCTCCATTGAATCAATATGGCTAACCTGACCAGCGAGATTAAACAGATAATCCTGGCCTTGTACCAAATATTGCAACGAATGCTGATCGCGGACATCGGCAATGTTAATCCGAACTTGTTCAGCCAAGCCATGGACATTGGCCATATTGCCGCCATATTCAGCAACCAATGAATCAACGATCACAACTTCAGCGCCTAATTCGACCAAACGAAATGCGAGATTCGAGCCAATAAAGCCCAAACCGCCAGTAATCAAACAACGCTTACCACGAAATGCCTGCTCTAGCACACAACCTCCATAAATAGCCGTTAGCCCGCGTCGCGCCCAAGAGCACGTTGGCGAGCAGCTTGTTCTTTAAGATGTTTGCCAAGGATGACCAACTTCCACCAAAGCTGCAACAACTGAATCAGCGTGCGCCACAAACGGGGGAAATTGAAAAACTGCGATTTGCCATAGGTGCGATGATAGTGATGCACTGGCACTTCAGCAAAATTAAACCCAGCATCTTGTAATTTTTTGACCAATTCTAAGCAGATTGTACCGCTATCGGATTCAAGATTGACTACATCGAATACTTTGCGGCGAATCAGCCGAAAATCACAATCAACATCACGCAATTTAAAGCCAAATAAAAATTTGACTCCATGGTGATACACGCGGCCAATAATTTTACGATGCAATGGATCAGAACGGGCAATCTTATAGCCGTTGACAATATCAACCTCAGGGGTCAGCACTTGATACAAATCGCGCAACTCGTTGGGGTCGTATTGGGCATCGCCATCAGTATAAAACACCAGATCTTTGGTTGCCGAGGCAAAGCCTGTGCGTAATGCTCCGCCATAACCGCGGTTTTTGGGGTGGTGAATTGGGCGGAAACGTGGATATTTGGTGGCTAAATCATCAAGCACTTGCGCGGTATAATCGCTGCTACCATCGTTAACCACGATCACTTCATAATCATCGGTGAGTTCGGGTAAAACGTGAAATGCTGTAATCACCAAGCTACCAATGGTGCCAGCATCATTATAGGCAGGGAAGAAGACCGAAATACTTGGACGTTCGCTGGTCATTTATGATCCTTTGACTGGTTGTTAATCGTTTTGATCAGTGTCAACAGCAGCGATTATAGCAGAAAGCGCCGCCTCTGCCGCCATAACTTGGTGTTAATTGGGCTACTTTGGCTTTTACAGCGTTGCGATTTAACTGAGGTTAAACGAAAATCGCGAATGCTACAGCATTGTAGCATTCGCGATTCGTCAGATCAGGGTAGGATGACGGCTTAGCGCACGCGCCCACGTTGGAAGAGGTTGACAATCCCAAGCAATACGACGGCACCAATCAGCGCGGTCAAGACGCTCATCAAATTGAATACATTACCGGTCACGTCGCGATTGATCAAAAAACCACCAATAAACGCTCCGATGATCCCGACTACAATATTTAATACTGCGCCTTGCTGAGCATCAGTGTTCATAATTTTGCTAGCAACCCAACCGATCAATGCGCCGAAGATAAGCCATGCAATAAGTGAAAGCATTGTTAATTCCTCCAAATAATTATTTTAGTAATCAGTGCTTGGATTATTTAGCCAAAAATTAGCGAACGCGGCCACGTTGGAAGAGGTTTACAATCCCAAGCAGCACAACTGCACCAATCAACGCAGTCAAGACGCTCATTAGATTGAATACATTACCGGTCACGTCGCGATTGATCAAAAAACCGCCAATGAATGCCCCGATGATCCCGACCACAATATTCAATACTGCACCTTGTTGGGCATCGGTATTCATAATTTTGCTAGCAACCCAACCGATCAATGCGCCAAAGATAAGCCATGCGATAAGTGATAACATTGTTGATTCCTCCGTGTGATAATTTCAATAAGTGCTTGTGTTGACTACTGTGATTGCTTATGCAGAAAGTGTGCCAGCATTCTTTTTTCAGTAGTTGTAGATTGTTTATGCATTGTTCAATCTACGTATCGTTTCTACTGTTCTGCTTATGCAGAAAGTGTGCCAGCATTTTTCTGTTTGCAATGTTCAGTCTGTCGTTCTGAATTGGAGTAAATGCAGAAAGTGTGCCACGGAGGAAAGTATGAGGGATGAAATATGAGGGATGAAAAATTTTATCGATCGAATTTGTAAACAGAGGCATAGAGAATCATATTGGCTATTGGCTATTGGCTATCGGAACACCCTTGGTAATTGCAAAAAATCTATTATTCACAAACCAATAGCTACTCGATCTTCATTGTTCTATGTTCTTCATCCTTCATCCCTCGTCCTTCATACTTTGTATGACTTCTGCTATTATGCATATATCGACATATTGCATGAGGTAACGGACACATCATGGCAATTCCATTAGGCGCAGCCCGTGGGCGCAGTAGCCAACGTAGCGCTGTATTAAAGTTGGGCTTGCCAGCAGTCGGCGAGCAATTATTAAGTTTGATGGTTGGGCTGGTTGATACCTATGTGGTGGGACACTTGAGCTTAGCTGTAGCCGCCGCCAATGGCTACGATCGCCAAATCGCTTTGGCGGCGACTGGTATTGCAAGCCAAGTCACATGGACATTAATCACCTTTTTTATGGCAGTAGCTCTCGGTAGCACCGTGGTCATTGCGCGGTTTGTTGGGGCTGGCGAACATGAACAAGCCAACCAAACGCTGCGCCAAGCCTTGCTAATTGGCTTAGCGATGGGCTTGCTCAGCCTGTTCTTGGCGTATACATTTGCACCGCAACTCATGGATTTACTCGGCGCAAACGCCCAAGTTCGCCAATACGGCGCTGGCTATTTGCGAATTTCAGCCTTATCCATGCCGTTGATGGCCATGCTCTACGTCGGTAATGCAGCCTTGCGCGGCTCCGGCGATACTCGTACACCGCTCAAGGTAATGTTGGTGGTCAACGGGATTAATGCTGGTTTATCATTGTTGTTGGTCAATGGCTATCTCGGTTTTCCAGCAATGGGGATTAATGGGGCAGCTTTTGCCGCGATGAGTGGTCAGGGCATCGGCGGATTAATGATACTAGCCACGCTGATTCGCGGACGCTCCGGCTTGAAACTTGATCAATTGCCGCGCCCAAATGGCAACTTAATTTGGCGGATTTTACGCCAAGGCCTGCCATATGGCGCTGAACAATTTATTTTTCAAGCAGCGTTGTTGATTTTTATCCATTTGATCAACGATATTGGCACGGCGGCCTATGCCGCTCACAATACGATTATCACAATTGAAAGCATTTCGTTTTTGCCAGGCATGGGTTTGGCGGTGGCGGCAACAACGTTGGTCGGCCAGCATATGGGCGCAAATCAGCCGCAACAAGCGAGTGAGAGCGGTTTTGAGGCGTTTCGGCTTGGGGCAATCTTTATGGGAGCCATTGGCCTGTTGTTTGTGATTGCGCCTGAAGTATTTTTGCGCTTTTTCGTCGCCGACGAAGAGGTTGTGCGGTTGGCAGCCTTACCTTTGCGGATGGTCGGTTTTGCTCAGCCCGCCCTGGCTGCTAATTTTATCTTTAGCGGGAGTTTGCGCGGCGGTGGCGAGCCAAAGTGGCCTTTGATTAGCAAAATGCTGAGCGTTTGGTGTGTCCGCTTACCCTTGGCTTGGCTGCTGGTCAGGCAATTCGAGCTTGGCTTGAATGGCATTTGGCTGGCAATGTGTACTGATTTTGCCGTCCAAGGCACGTTGGCTTGGTGGCGCTTCCGCCAAGGTAAATGGCAAAGTGCGAAGGTTTAACGAGGGGTCAGAGGCTAGGGTTTAGGGGTCAGGTTTGAGGGTGTTTATTTTGATTGAAAGATGAGCACCCTCAGTTAATCGCAATTTGAATCGACTAGGATTAAATGCTATCTTGGCAATGGCTATCGATTCTATCATTTTGAGGAGATTAATATGAATCGAGAAATTGTTGATCGAATTCCAATAGAAATCCAAAAACAGATCGTTTACAATTTTCTGTTGCTTCGTGAGGATATTCAACCTTGCATTGGGACACTCGTTGGGTATCGCATGCTGATTAATTCATATGTAGAAACAATCAGTATCGCTGACTGCCAACATGTTATGCAGCACCTAGATTCAGCAATCAAACAATTAGAATGGTGCTATTTGACCTATATCAGAAGCCTACAACAATAAATTGGGGCTGAGGAACATTATTCCCCAGCCCCTGACAACTGAACCCTAGCCCCTCGTGATTACCACTGAGCCAAGCTGGTTTGTTCGTGCTCGATTTGATCCAAGAACCACGAGGCTTCCATGGCTGCCATACAACCACTGCCAGCAGCGGTGATCGCTTGGCGATAGACATGATCTTCTACATCGCCCGACACGAAAACCCCTGGAATATTGGTACGGGCACGGCCTTCACTCACGATATAGCCGTTCTCATCCAACTCAATTTGATCTTTGAATAACCAAGTGTTGGGAATATGCCCAATGTATGGGAACACCCCATCGGCAGCAAAGGTTGATTCCTCGCCAGTTTTGACATTTTGCAACGCTACGCCTTCAACCTTAACCGTGCCTTCAACTTTGGTGACCACCGTATCCCAAATAAATTTAATTTTCGGGTTATTTTGGGCACGTTCGATCAACACGGGATCGGCGCGTAATTGGTCGCGGCGATGGATGATATGCACTTCCTTAGCATAGCGGGTCAAGAACAAACTTTCATCCAAGGCACTATTACCGCCGCCAACCACTACCAAGGTTTTATCGCGGAAGAAGAAGCCATCGCATACGGCACAATAGGAAACGCCACGATTAGCCAATTCTAATTCACCAGGTACGCCCAATTTACGCGGCGAAGCCCCAGTCGCAATAATCAAGGTTTCGGTTTCGACAATCGTGCCATTATCAATATGCAGCTTGAAAGGCCGTTCGCCCAACTCAACTTTTTCGACAATCCCATCTAAAAAGTGGGTGCCAAAACGGGCTGCTTGTTTTTCCATTTTATCGGCTAAATCAAAGCCATTGATCGCATCGGGGAAACCAGGGTAATTTTCAACTTCGCTGGTCGTGGCAATCAAGCCACCAGGCTGAATGCCGCGAATTACCAACGGGGTTAAATTGGCGCGTGCAGCATACAGCGCCGCCGTCAAGCCAGCTGGCCCCGAACCAATCACGGTTACTTTTTGCTTTTCCATCTGAATAAGGCTCCTTTGTTGGCAGCATCCCCGCATTTCCAGTTGGCATGGTCGCTGCATGTCGCATCAGTATAGCACGACTTATTGCTAGTATACATCAATTTTGTAATAAACGCTACACTTTATTTTAGGAGCATCTTTTTGGGTGTTATATCGAATGATCAACCTGCACGCTGGTAGTGCATGGCGACCGCTCCGCAGCGCAGTGGGATTGCTGAGATCAACGTGAGTCGGCGCGTGTTGGGCAGCCCACTTGCGTACAAAGTAGGGCCATGGCCAGCGATCCTCGGATGGACGAGGAACTTGTACTCATCGATCAGATCTAGTCGGTCTAGTTCGATCGCGAGCCTACCGCTCCCAAGCAGGACACCATTTGGGGTCGCGTCCTTAAGCTGCTGGATAGCCGTGCGCAGATTGCCCGTAATGAGCTGGCTGTTCGTCCAGGGAAAATCCGTTCGCGTCGAGGACACCACATATTTAGGCTTGGCCTCCAGCTTGATCGCCCACTCGCGCAGCGCCAGTGGTGCCTCGGTGGTGCCGCGAGCGACCGCTGGCCAGGCGCTTTCCATCATCTCGTAGGTGATACGACCCCAGAGCATCGCCCCGCTCTCATCCATCAGTTGGGTGAAGAAGGCGTGGGTCTCGTCGTCAGCGATGCCTTCCTGATGATCAATGCAGCCGTCGAGGGTGATGTTGATACTAAAGGTCAAGTTTCCCATAGTGTCCTCCGTTTGAGCCAAGGCGAACATCCAGCATACCGCAGCCTCGTTAGTATAACGAACATTTGTTCGTTTTTCTACCCCCTCATAGATTAACCTAGGAGTATGGCAACGATTCGGCAGTCTGTTATGGTCAAAGAGCGGTTGCATTAGCAGCAATCTTTATTGTCCAGTAATTTGACCATTACTTTTTTTGAGTGTTAACCAGCCAAATCCCGCCAATCACCAAGCTACCACCGATGATTTGGAAGATATTTAATGATTCATTCAAGAGCGGAATTGAGATCAAGGCGGTTAAGACTGGCTGGCCCAACAAACTGACCGAAGCCGTCGCAGCTTTGATATGGCCAAGCGCATAGTTGATCGCCAACCAACCGCCGAGGTGTGAAACCAAGCCCAAGCCCAGCAACGACCACCATGTTTGGGCGCTAAACCCAATGATGCTATAGCCACCAATCAGGCACATCAAGCCCAAAATCACCACACTCACCACAATTCCCAAGGTCATAAAGGTCAAGGTATCCAGTTCAGCGCGGGCACGTTGGGTCGTGAGCAAATAGGCAGCATAAAAACCACCTGCTGAGATCGCCAACAAATCGCCTTGGCTAATCGTAAGTTGTTGCAAATTTTCGCCCATAATCACCACCACGCCAATCAGGGCAATCGCCATGCCCCACCAAAAGCGCTGCGGCAAACGTTCGCGAAAAATCAGCCAAGCGCCCAAGCCAACCCATAGCGGGGCATTATTGGCAAACAGGGTTGAGTTGGCGGCTGAAGTCAGCAGAATTGCGCTATTCCACAGGGCTAAATCGAAGGCAAAGAAAACGCCGCCCAACAGCGAAAGCCGTGTCGCTTGCTTGGGCAACTGTTTAGGCCGCTTGGCAAACCACCATGGCAGCAAAATCACCGCTGGAATCAGCATGCGATAAAAGGCCGAAACTGGCCCAGGCACAACCGCCCACTTGACCCAAATTGCTGATAACGCGATACAAACAATGCCAATTGCCAGCGCCACATAGGCTCGCCACGGTATTTCGACCCGATTCTGATTGGTTGAGATTTGCACTGCCTGCATCGAAAGTTCCCCACTATTGCTGTATTCGTTTATGCCAATATGCGCAGTGTACCATAGCAGGGATCGGTCGTTAGGTGGAAGAACATAGAGCAAAGAACATAGAACATAGGGGTTGAGGATGGGTTATTGGGGCTGAGATTATTTAACCACGAAGTGCACGAAGAGCACAAAGGGCTATAGGCTTTTGATTATCGAAGATCATTGGGATAGCTAAAAGCGTTCCGATAGCCAGAAGCCTTCAGCCAATAGCCTTATCTATACTCTGTGACTCTGCATTAAAGCATTAATATTTTATGCTCTATGCTCTATGTTCTATGTTCTGGCTTTGTGCTACCATGAACCCAAGCATTTTGCTTGCGGCATTGAATTTTTGCGATTAGGATAGAAGCATGACAGATCAATCAACTCAGGAGCACCCAATGACAGAGACGGCAACAATGGCGATGCCGCAAATTCACGACACCATTTTGGACGCGATCGGGAATACGCCCTTGGTTCGCTTGAATCGGGTTAATCGGGGGGTTCGCGCCCAAGTGCTGGCCAAAGTCGAATACATGAATCCAGGTGGCTCGGTTAAAGACCGCATCGGGATTGCCATGATCGAGGATGCCGAGCGCTCAGGCCGACTCAAACCAGGTGGCACGATTGTCGAACCAACTAGCGGGAATACTGGCGCGGGCTTAGCAATTGCGGCGGCAATCCGTGGCTACAAAACGATTTTTGTGATGCCCGACAAAATGAGTGACGAAAAAATTCGTTATTTGCGTGCTTTAGGAGCCAAGGTCGTAATTACCCCGACAGCTGTCGAGCCAGACGATCCACGCTCGTATTATTCGGTTTCCAAGCGCTTGGCCGAAGAAACCCCTAACGCAATTCTGGCTGGTCAATATTGGAACCAAGCCAACCCTGAGGCTCATTACCGCACCACTGGACCTGAAATCTGGCGACAAACCGCTGGAAAAATCGATGCCTTTATCGCAGGCATGGGCACTGGCGGCACAATCAGCGGTACGGCTAAATTCTTGAAAGAGCAAAATCCCAATATTCAAGTCGTCGGGATCGACCCAGTTGGTTCGTTGTATACCGAATATTTCCGCACTGGCCAGCTTGGCCCAGCCTTTGGCTATAAAGTTGAAGGGGTTGGCGAAGATTTCTTGCCTACCACGATGCACTTCCAATATGTTGATGACGTGGTGCAGGTTGGCGATAAAGAATCGTTCGTGATGACCCGCCGCATGGTGCGCGAAGAAGGCTTATTTGTCGGCGGTTCATGTGGTATGGCCGTAGCCGGTGCGATGCGCTGGTTGCGTGCTCAAAATTGGGACGAAAGCAAAACTGCCGTGATCCTGCTGCCCGATTCTGGCGTGCGCTACATCAGCAAAATCTTCTCAGACGACTGGATGCGCGAAAATGGCTTCTTGGAAAGCGAACCAATTAGCCAATTGCTCGATATTCGACCACGCTCGGTCATTTCATCCAAAGCAACGCACACCGTGGCCCAAGTTATCCAAGATATGAAAGCCAACGATATTTCGCAAATGCCTGTCGTGCGCGATGATGGTACCTTGGTTGGCTTGATTACTGAAGTTGATTTGTTAGATTATCTGCTTTCGGGCGCTGGTCAGATGGATCATCAGATTAGCGATATTGTCAGTAGCGCCGTAGCAACCGTCGGCCCCGACACCAGCATCGATGCTTTGACCGAAGTATTTAGCCGTGGTCAAGTCGCGGTCGTGGTCGATGAATCCGACGTTGTGCGCGGGATCATTACCAAAATTGACATGATTGATTATTTAGCCAATAAGGCATAAGATCTAGCCAATCGCTTCGTGCGTTGGCTTGCAAGATCGGCTGTGGCTCATTCAACAAGCAGCATCCAATCCCGCAATTGGGTGCTGCTTGATCTACATCCTCTGCTGTACTCCACTCAACTTGGCAGTGCTCCTTCGCTCGCTAACGTACCCATTGATAGATTTTGGAGCATTTGGCTATGACCGAGGTTAAAGCTGCATTTTTTGTTCGTTCTCCAGGTCGGGTAAATTTAATTGGCGAGCATACCGATTACAATGCTGGCTTTGTGATGCCACTGGCGCTTGAGCGTGGCACAACGTTTCAGGTTCAACCCCGTGATGATCAGCAGTTGATTGTGCACGCCCTACGTTTCAACGCCCATGATCAAGCCGATTTGGCTAATTTGGCGGCTGGCACGCACGGCGATTGGCGTGATTATGTGCGGGGCACGGCCCAAGCCTTGCTTGATGCTGGCTACTCATTGCAAGGCGCTGAGATTAATATTGATGGTGATTTGCCGCTGAGTGGTGGATTAAGCTCATCGGCATCATTAGAAGTTGGCTTGGCTTTTAGCTTACTCCACGCCCAAGGCATCACGATTGCGCCCGCTGAATTAGCTAAAATTGCCCAACGCGCCGAAATTGAATATGCCCATGTCAATTGTGGAATTATGGATCAGCTTTCGATTGCCGCAGGCGTTGCCGGCCATGCCACATTAATCGATTGTCGCTCGTTGGAAATTGAGGCTGTGCCGATTCCGGCTGAAGTGGCTGTTTTGGTGATTGATAGTGGCGTGCCACGCACCTTGGCTGGCTCGGCCTATAATCAACGCCGCGCCGAATGTGAACAAGCTGTGGCAATTTTGCGCCAACTCGACCCCAATATCACCGATTTGCGCGATGTGAGCAGTGATTTGCTGGCCCAAGCCGTCGAACAAGATCGCTTTGAAGATGTGATTTATCGGCGTGCCCGCCATGTTGTCAGCGAAAATGAGCGGGTGCATAAAGCTGCCGCCGCGTTTCGCGCTGGCGATTTTGGCTATGTTGGCGAGTTGATGAACGAATCGCATTGGAGCTTACGCGATGATTATGAAGTTAGCGGCCCTGAGCTTGACCAATTAACTAAGTTGTTGCGTGATATGCCTGGGGTTTGGGGTGCTCGATTGACTGGCGCGGGCTTTGGTGGCTGTTGCGTGGCCTTGGTCGAAGCAAGCCACGTTGATGCGGTGATTGCAGCTTTAGCTCCAGCCTATCATGCCGCAACTGGCCGCACCTGCGAAGCCTTCAGCACTAAAGCCTCAGCATTGACGGTTCATAACATAGAGTATAGGGCATAGAGGTCAGGGTTTGAACATTAAATGTTAATCCAGAGCCGATGAGGCGATGGGCTATTGGCTATCGGAGCTTGGTTGGAAATATCAACAATTATTCCGCTAGTCAAAAGCCTATCGCCTCATACTTCGTGCTCTTCGCGTCCTTCGTGGTTAAAAACCTGCTCCTGCGTTCTCTAACCTATTAATCATCAAGCCGTGGCGTAACGATATCGACCCAAATCCGGCGGGTGCGTTCTTGGGTCAAGTCGGTATGAATATGCTTGATTTCGCTATAGGCATCAAGCGCATTCGGCCCCAACTCGCGGCCAATCCCGCTATCTTTGTAGCCACCAAATGGCGCTTTGGCATTGATCAAGTGATGATCGTTGATCCAAACTGTGCCAGCCCGAATTGCCCGCGCCACTTCTTGAGCATCTTGCAAATCGCGGCTCCACACGCTGGCGGCCAAACCATAGTTGGTATCGTTGGCAATTGTGATTGCCTCACCAACCGTGTGATAGCGAATTACCGACAGTACCGGCCCGAAAATTTCTTCTTGGGCGATGCGCATCTGGTTATGCACATCGGTGAAGATCGTTGGTCGCACAAAATGGCCATTGGCAAGATTGGGATCATCGATACCCACCCCGCCGCAGCGCAACGTTGCCCCTTCTTGAATTCCCAGTTCGATATAGGCTTCGACCGCGCGTTTTTGAGCAGCTGAGACCAACGGCCCCAAATCAGTTGTCAACTCCAATGGATCGCCTAGCACCAATTGTTCAACCCGCGCAACCATCCGCTCAACAAATTGATCATGCAGTGAATCGGGCAAGAGCAAGCGCGTACCAGCCTCGCAGCTTTGGCCAGAGTGCATAAAGGCCGCCCAAATTGCCCCATCAACCGCCAAATCAAGATCAGCATTGGGCAGCACCACGACTGGCGATTTGCCACCAAGCTCCAAAGTAACGCGCTTGAGATTGCGCCCAGCGACTTCGGCAATTCGGCGGCCAACCTCGGTTGAGCCAGTAAAAGCAATTTTATCGACCGCAGGATGGCTGGTCAGGCGTTCACCGACTAAACCACCAGGCCCAGTCACCACGTTAAAAACGCCATGCGGCAACAAATCGGCTTCGTGAATCAATTCGGCCATGCGCAAAGCAGTAACCGGAGTCAACGAGGCAGGCTTGAGTACGAGGCTATTGCCAGCCGCCAAAGCTGGGCCAATCTTCCAAATTGCCATCAAAAAGGGGTAGTTCCAGGGGATAATTTGGCCACAGACCCCAATTGGCTCACGCCAAACCGCATTAGCACTCGGCGAAGGAAAATCGATATAGGGCAAGGTTTGCATGGGATGCTGCCGCGCCAAATCGGCAAAATAGCGCAAATGCTCGATGCCAACCGGAATATCCAGCCATGAACTTTTACGCAGGGTTGCGCCGCCGTTGAGCGTCTCTAGTTCCGCCAATTCGTCGGTGTTTTCTTCAAGCAAATCGGCGATTGCTTCGAGGGTTTTGGCGCGATCAACAGGCCGCATTTGCGCCCATGAGCCAATATCAAAACTCTTCCGCGCAGCCTCAACGGCTCGATCAATGTCGTGGATGGTGGCTCGCGCAACTTGGGCGATTGGCTCGCCGGTGGCGGGGTTGTACAGGGTTTCGCTAGCAGCATCGCTGGCCGCGACCCAAGCTCCGTCAATATACAGACCAAACGAGCGAAGGCTATCTGATTGAGTCATCTCGGCGTTCTCCGTTGAAGGCGCACAGTCGTTATTGCATGATCATACCCTAAGCAGGTTTATGACGCAAGGTGTCACGTTATGATTGGGGATCGGTTGTTGGGGGCGGGGATCGGAACCGCGAAGAACGCGAAGATCACGAAGAACGGCGATAGGATTAATAGATCAATTCAAATACTAAGCATATTCCGATAGCCAATCGCCTTCAGCTGATAGCCCAACATTTCATCCCTCATCCCTCATCCTTCGATACTCTGCGCCTTTGCGTTAAAATCAACTAACCTGCAACAAAGCAGCCTTCAAGTAGGCCAACGAATCAATCAAGGCGGCATCAGTATCGCGCCCATAACCACCTGATTTGGGCAAACCACCAATTTCTAGAATGGCCGGGCCGTGAAAATTGGCAACAACCAAGGCTCGACAATAAGCCACAAAATCAATCTTGCCCAGACCCAAAGGCAGGTGGCAATTAACTTCGGGCAAGGGCGTATCGGAGATATGCAGCATACTCATGCGTGGAATTAACTGCAAAAATCCCGCTAAATCCTCTGGCAAGGTATGATTGAAATCCCAAACAAAGCCTAAATCTGGCACAGCATCTAAGAGTTGGCGGCATGCTTGCGGCGTGGTAAACAAGCGCAAGATGGGATCGTTGTGCTCAAAACCAAATTTAAAGCCATGCTGCTGAGCCAAAGCTACCCCAGCCGCAAATTGGGATTGCAAGCTAATTTCAAGTTCAGCAACCTGTTGAAATTCCAGCACTGGCTGATTGTTCAAATGCCAATGCACATATTTACAACCCAAGCCAGCAATTGCAGGCAAATTGGCTTCGAGCACTTCGAGTGGCGTTTGGCCTGTTGCCGCCCGACCAGTAACATCAATTTGCAGGTTGATTTCCATCACTGCCATAATATGTTGAGTTTCGAGCTGTTGCCGAATGCTAGCAAAATCGGCTCCCAAGGCGGCGGCTTGTAGGCCTGCTGGCTTGCCCTGAAACTGAATACTGGCAAAACCATTGGCAGCCGCAAAATCAATTTCATCACGGGCGGGTCGCCAATTCTGCGCGAAAAAACGCCCATTCAGACCAATCTGTAAACTCATCGAAGTATTCCTTACTAAATCAATTGGTTGATTAAAGAGATATGCCGGAGTTTTGGATTCGGCCTAAAGACCGATCATGCTGCTTGATGATTTGTGCTATCCTAGCCACACTTAATGGATTATAAGTTGGAAGACGATTATGGTTTTCAATGCATTCATGGGCGTGATTCACGCACGGAAAGGGTTCAACAAGGGCGCAGACAGGATAGCTGCGCCTAAAATCTGAACCATTTGCCATTGAAACCAAATGATTAAGACTAGGGGCAGCATTATGCGCCCCTAGTCTTTTTTGATCACTGTGCATAGTGCTGCCCCCTATTTTGGAGGTTGCCCGATGATCATCGCTAGCGCTCAGGATGTTCATTTTAGCATTGGTGGCCGAAGCATTCTCAACGGCCTGAATTGGGAAATTCATGAACACGCCCGCATCGGCTTGGTTGGCTCAAATGGTGCAGGCAAATCGACGTTGCTGCGCTTATTGGCAGGCTTTGAAACGCCGACGACTGGCCACATTAGCACACGGCGCGGATTGCGCATCGCCTATCTTTCGCAGCATATCGTGGGCGATCAGCGCACACCGTTGCAAACCGTCATGGCCGCCCGCCCCGATTTGACTGAGCTTGAGGCCCAAATTCAGGCCTGCGAAAACCAACTGGGCGAGCCAGCCATCGCCAATGATCTTCAGCGGATGAATCAGGTTTTAGAGCGTCACAGTCGCCTATTGAACCAATTCGAGGAGCTGGGTGGCTCGATGCTCTATAACGATGCTCGCGGCTATCTACAGCAATTTGGCTTTGATGGTAACGATCTGAGTTTGCCAACCAATTCGCTCAGTGGCGGCCAACGCAAAATGATCGGCTTGGCAAGTTGTTTGATGCAACGCCCCGATTTATTGCTGCTTGACGAGCCAGAAACCCACCTCGATTTGAACCGCCGCGAATTTTTAGAGACGACAATTCGTGAGTTTGCTGGGGCGGTGGTGATTGTCGCCCACGATCGCTACTTGCTCGATGAAACCATCACCAGCGTTGTGCATTTGGAAGCTGGCAAAACCAGCCTCTGGCTTGGCAATTATTCGACCTACGCCGTCAATCGCCAATTGGCCTTGCAACGCCAGCAGCAAGATTTTATCGCACAGCAAAAGGAAATTAATCGCCTAGAAGAGGCAATTAAACGTTTCCAATTATGGGCTTCATTAGTGCCCAATGAGCGCCATATCAAGCAGGCACGGGTCAAGCAAATGCAAATCGACAAAATGGATAAAGTTGAAAAGCCCGTGCTTGAGCGGCGCAAAGTCGGCTTGAGTCTACGCTCCGAGCAACGTGGCGGCCAAAAAATCATCGATCTCCGTGATGTCAGCATGAGCTTTGGCGACGATTTAGTGCTTTTGGGAATTGAACAAACCATCTGGCGTGGCGAACGGGTTGGGATCGTCGGCCAAAATGGAGCTGGTAAAAGTGTGCTTGGTAAGTTGATGCATGGGCAATTTGAGCCAAGTGATGGCATGGTTTGGGTTGGCCCATCGATCGAAATTGGCTATTTTGCCCAAGGCGTTGAGACGCTTGATCATAGCCAAACGCCGATTGATGTGGTACGCCTCACTCGCTCGATGTACGAAGGCCAAGCGGTGGCATTTTTAGGTGGATTTTTGTTTAGTTATGCCCAATGTCGCCAAAGCATCGGCTCGCTTTCCGGTGGCGAACGGGCACGTTTGCAATTGGCCTTATTGATGTTAGCCAAGCCCAATTGTCTAATTCTCGATGAGCCGACCAACCATTTAGATATTGATTCGGTCGAAGTCTTGGAAGATGCCTTAGAACGCTACGACGGCACAGTCATTGTCATTTCACACGACCGCTATTTTCTTGATCGCGTGGTTGATCGAGTTTGGGCGGTCAATGATGGTAGTGTCAAAGCTCATCTGGGCGGCTACAGTGCTTGGCGCGAAGCTGGCAAAGCCCCGCCACCAGTCATTGAGCCTGTAGTAGTTAAGGTTAAGGCCAAAGTTAAACGCTAAGAATATAGAGCATAGAACATAGAGCATAGAGAATGGGGATCGGTAGCTGGGGATCGGGGATCGGGAATTTTACGCTGCACCTCTGCGTTAAACGAATAGGTATTTAACGCAGAGGTGCAGCGTGTTATAAATACTGAACTGTTTGGAAATTTGCAGCTAATCAGGTCAATCTGTGCCAATCTGTGGCTAAAAATCAGCCTTTGTGCTCTTCGCGTTCTTCGCGGTTTCGTTAGCCTAACCCCTGAATCCTGACCCCTAAAAAAAAACCAACCCCAGCCTTAGAACCGAAGCTCCGAGGCTGGGGAAAGAACCCGACACCAAAGGGTAACGAAATTACCGCTTGGTGTATTGCTTGGCGCGGCGAGCCTTGACCAAACCTGGTTTCTTACGTTCCTTTTTACGAGCGTCGCGGGTCAAGAGGCCAGCAGCCCGCATAATTGGCTTGAATGCTGGATCAGCATCGACCAATGCGCGAGCAATACCGTGGCGCACAGCTTCGGCGCGGCCAGTATCACCACCACCACGAACTTTGATCAACACGTTGAACGAGCCAAGTTGATTGGCAGCCAACAACGGTTGGCGAATCAATTGTTGATACAAAGCGCGACCGCCGAAGAACTCTTCTGAGGTGCGGCCATTGACCACAAATTCGCCAGTGCCAGGATACAAGCGTACCCGAGCCACGGCGGTCTTGCGGCGACCAGTGCCTTGGAAATAGCGTTGTTCACTCATCGTTATTAACCTTTCACCGCATAGACTTTAGGTGATTGTGATGCATGAGGATGGCTCTCACCAGCATACACCTTCAGTTTTTTGATAATATGGCGGCTCAAGCGATTGCGTGGCAACATGCCTTTTACCGCGAAGTAAATGATCCGCTCGGGGTGGGTTTGCATCATCACTTTATAAGCGGTGCGCTTCAAACCACCAGGGAAGTTCGAGTGGCGATAGTAAATTTTTTGGTTGGCTTTATCGCCGGTAACGCGAATTTTCTCAGCGTTGACCACGATCACAAAATCGCCACCATCCATGCTTGGCGTGTAGGTTGGCTTGTGTTTGCCGCGAATCAGGGTTGCAATTTGGGTCGCGAGCCGACCAAGCACCTGATTTTGTGCATCGACGACCAGCCATTCGCGCTGAATCTCCGAAGCTTTTTGGCTATAAGTCTTCATGCTGCTGAATTCCTCGTGTATGAATTGTGAATTATGCCACGCTGGCATGTTCACAAATCGTTGTAAGGTTGGCGATGAGAAGCGTTGGCAACCTGCCCGTATTCACATCGTTAGCCTTGATACGTCCGAAAATAGGTCGTGCCATCCCAGCGTGAACTTGTCGCCAATGGCTGAAGTGCTGGGTCATAGCCAATCGACTCTAAATACAACCCCTGTGGGGGCGCGGTTGGGCCTGCGTTACGACGATCGCGACTAGCAATAATTGCCTGCCAAGCTTCCAATGAAAGCTTGCCATCGCCAACCATCAGCAACGTACCAACGATATTGCGCACCATATGCTTAAGGAAAGCATTGGCCTGCAAATGCAGGACAGTCACTGGGCGACCAAGCCACTCTGCGGGGCGTAATTGCGCCAGCATACAGGTGCGAGTTGTCGAGCCTTCGTGACCAGCGCCAGCGAACGCCGCAAAATCGTGTGTGCCAATCAGGGTATCCAAGGCCGCCTGCATCGCCACCCAATCAAGTTGATGATCGAGGCGCAGCACCCGCCCAGAGAGCGTAGCTGAAGGTGCAGGTGCACTATCGAGAACATAGCGATATGTTCGTTGACGGGCACTAAAGCGAGCGTGAAAGCCGGTTGGCATCTCCCATGCTTCGTGAACACTGATATCGGGCGGCGTAATGGCATTGATTGCCTTAGCAATTGTATCCAAACTGCGCGGCGTATCGCTCACGATATGGGCGACTTGGGCTAGGGCGTGAACTCCTGCATCGGTACGACCGGCAAAAATCCAACGCCCAGTATCGCTTGTTAATCGTTGCCAAGCGGTTTCTAACTCCGTTTGCACGGCGCGACCGCCTGGTTGCCATTGCGAGCCGCAAAAAGCAGTGCCGAGATATTCAAAACACAATGCTAAAGTACGGCTCATAGGGCAAACTAGACCAATTCAATCCGAGCCATTTCCGCAGCGTCGCCTTTGCGGAAGCCCATCTTGACAATCCGCGTGTAACCACCTGGGCGTTCGGCGTAAGCAGGAGCCACTTGGAACAAAAGGTTCATGGCAATCTTGCTGTGCAGCTTCGAAAGCGCCATCCGGCGATTGTGGGGAGTATCAAAGCGACCCAATGAAATCAATTTTTCAACTTCTGGTTGAACTGCGCGGGCCTTGGCATCAGTGGTTGTAATGCCGCGATGCTCAATAATCGCAATCATCAAGCTGCGGTATAAGGCTTTGCGCTGAGCCGTTGGCCGGCCCATCTTCTTGCCAGACTTGCGGTGTCTCATGAAACGATCCTCGTCTATTCAGCGCTACCGTCGTTCAGACGGGCAGCGACATTGGTGTTCAGAATAGCGGAGTTGAAAGGCAAGGTTGGCAGTAAATTGCGCTCGATTAATTTCTCGCGAATTTCGTCCATTGATTTTTGCCCCAAGTTCCGCACAGCCAGCAGTTGCTTCTCGTCCATCTCCAGCACTTGCCCAACCTTGGTGATGTCGGCACGCTTGAGACAGTTGTAGGTGCGGGTTGAAAGGTCAAGATCTTCGATAGGCATATCGTAGATCTCGCTGGGAATAACCAGACCATTGGCATCGCCAACTTGCTCTTGTTCATCGTCAAAGCGATTGAAATCGGCGATGATCGATGAATATTGAACCAGCACTTGCGCGGCATAGCTGAGAGCATCGCCTGGCTTAACCGTGCCATCAGTCCAAATTTCAAGCAACAACCGGTCGAAGTCGGTCATCCCGCCAATGCGGGTGTGTTCCACAACGTAGTTAACCTTGTGCACCGGCGTGAAGATCGCATCCACCGGGATTTCGCCAATCGGCACCGGGTCACGATTTTCAGCTGGCAGATAGCCGCGGTGACGTTCCACGGTCAACTCCATATCCAAGCGAGCATCGGAGCTATCGAGGGTTGCGATGTAGTGATCGGGGTTAACGATCTCCACATTTGAAGGGCATTCAATATCGCTTGCCCGCACCACGCCTGGGCCAGTCTTGGATAAAATCATCTTGACTGGGCGTTCGGCGTAGGAGCGCAAACGAATGCCTTTCACATTTAACACAATCTCGGTAGCATCTTCACGCACGCCTTGAATTGGCGAAAACTCGTGGAAAATCCCATCAATTTTAATCTTGATGACCGCTGCCCCAGGGATGGACGACAACAACACCCGTCGCAGCGCGTTCCCTAATGTGTGCCCGTACCCGGGATCCAGAGGCTCAATTTTGAACCGCCCATAGTTCTCCGCCGCTGCGACACATTCGAGTTTGGGCATTGCAATGTCTAGCACGTATCCGCCTCCTGCTGGGATAGTGATACCGATTACGTCCGATTAGCGGCTGTAGAATTCAACAATCAACTGCTCGTTAATCGACATATCCAACTCTTCGCGTGATGGGAAGGTTTGTACAACCCCTTCCATCTTGCCAGCGTCAAGTGACAACCAGCTTGGTGGTGACACGCGGTTGAGTTGTTTGGTTTCTTCGAGATCTTTGAAATAATCGCGTTTGCGGCTTTCGGCTCGCACGCCAATTACATCGCCAACTTCAACCAAGGCTGAAGGAATATCGGTTTTGCGGCCATTCACGGTAATATGACCGTGGTTGACCAACTGGCGAGCTTGGGCGCGAGTTACTGCATAGCCTAAGCGGAACACCACATTATCGAGGCGACGTTCCAAGATTTGCAAGAGCACAGCACCGGTTTGGCCGGTAGTACGGGTCGCAATGCCATAATAGCGGCGGAACTGGCGTTCCAAAACACCATAGATCCGGCGAACTTTTTGCTTCTCGCGCAACTGAACACCATAATCAGACAATTGTCGTCGTCGGACTGAAGCCCCATGTTGGCCAGGGGGCTGGCTCCCACGGCGCTCAAGCACCTTGCGGCCACTGTTACCGCTCTTGAGCATTAGGTCAACGCCTTCGCGGCGTGCCAATTTACATACTGGACCAGTATATCGAGCCATGTTCTTGTTTGTCCCTTCGCAATTCCTAATTGCCAAGGCAGTTTACACACCGACTCCTATTTCCACGTATAGGAACAGCCGTGCTTCATCCTGCTCACGTATTTTAATCGTGGCGTTGCTACTACACACTTCGGCGGCAGCATGCTGCCGCGAAGCCATTACACGCGGCGGCGCTTTGGTGGGCGACAACCATTGTGTGGGATTGGCGTAACATCGGTGATTGCAATAACCGACAAGCCAGTAGCTTGCAGTGCCCGCACCGCTGATTCACGGCCAGCGCCTGGGCCTTTTACATACACTTCGACGACGCGCATGCCGTTATCCATGGCTTTGCGTGCTGCTTGTTCAGCAGTTACTTGGGCTGCATAAGGAGTGCTTTTGCGCGAGCCTTTGAAGCCACTTGCGCCAGCGCTGCTCCAGCAAACCACGTTGCCAGCTGGGTCGGTGATCGTAACGATCGTGTTATTAAAGGTTGCTTGCACGTGAGCTTGGCCACGCGGCACATTTTTACGCTCACGGCGACGACCGCGTTGAGGGCGGCGAGCTGCTCCCGCTTTTGCTTGTTTCGCCATTCAAGGCCTCCGAAATAGCGTTGAAAATAAAAATTCAGGAAATTACTTCTTGGTAGCTTTCTTCTTGCCACCGATTGCTGCGCCTTTTTTACCACGGCGGGTACGGGCGTTGGTTTTGGTGCGTTGACCGCGCAATGGCAAGCCTTTGCGGTGACGAATCCCACGGTAGCAGCCAATATCCATCAAACGCTTGATGTTCAATTGAACAGCCCGACGCAAATCGCCTTCAACGGTGTAATCTTGGTCGATGATTTCGCGCAAACGAATCACTTCGTCTTCGGTCAAATCTTTGACCCGAACATTTGGATTGATATTGGTGCGAGCCAGAATTTCAGTGCTGGTGGTGCGACCAATCCCGTAGATGTAGGTAAGGGAAATTTCCACCCGTTTGTTGCGGGGAATATCAACCCCTGAAATACGTGCCATTCGATGCTCCTCTTAGCCTTGCCGTTGCTTATGCTTCGGGGTGCGGCTGCAAATGATGCGGACAACGCCCTTACGACGAATGACCCGGCAATATTCACAGCGTGGTTTAACTGATGGTTGAACTTTCATCGGAACCTCGCTCGTAGACACACAACAATCCAACCCCCAGTCCGCTTCGGCCCGAGGCATTGGTTGCGGTGGTCAGTGTGTTATCTGTACCGATAAGTAATACGGCCACGAGTCGGATCATAGGGCGAGAGTTCGACTAGCACGCGATCGCCTTTGAGAATCCGAATATAATTCATCCGAATCCGGCCAGAGACATGTGCTAATACTTCCAGCCCGTTATCCAACGCTACTTTAAACATCGCGTTTGGCAGTGGCTCAGTAATAACGCCCTCGACCTCAATGACATCCTTCTTCTTGGCCATATAACTCCTTAAAACTAGCACATCAGCGGTGGCAATGGTCGCATGCGTTGCGAGTGGTGCGCGATTGCCCCAAAGGATAACCCGTCACTGGGCTGTGCAATACGCCAGCAGACGGTGTATAGCATACGCAGCAAGCTAGAAGCATAGGCCGTCGGCCCATGCTTCTGCATCGGTACCTATTACTATACCACAAATTTAGCACGGCTTTGCCGATTCAATTGCTTGAACCATGCGTGCAGTAATATCGTCGATATCGCCGAGGCCATCAATTTCATGCAAGATTCCTTGCGTGCGATAATGGGCAATTAATGGCGATGTTTGGGCTTCGTAAACATCAAGTCGATGGTTGATCGTCTCAAGGTTATCATCGCTGCGTTGGTACAAATCGCCTTCGCAGAGATCACAAACACCCTCGACTTTTGGTGCTCGGAAGTATGTATTATATACAGCTTGACATTTTCTGCAAGTCCAGCGCCCAATCACTCGTTGAATCAGCACATCTTTATCGACATGCAGCAACAACACTGCGTTGATCGCATCGTTATGTTCAGCTAGGGCTGCTTGCAGGGCTTCGGCTTGCTGAGGCGTTCGTGGAAACCCATCGAAAATCACCCCATTTTCACAATCGGGTTGGCGTACCCGTTCCAAAACCATGCCAATCACAACATCATCGGGCACAAGCTCGCCTTTATCGAGATACGATTGGGCGAGTTTGCCCAGTGGTGTGCCTTCACGCACAGCCGCCCGAAACATATCGCCGCTAGCAATATGCTTCATGCCGGTTGCTGCTTCCAACTCAGTTGCCTGGGTTCCTTTGCCCGCTCCAGGCGAACCAAGCAAAATGATGTTCATAGGTCAGTGCTCCTCGGTGAGTCAGCAAAGGATGGCGAACGCCGTTGTTCGCCATAGCGCCGCCTGCCCACAGCAGTTAGCGTTTCTTAGCGCGAGATGAAGCCTTCATAATTGCGCATCATCATTTGGGCTTCGAGTTGGCGCATGGTATCGACCGCCACACCAACCACAATCAACAAACCGGTGCTGCTAAAGCCAATTTGCAAGCCGGTAATTTGTTGCACAAAATAGGGCAAGGCTGCAACCACCGCCAAGCCAACCGCGCCAATCAAGGTGATGCGGTTCAAGACTTTGGTCAGATAAACTTCGGTGTTGCGACCTGGGCGAATGCCTGGAATAAAGCCGCCGTTGCGTTGCAACATTTCAGGCAAGTTTTGTTGGTTGAACATCACCAAGGCATAGAAGTAGGTGAAGAGCAAGACCAACACAAACATCGCCAAGGTAAAGGCCAAGCCATTCGGGCCAAAGCTATTGACGAAGAAGTTGGCAACGCCATTGAAGAAGCCCGAACCATTGGGATTCCAGAAGTAGGAAGCAACGGTGCTGGGGAAAATCAAAATGCTTTGGGCGAAGATCAAGGGAATCATCCCAGCCATATTGACCTTTAATGGCAAGTGGCTTGATTGACCGCCATAGACCTTGTTGCCGCGCACGCGCTTGGCATATTGAACTGGAATGCGGCGTTGGCCTTCGGTGATCAACACAATCCCAACCACAGTGGCCAAGGTTACGATCAGCAGCAAAATCCCGCCGATTACGTTATTGCCTGAGCTTGAGGTGGTGATAGCTTGATAGACCATACTTGGCAGCGCCGTAACAATCCCGCCGAAGATAATCATCGAGAGACCATTACCAATCCCACGTTCGTCGATTAACTCACCCATCCAAACCAAGAACATCGAGCCAGCAACCATAATCGTCAAGATCGAGAAGGTTTGGAAGAAGTTTTCGGTGATACTGAAATTCAACGTACCGAACAAATTAATCCCGCTGTTGATCAAGGATTTAATTTGGCCATAGCCTTGGAGATAGGCCAAGGGCACAGTGAGGAAATACTGATAGCGCTGAATACGATTGCGGCCCTGCTCACCCTCTTTGCTCAATTGCTCCAGCGCTGGGATCAACGGAATCAGCAACTGCATAATAATTTGAGCCGTGATGTAGGGATAGACCCCCATGGCTGCGACCGAGAACTGCCGCAACGCCCCACCCGAGAGCAAGTTGAGGAAGTTAGCCAAATCGCTCAACGGCAACTGACCATTAAACAACCGATCGAGTTCGGCTGTATCGACCCCTGGCACTGGGATAGCCGCGATAAAGCGGAAGATCACCAGCATCATCATGGTGAACAAAATTTTCTTACGCACTTCGGCGATTTTAAGCGCGTTGACCACAGCTTGAAGCATCGAATTCTCCTGTGTAATGCACGAATGACCTTCATTTGCAAACGGCGTAGCCTTGGGCAGAGCCCGCTACGCCGTCGCAAGAGAAGGTCATCGCATCACCATTGTTTAGGCGGCAGCGTCAATCAGTTCAACTGAACCGCCCGCAGCCTCAATTTTTTGGCGAGCGCTGGCGCTAACCTTGTGGACACGCACCTTGAGGGCTACGTTCAGGTCGCCATCGCCGAGGACTTTGATCGGTTGCTTGAGGTTTTTGATCAAGCCGACTTCGCGCAGTGCTTCTGGCGTTACATCGCCATTGTTCCATTCGATCAAATCACCGACATTGACGACGGTATATTCAACCCGGAAACGGTTGGTAAAGCCACGCTTGTAGGGCATCCGGCGGACCAAAGGATTTTGACCACCTTCAAAGTGTGGGTAGGGGTTTGGCCCTGAACGAGCCTTTTGACCCATCATACCTTTACCAGAGGTCTTACCTTTGCCCGAACCATGACCACGACCAACGCGCTTGCTTTTGCGAGTTGAGCCTGGTGCTGGCTTCAGATCATGCAATTTCATTACTTGGCCTCCGTCGCAGTCACTTCCTCGACAGTTACCAAGTGCTTGATCTTGAAGATCATCCCACGGACAACCGGAGTATCTGGAAGTTCGACCACTTGGTTCAATTTGCGCAAGCCGAGTGAGCGCACGGTATCTTTTTGCGCTTGGCTATAGCCGATTGAACTCTTTTTATAAGTAATACGCAAAGTCATCGTTACTCCTCCGTACCGCTGATAACGGCGCGGCTTTGGCCGCTCAGGCGGAATGACGATGCAGCGCGACCACGGCGACGGCCTTCTTCTTGCGGAGTGCGCAATTCAGAAAGTGCCTTCAAGGTAGCTCGCACTACATTGACTGAGTTGTTGCTGCCCAATGATTTGGTCAGAACGTCCTTGATGCCAGCGGCTTCAAGCACGGCCCGCACGCCACCACCAGCGATAACGCCAGTACCAGCTGAGGCTGGCTTGAGCAACACTTTTGATGCTTTATAGGTTGACACAATTTCATGTGGAATGGTGGTTCCGATAACGGAAACCGCGATCATATTGCGTTTGGCTGATTCAGCGCCCTTGCGGATCGCCTCAGGTACTTCAGAAGCCTTGCCCATCCCTAGCCCGACATTGCCGTTGCCATCGCCAACGACTACGACGGTGCTAAAGTTGAAGCGGCGGCCACCCTTGACCACTTTCGCGACGCGGTTGATTTGGACAACCCGTTCGTCCATTTCAACTTCATCAGCGCCAGTTCGATTTCGCTTCGCCACGTTGCCTCCAGAGTTGATTAGAATTCAAGTCCGCCTTCGCGTGCCCCGTCGGCAACAGCTTTCACACGACCGTGATATTTGTAGCCACCGCGATCGAACACCACTTTGGTAATCCCAGCGGCGCGAGCGCGTTCTGCAACGGCCTTGCCAACTGAATGTGCTTGTTCGAGTTTGCGTTGCTCACCAAGGCTGCCGCGTAATTCGGTATCGATCGTTGACGCGGAAACAAGCGTATGACCAGCGAGATCATCGATCACTTGGGCATAGATATTCAGGCCTGAGCGAAACACATTCAAGCGTGGGCGCTCGGGCGTACCACTGAGTTGACCACGAAGCCGACGATGCCGTCGGGCCCGCAATTCGCGGGATGTAAATTTCGACATTGCTATATTTCTCCTGTAGGTGGGTTAGGCGGCGCGTTAGTGATGCCACGCTACGCCGCCGCCAACAGCCTACTTCTTACCAGCTTTACCGGCCTTGCGGCGGATCACTTCGTCGCTGTACTTGATGCCTTTGCCCAAGTAGGGTTCGGGTGGACGCAGCTTACGAATATTGGCTGCTTGGTCGCCAACTTTTTGCTTGTTGGGACCTTTGATCACAACCCGACGCTCGGCTACTTCAAAGCTGTTGCCTTCGTATGGCTCAACCCGCACTGGGTGCGAGAAGCCAAGTGAAAGCACCAAGGTTTTGCCATCAAGCGTAGCGCGATAGCCTGTACCATTCATTTCGAGCGTTTTTTCAAAGCCCTTGGTTACGCCATCGACCATATTGGCGACCAGCGTCCGTGAGAGACCGTGAAAAGCGCGAGCCTGACGGCTATCGTTGACGCGGGTAATTTCTACCGTTGCGCCATTGATATTAACCGTAACTTCAGGCCGAATTGATTCGCTCAAGGTTCCTTTGGGGCCTTTGACCGTGACCAGATTATTACTGTCAACGTTCACAGTTACGCCAGCTGGAACTTCAATCGGTTTACGACCGATACGTGACATGGGTCATTTCCTCCACGAGTGATGACGGTAATGCTACCGTTGTCCTCGTTTAGTATTACCAAATGTAACAAACAATTTCGCCGCCAACGCCTGCTTTCCAAGCGGCATCGCCGGTCATCAACCCCTTAGGAGTTGAAAGGATGCTCAAGCCCAAACCGTTACGCACCCGAGGAATCTCGTTGCGCTTGGTGTAGACCCGCAAACCTGGGCGGCTAACCCGCTTCAAGCCGGTAATAACTGGCTTGCGGTCAGCAGCATATTTCAAGGTCAACACCAAGTTTGAGAATGGTGTGCCTTCTTGAACTTCAAAGCTCTTGATATAGCCTTCGGCTTGCAAAATTTCAGCAATACCGCGCTTGATTTTCGACAATGGAATCGTCACCGTTTGGTGACGCGCCATACCCGCGTTGCGGATGCGTGTCAGCAGGTCGGCAATTGGATCATTAACGCTCACTAGCTCGTCCTCCTGGTTCTACCAGCTTGATTTTGTTACACCGGGAATCAGCCCCTGTGATGCCAACTCGCGGAAGCAGATCCGGCAGATACCAAATTTTCGCATGTACGCCCGAGGCCGACCACAGCGCTTGCAGCGATTGTATCCCTGCGTTGAAAATTTTGGTGCGCGATTCGCCTTGACGATCATTGATTTCTTAGCCATAGACTGTTTTGGCCTCCCAGTAAGAGTCGTTGGTTCACTACACCTGTAGTGCCTGACCAACTCTAGTCACGAAACGGCATCCCCAACGCCTTCAACAAAGCAAAGCCTTGTTCGTCGTTTGGAGCGGTGGTAACAATCGCCACCTCAAGACCACGGATTTTATCGACTTTATCGTATTCGATTTCAGGGAAGATGATTTGTTCCCGAATACCGATACTGTAGTTTCCGCGACCATCGAACGATTTGCGGCTTAAGCCTTGGAAGTCGCGGATACGGGGTAACGCCAAGTTGACCAGACGATCATAGAAATCGTACATCCGGTCGTTGCGCAGGGTTACCATTGCGCCGATCGGCATGCCTTGGCGGAGTTTGAAGGCTGCCAACGATTTCTTAGCGCGGGTCACAACCGGCTTTTGACCTGCAATCATGGTCAAGTCGCCAATAGCTGCTTCCACCGCTTTGGGGTTTTGCAACGCTTCACCTAAGCCAATGTTGATGACGATCTTGGTAATCCGAGGCACTTGCATAGGGGACTTAAAGCCAAAGTCCTTGAACAATGCAGGAGCCACGGTCTTCAAATAGACATCCTTAAGACGTGCCATGGGTTCCTCACTTCTGGGGTTCGGCGGCAGCATTGGTAACCAAGGCTACCAAACGGTTGCGGCACAACTGCGCCAGCCCAGATGGCAAATACGATAGTTCCAACCAAATGAGTAGTCAGCAACCTACGGTTGTTCATTGCTCATTTGTCTTCGACCTTGCTAATTAGGCAACGTCGGCATTGCATTGTTTGCAAACACGAACTTTTTTGCCTTCGTCGTTGACGCGATGGCCAGTGCGTGAAGGCTTGCCACATGCTGGGCAGATCAACATGACTTTTGAGACATGCAAAGCTGCTTCAACTTCGAGGATACCGCCTTGGCGATTCCCCATTGGCTTAACGTGTTTTTTGACAATATTAACATTTTCAACGACGACGCGTTCTTTTTTGGGCAAAGACAGCTTGATTACACCTTCGCGGCCTTTTTCGCGCCCACTAAGGACCACTACGCGGTCGCCCTTTTTGACGTGCATGGTTTTGCCTCCATAGTCACCGCTATGTGGTTGCCCACAAGCGTTGTATTGTACCACAGCTCGTGAAGAATGTTACAACACTTCTGGAGCAAGTGAGATGATCTTCATAAACTGCTTTTCGCGCAATTCACGGGCGACCGGCCCAAAGATACGCGTGCCGCGAGGGTTGCCTTGTTGGTTGATAATGACAGCAGCATTATCATCAAACTGAATCATTGAGCCATCGGGGCGGGTATAGCCCTTTTTGACCCGAACGATCACGGCGCGAACAACTTCGCCCTTTTTGGCTGAGCCACCTGGGTTGGCTTGCTTGACGGTTGCGATAATCGTATCGCCAACGCTAGCATAGCGGCGCTTGGTGCCACCGAGTACCCGAATACACAACAGCTCTTTTGCGCCTGTGTTATCGGCAACCCGCATACGAGATTCTTGCTGGATCACGACGAGGCCTCCTCGGTTTCGCCTTCAACGGTTACTACGTCTTGGCGCAGAACATTCAAGCCTTCGCGGCGGTTTTTGGTGGCGATTTCAACCACGCGCCAGCGCTTGAGCTTACTCAAGGGGCGGGTTTCTTCGATCACCACGGTATCGCCTACATGGCATTCGTTGTTTTCATCGTGGGCGTAAAACTTGCTGGTTTGACGCACAGTTTTGCGATACAACGGATGGGGGCGCAGGTAATCGACTGCAACCACCACGGTTTTGTTCATTTTATTGCTGACAACCCGACCAACTTTTTGCTTGCGGCTATCAGTTGTTGCTAAATGCTCGTTCATTAATTTCCCTCCGCCACCAAGGTGCGTTCGTGGATGACCGTTTTGGCGCGGGCGATATCTTTTTTCAACAACCGCACGCGGGCGGTGTTGGTCAATTTGCCAACTGATTTTTGGAAACGCATGGTGAACAACTCTTGTTTGTTATCGTTGATCAACTTTTCCAAATCAGCGTTACTCATGTCGCGCAGTTCACTAGCCTTCATTTGAGCCAACCTCCTGCGATGCCTTGGTTACGAATTTGCACTTGACTGGCAATTTTTGGGCAGCGCGGCGCAGTGCTTCTTGGGCCACATCTTCGGGCACGCCGTTCAATTCGAACAACACGCGACCTGGCTTGATCACTGCGACATAGTATTCAACTGAACCTTTACCGGAACCCATCCGTGTTTCCGCAGGCTTTTGGGTAATTGGACGATCTGGGAAGATCCGAATCCAAACTTTACCGCCCCGCTTCACATAGTTGGTGATGGTACGGCGGGCCGACTCGATTTGGCGACTGGTGATCCAGCCAGCTTCGAGCGAGACCAAACCAAAATCACCGAATGCCACAGTTGCGCCGCGTTGAGCAATACCCTTGATGTTACGAGGGCGGTGTGGGCGGCGATATTTCATCTGCTTGGGCATTAACATGGTTTACGACCCCTTGCCCGAACGAGTGTTGGTTTTTGGCGCATCGGCTGCTGCAGTTGCAGATTGGCGTTCGCGTTGACCAAGCACATCGCCCTTATAAATCCAAACTTTAACCCCGATTCGGCCATAGGTAGTGTGAGCATGCACCAAGGCGTAGTCAATGTCTGCGCGGATGGTGTGCAAGGGCACACGACCTTCACGTTCCCACAATGAGCGGCTCATTTCAGCGCCACCCAAACGGCCTGAGCATTTGACTTTGATGCCTTGAGCACCAAGCCGCATGGCACGTTGGGTTGCTTGCTTCATGGCGCGTTTGTGTGAAACCCGCTTGCTGATTTGTTCAGCAACGCTTTCGGCCACCAGGTAAGCATTTAATTCAGGCTGGTGAATTTCTTGAATATTCAAGCGCACCTTTTTGCCTGTGAGTTTTTCAATTTGGTTTTTGAGGGTATCGACGTTCGCGCCGCGTTTGCCAATGACAATCCCTGGCTTAGCCGTGTGGATGGTCACTTCAACCCGATTGGCTGAGCGTTCGATATCAACAAGTGCTACACCAGCGTTTTTCAACTCATCGGCACCTTCAATATATTTGCGCAGTGCCAAGTCTTGGTGCAGTTGTTCAGTATAGTTACGTTCGGCAAACCACTTCGATTTCCAATCTTTAATGATGCCGAGGCGGAATCCATTCGGATGCACTTTACGACCCAAGAGATCCTCCTAAGATAATGATGAACTAAAGGATGAAGTATGAAGGACATCATTGCACGATGCCTTCATCATTCATGCTTTATATTCTACAAGACTTCGCCGTCATCGACGATCACGGTAATGTGTGACGAACGCTTCAAGATACGATCACCACGGCCACGCGCACGAGGCATATAGCGCTTGAGCACTGGACCAGCATCGACCATAATCGTTTTAACGACCAGATCCTCGGGTGACATTTGATAGTTGTGATCGGCATTGGCCTTGGCCGACTTGATCACGCGGGCAATTTCTGGGGCTGCCTTGTGGGGCAGATATTGCAAAATCCCCAGCGCTTCCGTCACATTTTTACCGCGCACGAGGTCGGCAACCAGCCGAACTTTTTGCGGCGACATGCGGAAGTTACGCAGAATGGCTTTAGCTTGCATTGCGCACCTCTTACTTTAATTTGCCGCGCTTGTCGGCCTTTTTGCCACCGTGCCCACGGAATGTGCGGGTCGGCGCGAATTCACCCAACTTATGACCAACCATGTTTTCAGTGATATACACTGGCACGTGACGGCGGCCATCATGGACAGCGATGGTATGACCAACCATCTGAGGGAAGATGGTTGAATCGCGTGACCACGTTTTGAGTGGGCGCTTTTCATTGCCACGATTCATCGTTTCAACGCGGCTCAAGAGCCGAACGTCAACGAATGGACCTTTTTTGGTTGAACGAGACATTCGTTTCCTTCCTTTAGTTGCAGTAGTTGTTGTCACTACTCACGAGGGAGAAGGCGCTGCACGAGTTATCGGAACCCAGTGCAGCGGCGGCCAAGCCGCCCTTGCTCCAAGGTGAGGAGCGCCATCACAACGAAGCGCTCCCCAGGGATTATTTTTGCTTGCGAGTCCGCACGATAAAGCGTTGAGTGCGGGGGTTGTGGCGAGTCTTTTTGCCCATTGCTGGCTTGCCCCATTTGGTTTTGGGGTTCATCCCAGTTGGGGCGCGACCTTCACCACCACCGTGTGGGTGATCAACAGGGTTCATTGCTGAACCACGCACGACTGGGCGACGGCCCAACCAGCGACTGCGACCAGCTTTCCCAATCATGATGTTTTGGTGATCAACATTGCCGACTTGACCCAAGGTAGCCATACACTTGATGTGCACCATGCGCATTTCGCCAGATGGCAAACGCACAGTGGCGTAGTTACCTTCGCGGGCCATCAATTGGGCGGTGTTACCAGCACTGCGCACCAATTGGCCACCACGACCAGGGGTCAATTCGATGTTGTGAATTTGCGAACCGATTGGGATGTTGGCCAATGGCAAAGCATTACCAATGCGAATTTCGGCATTGGGGCCAGCCATCAAGGTATCGCCAACTTTCAAGCCCAATGGAGCAATGATATAGCGTTTTTCGCCGTCGGTGTAGTGCAACAAAGCGATATTCGCTGAGCGGTTTGGATCGTACTCAATCCCCGCCACTTTTGCTGGAATATCAAATTTCTTGCGCTTGAAATCGATCAAGCGATAGCGGCGCTTGTGGCCACCACCACGGTGACGGGTGGTAATGTGACCGTGGTTGTTACGGCCAGCATGTTTCTTTAAGGGTTCGGTAAGCGACTTTTCTGGCTCGAACTTCGTGATTTCTGCGAAGTCCGAGACGGTCATGCCACGCCGACCCGGCGATGTCGGTTTATAGCGTTTGATGCCCACTGCGTAACCTCCTAGAGATCTTCGAAGATTTCGATCCGTTCGCCTGGAGCCAAGGTAACGATGGCTTTTTTCCAACTGCGGCTATAACCGCTTTGTTGGCCATTGCGAGTACGGCGAACTTTCAACTTACCCTTGACATTCATGGTGTTAACAGCTTTCACGTTGACGTTGAAAATCTGTTGCACAGCAGCCTTGATCATCGGCTTGTTGGCTTCTTGTGCCACCTCGAACGTGTATTTGCCCTCTTCCATCAACGCCGTATTTTTTTCGGTGATGACGGGGCGAATAATAATATCGTGCGCGTTCATCGGTTGCATCTCCTACTTTTTGCCCAGAATTGTTTCAACAACGCTGAGTGCCGACTTGGGCAAAATCAAGGTGTCGTAGGTCAACAGATCCCGAACATTCAGGTAGGCTGCCAACAAGGTCTTGACATTTGGCAGGTTGCTGGCTGATAACGTGATGTTATCGCTCTTTTCACCCAATGCCACCAGCGTCTTATCGCCGACTAAGGGCAAGTTTTTCAACAAAGCCAGGAAGTCTTTGGTTTTTGGTGCATTCAAGCTCAAATCATCTAAGAAAATGATTTGGTTTTCAGCGTATTTGGCCGAAAGTGCCGAGCGTACTGCCAAGCGGCGCATTTTGCGAGGCATGGCTTTGGTGTACTTGCGGGGCTTTGGCCCGTGAACAACACCACCACCTGAGTGATGGGGGGCGCGAATAGCGCCTTGGCGAGCGCGACCAGTACCTTTTTGGCGATACAACTTGCGCGTGCTACCACGTACTTCACCACGAGTCTTGGTGCTGTGAGTGCCCAAACGTGCATTAGCCAGTTGGCGAATGACTGCTTGGTGCATCACGGGAATGTTAGGCTCGATGCCGAAGATGTAGTCTTGCAGCTCAAGCGTGCCGATGGCTTGACCGGCTTGGTTATAAAGCTTGGCTTCCATGCGTCAACTCCTATTTCTTCGTGGCCTTAGCTGCCCGTGAGACCATCACCAAACCATTCTTAGCGCCTGGCACTGAGCCTTTAACTAAGATTACGTGGCGTTCAAGGTCAATTTTTACCACTTCCAAATTTTGAACGGTTACGCGATCATTGCCCATCCGACCAGCCATGCGCATGTTTTTCCAGACGCGGCCTGGGGTGGTGCCTGAACCAATCGAACCTGGGGCGCGATGGCGGTCGCTTTGACCGTGAGTTGCTGGGCCACCACGGAAACCGTGGCGCTTGACAACACCAGCAAAACCGCGACCTTTGCTTGTGCCGACGACATCAATCTTTTCGCCGATTTGGAAAATATCAACATTTACCACGTCGCCGACAGTGTGTGCGTTCAAGTCAGTGGTTTTCACTTCGCGCATGAAGCGAACCAGCCGACCAGCAGCTTTCAGGTGTCCTTGGATTGGCTTCGTTACTTTTCGTGGTTTGATTTCGCCGAAGCCGAGTTGGACTGCTTCATAGCCATCCTTGTCCTTGGTGCGAAGTTGGGTGACCACACATGGGCCAGCTTCGATCACGGTGACAGGAATGGTTTCACCTTTTTCGGTGAAGATCTGGGTCATGCCAATTTTGCGACCCAAAATACCATTGAGCATTGGTTACTCCTTAGTCCATAGCGTGCGGAGCCTCTGGGCTACCACGCCCAGCCGTATTGGCTATGGCTCCAAGCGGGGTTCCCGATTAGAGCTTAATTTCAATATCCACACCAGCGGGCAAGTTGAGCTTCATCAAAGCATTGATCGTTTGCTGGCTTGGATCGATCACGTCAATCAGACGCTTGTGGGTCCGAATTTCGAACTGTTCTTGGCTGTCGCGGTCAATGAAGGGTGAGCGCAACACGCTGTATTTTTCGATCTTGGTCGGCAACGGCACTGGGCCAGCGACCTGGGCACCGGTGCGTTCTGCCGCATCCACGATCTGGCGTGCCGACTGATCCAAGATCTTGTGGTCATACGCCTTGAGGCGAATGCGAACTTTTTGCTTTGCCAACGTCATTACTCCTAAGCGCAAAAGAAGGCAGGTGTGACGGGCACACCTGCCAGCCGTTTTATAGCTTATGCGATGATTTCGGTCACGATGCCTGCACCCACGGTGCGGCCACCTTCACGAATCGCAAACTTCAAGCCTTGTTCGATAGCTACCGGAACGATCAACTCCACCGTCATTTGGATGTTGTCGCCTGGCATCACCATTTCCACGCCTTCGGGCAAGCCAATCGCGCCCGTCACGTCCGTCGTCCGAACGTAGAACTGTGGGCGATAGCCACTGAAGAATGGGCTGTGGCGGCCACCTTCTTCTTTCTTCAACACGTAGACCTCGGCCTTGAACTTGGTGTGTGGTTTGATCGAGCCTGGTTTTGCCA